>NZ_SJPW01000003.1:820763-1071311 GCF_007860125.1 Rubripirellula tenax
GTCTCGGATGATTTGCCGGACGTCCAACACGGTTTCGTCTAGCTCGCTCGGGTACCGCCGCTCGTGGCGCGTGGCTGGCGGGGCGTGATTAAGCTGGATCCCGAGGCGGCGTACCAAGTGATCGATCGTTCGTTGAGGCGACTGGTCATAGGTCAGTAAACGCTGGCGATCGATCATCGCTTTGACCGTGGCGCTGGGTTGGCCTAGGTGAGGCGGCGCCCACTCGGCCAGGATCGCTTCGGCTTTTTCAAACTGTGCCGTCGTTTGATAGTGCAGGCAGTGAAAAAAGTAATAGTCGTCGGTCCCGGGAATCAGTTCATCGAGCGCCGATTGACGATCCTCGGCCAAGGCATAACGTTCGATCCATCCGATCGGTTCGGCATGTCCGAGCGGGCTGAAAAGAAGCGAGCCAACGATGCAGGACCAGAAAAACGCAACGACGGACTGATGCACTCGCGCCATAGCAACCACCAAATTTCAGAGAAGCGAATCGAGAAGAGGCTCGAAGAATCGAGTCTAAAGAGTTCGACGATCGACGGCGAATTTTGTTAGGGTCAAATTCGAATCTTTCGCGCGAATGTCTTTATTTCCTAGCCGGATCTAAGCCGACGGCCGAAAGGGGTCGCCACGACGAAGGTGTTTTATCAGTCGATCCAGTTGTTGGCCGGTATGATCGGCCGACAGCGAAATTCTCAAACGGGCAGTGCCGTCGGGGACGGTCGGCGGGCGGATGGCCGGGACATAAAGACCGATATCAGCAAGCGACTTGGCGGCCGCCAACGTCGTCGTGACGTCGCCAAGGATGACCGGAACGATCGGGACAATCGACTCGACGGGCGGCGTTATTATCTCGAGCGACGCTCGCAGTCGTGACGACAGGGCTTGTACGCGGGCCCTTCGTTCCGGTTCGCCTTCGATCGAATCTAGACCCGCCATCGCCGCCGCAACCGCGCTGGGGGTAAGCGATGTGCTGTAGATCAGTGTGCGGCATCGGTTGATCAAATAGTCGATCACAACGTGTGGACCGGCGACGAATCCACCTTGGCTGCCGATGGCTTTGCTGAGCGTACCGATACGAATGGGAACTCGCGATTTGACGCCCAGCGCCTCGCAGACGCCGCTGCCGTTTGTGCCCATCACCCCGGTTGCATGCGCTTCATCGACGATCGGGATCGCGTCGAATCGATCGCACAGGTCACAGATTTCAACCAGTGGCGCGATCGTTCCATCCATGCTGAAGATCGTGTCGGTGACAATCCAAACGCGTTCGTGTTGGCTCCTCTGCTGCTGCAAAATGGACTCGATCGCCAGAACGTCGCGGTGCGGGTAAACGACACGATCAGCGGCCGATAAACGACAGCCATCAATCAGGGACGCATGGTTCAATTCGTCGCTGAGGATTAAATCGTTCGGCCCGGGCAAGGTCGCGACCACGCCGCTGCAGGCGGCGAACCCGCTCGGAAAGATCGTCGCCGACTCTGTTGATTCCAATGATGCGATTCGGTCGGCGAGTTGTTCGTGGACGTCGGTCCAGCCGCAAACCAGACTGCTGGATCCACCTCCCCGGCGGGAAACTGATGGCGTTGGTTGTGATGCTAGTCCAAGGTAATCGTTGCTGCCGAAGTTGACGAACTCGGCACCGTTCTCGATAAACTGGTTGCCAGCGGGTGACCTGGGAACGAGACGGCGAAGGCGACTGGTGCGATCCAGTGCATCGAGTTGTTCACGGAAATGGGAAAATCGATCTGTCATGGACTGTGATTCTGTGATTCAACGAAACCGATCTAAATCTTGATGAAGACACGTTTGCGATAGAGCCACAACAGGACCGCAAACATGATTGCCATGGTTGCGGCACCGATCAGTCCACCGGAGTACGAGCGTCCGAAGACTTCGAAGAGGCCTTCACCAAAATGGCGATGCAAAAATTCGTGAATCGGTTCTTCCAGTGTCCAACTCATCACGTAGATCAAAATGGAATTGGCGCCGATGACGACGAAAGGAAACGTCCACCCCTGCCATCGCCCGACATCGCAAATCAGGTGGAGTGCGAACAGCCATGTCATACACCAAGCGCCACTGAACAATGCGAACGTTGGCGTCCAAATGCGTTTAACGTTGGGGCAAATGCCGGTCCACTGCAACAGGAAGGCGATCGCAAACCCAAACACAATGGCGCCCCCGAAGCGAATCCAGCGGGCTTTCAAGTCGAGCGGTTCTTTCAACCATAACCCCGCGATCAATCCAAAGATCATCGTCGCCATCGTCGGAAAAAAGGAGAGCGTCGCATAGCCACCGTCAGCATGTGTGAATGGTTCAGGGCGGGGGAACAGGTTCATGAACCAGACGTCAAAACGCCATGACAGGTTGCTGTTTTTGTTCCACCGTGACGCGAATCCTTCGTAGTGATGAGGCCAGTCCGTCGGCACACCCACCGCCGGATAGTCAAAGTCAGCCGGGGGCGCCGGCGAAATGGAAAACGCAACCCAAAACAGAATCAAGATGGCGGCCGCAGACGCGTAATGAACCCAACGAGGGGCCAACGCGATCAGAAAGACGAAGAAGTATCCCAGCCCGATTTGGGTCAGCGTATCGTCAAAGGTGTAGTTCGTTTGGTCGTATGCCAGTGACCTCAGCACGATGCCGAGCAACACCAGCGCGACCGATCGCCACGCGGCGTGCAACAACATCGATTTGGTCGAACCACCGCGTTTGATGCGGCTGGCGATGGAAAAAGGCATCGCCACTCCGACCAAGAACGTGAACCCTGGTTGAATCAAATCGTGAAGCGAACAGCCTTCCCAGGCGACGTGGGTGGTGTGAAATTGAATCCACTGAAAGAACTTGACGTTCGGAAAATGTTCGGCCAAACGATCCAGGCGCAGCATTTCCGCCAGCATCAAAAACATCACCATGCCACGATAGGCATCAATGCTGATTTTTCGATCCACAGTGACGGTCGGAATCGGTGTTGGCGAAGGAGGCGAATTCATTTTCTTGACAGAGTCCGGTCGAAGGAGGGAATAGAGAGTATCGTAGCGGAAGTTTCCGCGGGGCGATCTGTTGCCCGTCCGCCCACTTCTTGATTGAAAGCTCTACGAGACCATGTCGACTGACGATATCCCCGTCATCCGTTTGGACGATTTTTTGAAGTTTGTCGGATTCGTCGGTACGGGTGGCGAAGCGAAAGTGCGGATCCAAGCCGGCGAGGCGAAAGTGAATGGAGAAATCGAAACCCGCCGCCGGAAGCAATTGTCGCTCGGTGATGTCGTGGAGTTCGACGGGGAAACGATCGTCGTCGAACCGATGGTTTGAAGTCGGACGTCGCAAACGGGTGTCGGTTCAGAGGTTCGAGTTTGTCGGTCGTAACGAATTCGCGTCACCCTCGACGCACTGGCAAGTTTGGGGTGCCGATCCGCCGATGAACTAAGCGACGGACGGTCCCGAAGGAATCGGGTGCCGCCATCCACCCCCGGCGACGGTCTGCTCCCTCGCCAATTCCAACGATCAATTTCAAACGATGAAAGCGTTCCAGCCGGATCGCTTTTGCCGGCGGAAGGAACTGCCTGTTATGAGACGAACCGTCCAATTCAACCGATTCGTGTTGGCTTTCTTGGCCGTCGGTGTGACTGCAACGTCGGCCTCAGCCGATTGGCACACGTTCTGGCACAACATGAATGTCGGGTATCATCGCAACAACGCTTGGCCAGATCCTTTTAACGAAGTTGACGCGATGCAAGTCGTGCAGCCGTTCGAAATCATGAAACACAACGGATGGCGTTTGCACAACACCATCGGTCACGAGTTGTTCCGCGAAGGTGATGGTGCGTTGCTGGCTTCGGGAAGCCGTCGCGTCCAATGGATTGCGACCCAGGCTCCTTCGGCACATCGCGAGCTCTTCGTGATGCGAGGCCTAACCCCCGAGGAAACTCAGTCCCGCATCGCATCGGTCCATCAAACCTTGGCATCGTTGAATCTGCAGGGCCAGACTCCGGCCGTCATGGTGACCGACGTCGAACCCGGGACATCGTCGGGTGCTTGGGCAACCAAGGTCAGCCGCGAATGGCTGGAAGGCATGCCGGCGCCCCGATTGCCTCAGGTCAGCGCATCGGGGAACAACTCCGTCGCAACACCTTCGGGCCAGTAAACACGTTGTCGGTGCATCGCACCAATCTTTCCCCTGTAAAAGGCGGTCGATGAGTTTCATCGGCCGCCTTTTTTTTCGATTCTTATCAATCTGATCGCACACCCGTTCAAGTCCGTCCCCCCAGACGTCCGATCCTTCTATACGGAACCATTCAATCTATCCGGATAACCGTTATCGCCCGATCGCTCTTGATCAGGCACGGACGGCCGAGGGGAAAGTAAACGTGAAACCTACGACTCAAACACGCCGAATTCTACTTTCGACGATCATCGTCGGTGCCGCCATCACCGCAGGTGGCTGTTCCAGCGGTGGGTTTCCCATGGCTTCTATGAATCCGTTCGCTCGAACGGCACCGACGGACATGGGTGCAACGGCGACGGAGACAATCGCAGCGACGGAAAACGGCGCGACCAGCAAAGTCAAAGCCATGACTGTCAGCACCAAGAACGCGATCGGCAAAACTGCCAATGCGATGACCAGCGTCTTCCGACGTAAAACGGACGAGACCGCGGATCAACTCGCCGAAACGGACCCGCTGCGGTTGGACAACAAACCGGACAAGGTCGACGCCGAAGTCTTCGTCGCCAATGGTCAACTGTGGGAATCGACAGGCGACTACGGCAAGGCGATGGAAAGCTACACCAAGGCTTTGGAGAGCACGCCGAATCATCCTCAAGCCGTCACGGCCATCGCCCGTTTGCATTTCCGCCAAGGCAATTTACCGGAGGCCGCGAAGTCATTCCAAACGGCGATCGCTCAATCCCCGCAGGACGCCGGTCTCTACAACGATCTCGGTCTAACGCTTAGCAAGATGGGCAACCATGCCGGCGCGGTCGCGACGCTAGAACGATCGTTGCAGCTGGCACCGGGAACGTCCCGCTATGCCAACAATCTCGCCAGCGTTCGATTCGAATCGGGCGACGCGGCGTCGGCGATGAAGGTCTTGGCACAGAACAACAAGCCGGCCGTCGCGCACTTCAACATGGCGTATCTGTACTTCAAGGCAGGTCAAATGCCTCAGGCACAGAGCCAGATTGCCGAGGCAATGAAGTTTGAATCCGACGCCGTTTCGGACCCGGCCGTCGGACGCGCGATCGAACGATCTCGTGAGATGCTGGCCCAGATCAGCGCCAGTTCGGGCACCGTTGCCCAAGCCGCACCGAAATCGAACGTGGGCAATGCTCAGTACGCTGGAACGTATCAACCGACGATCCAGCCGACCGGCCAAACTGGCGCACCCGGTGTGACCATACCGACGATCAAGACGACGGCATCCGTGGCACCGGCGACACCGAAGCCGCCCACGCAGAATCCGATCACACCAAATCCGTTGGCAGGTAAAGCATCGGCGCCCGCGATGGCATCCATTGCTCCGCCATCGGCGCCTCCAGCGAAGGTCGAAATCAACGTGCCGGCAACCGAGTCATCACCGTCTTGGACGCAGGCTTGGAACCCAAACTGGCAAAACGATTCGACGTCAACGAATTCATCCACACCGAATTCGGCCACACCCAGTTCGACGCTGAAGCCGACTCGACCCAGCGAGGCTAAACCGCCGGCAATTCGTCCGACCGAGGCTTCGCCAACGCCCGCATCCACGCCAGCGGCGAAGAGCGGCGGGTTCACGTTTCCCGAGTAGTTGAAGACCGACAGCGGGCTTCTCGATCGGAAACCAGGGCCGCGTCCCTTACGAATCGGTGTCTGGAAACGGCAGTGGCAACCCGTGCAATTCTGCCAGCGCGTTCGAAGCGGCGTGCTGTTCGGCGTCCTTTTTGTTGCTGCCCCAGGCAGCCGGAAATTGACGCTCTGCGATCACCGCGGAAATCAAGAACGCCTTGCGGTGATCCGGACCGGACTCGCTGACAAGCCGATACACCGGAGTACTGGCCAAGTCCCGTTGAGCGTATTGCTGTAGCGTTGATTTGAAGTTGTTGGACCCTTGCGTTTCGACCGCAGTGGCCACTTCGTCGGCCAACCATTCTTTCAAACGTTGACGTACGATTTCGTCGCCGCCGTCCAAATACATCGCTGCCACGACGGACTCGAACACGTCGCTGACCAACGACCGGGGGTAGCTGCGATTTCTCGTGACGCCGCGGCCGACGATCAAGCATCGGTCAAGACCCAATTGTATCGCGACTTTGCCACACGATCGTCGGCTGACAACGGCTGACTTGATCTTGGTCAAATCACCTTCGTTATACTCGGGGTATTCTTCAAACAACCACCGGCAAACGACCAACCCAAGGACGGCATCACCCAAGAATTCCAGTCGCTCGTTGCTCGCCAGCCGATGCGATGCACCGGAGGCGTGGGTGAGTGCGGAAAGCAGAAGTGACAGGTCTTTGAACTGGTAGCCAATGATATCTTGGCACTTAGCAAGCTTTGAATCTTGATCGGTCCCATCCATTTGGCCGGTACCATCAACCAAATGAACGACATCATCCGAATGGGGTTCGAAAGCATTCACGACGTATCCAAGCGGTCGATTCCGACCGCTCCCTGAACAGGAAAATAAAGATGTATTCCTGTCACACGCCGGCGATCGGGTGGGCGCATTCCTGCGCCAGATGCGTCAACGAACTGTACTGAACCCGACCGCCGGTGAGCGACTAACAACCGCAGGGTAACAGTTGTTCGCCGTCTTGACCAGTTTCAGTCGTTATGCCCAGTGACGTCGCATCGATGCGGCGTTGAATCTCTGCGACGTTCCTATTCGTTTTCAGAAACCGTCACCCCAGCTTCGATGATCCGGTCGATGTCGTCGATCACCAAATAGTGGCCGTGATCGGAAGTGACGATGACGGCCGTAAAATCGGCCGCATTGTTTTCGTCGATCCAATTCATGACAGATCGAAACGCCGCATCGCCGCTGTAGACGGCACCGATACTGTTGTCCAAGTTGTTGGCGTGATTCGCCCAGTCGACGTCGCCCGCTTCGATCAACAACCAAAAACCGTCAATCGCTTGTTCTAGGACCAAGAGCGCTGCTTCCGTCATCTCGGCAAGCGTCGGGTTCTCTTCGATGTCGGCGGGGGAATACTTCTCGGTGCCTTTGGCGTCGAACGTCGGATCAAAATTCCCATCGGCGGTTTGAAACGGCAGGTGCCCGCCTTTGACGCCATAGTAGCCCAGCAATCGAGACTGGTCATTGACCGCTCGTTGGGCGGCGGCCATCAAACGTTGACGGCCCGGCACGCCGCTCGTTCGCTTCGCGACGACATACTTGCCGCCGTTTTCGACATCGACGCGGCGAAGGTCGTCATCGTGCAGGTAAATGTTGCCGGACAAGAAGTTCTCGCCCTGCGCGGCGTCTTTGTCGGTTCCGTCGCCCCAGCCGCCGCCGATCAACACGTCGACGCCAGGCAGCGGATCGGTACGATGCGACGACGACGGCAGTCCGATCATGTCACGCGCGATGTCTTGATAGTCTTTGCGAGTCACGTTGTTGGCGTAAGCGGCGGCCGGTGTCGCATGGCTGACCGGCACGCTGGTCACGACGCCAACCATATAGTCCTCGTCACGTTGCAGCACACGGGCGATCGGTTCGACTTGAGTCCCGTCGGCAGCAAAATTGATGGAACCGTTGTAAGTCTTGATGCCGCTGAACAGGCTGGTCGCCGACGATGCCGAATCAGTGACGGTATGGGGGCGCTCGCGATCGAGTCCCATCAAGTACGCGAGTCCCGGTTTCTCGTTCCAAGGTGCGTCGCCGCCGCGATGGGGATCGAATCCGCCCGTTGTCTTCTTTTCACCACCGACCAGAGTCTGTGCATCCACGTCGTACTTCGCCCCTGCCGATCGGGCACTGGTGACGATCAAGCCAAAATCTGTTGGCATCGATCGGTCATCCAGAATCGAAAGTCCGGTACCACGTCCGCTGGTGTAACTATTGCGATGTTCGTGATAGAGCGCCGCGGCGCGAGTCGTTTGCCAGTCCATGCCGTCAAAGACAATCATGATAATGTTGGTAAAGCCAGCATCGATCGCTGTCTTTTGCAGTTGATAGATATCCGTTTGGTCAAAGTAGGTCGCCGTCGGATTGACGGTTTCCTCAGGGACCGATCCATAAATTTTCTTCAAACGATCCGCATCGGCGTAGGCGCTTCCTTGAGCGCGAAGGGAATCCAGCGTGATACCGAACGTATAAACTGGAATCAGCCGGTTGCTGTGGTTGAGCCACGTGCTGAATCGGTCGGGTTGATTGCCCCAGTGACCCCAATCTGTTTTTTGTTCTCGGACGGCATCCGATTGCATCTCGCGAAGCAAGTCGCTTTTCGCGGCTGCAGGTTTCGCTAAGTCCGGTTTCTCTTGCCCACGCAAGACCGAAACGCAAAGCGATGTCGTCAGAAAAACCGTCAAGAGTGATCGGAGCATAATCGGTGGAACAATGGGGGTTACGCGTCGGGAAGAAACAGAAGATTGGCTGCTGGTTGGTTTGTCGTAAAGTCGAGGTGTTGGCTTAGCAGCCTGTTGAAAAAGGGGTCTGACCCTCTCCGACGTTTCGAATTCACAATGTTTCAGCAACGTCTCCAAAGGGTCAGACCCCTTTGTCAACAGGCCGTTAGGAATGAGCGGAAAATAAGTGTCCGACCCCTTTTATGCGAAGCACCCGAAGGGCCGGTTCCCGGCAAAAAGGGTCGGACACTTTTTTCTCGCTGGCCCGTACACGGATATTAACTACCAACCCGATCGATGCGCAGGTAACGGGCTAATTTGGTGAGACTCGGCCGACCGCGACCAAATATTCCTGGCGATTCGCTCCCGCACCGACACCTGTTCGCAGATACAGCCGACCGTCGACGGGCACCGGCGTCGCAAAAATCGAATCGCCCGTGGGGTTTTCCGCGATCGGTTCGAACCGATTGGGCGACGCCTTGATGACGAAAACTTGGCCCGCTTCGGTGGCGATGTAGAGGTGATCGCCCACCAGTGTCGGCGACGAACTGATCCCGCCCCCGAACAATCGTTCTTTCCACATCTCTTTGCCGTCTTCGGTCCGCCAACAATAGGCAACGCCATTGTCGGCGATGGCGAACACATAATTGGTGATGGCCAGCAGCGACTGTTCATAACACTTGACGCGGTTGCTCCACAATTCGGTGTTCGATCCGTCGCCGCTAATACACCAAGTTCCCGACGCGGGATTACCACCGCTGACCATCACGCGTCGCCCGTCCCAAACGGCCGTTCCACAGATCGCTTCGGTCGTCGAGTCGACCGACCAGATGACTTTCCCGGTGTTGGGATCATAGGACGCGAACATCTCGGCGCCGGCCAACAGGATTTGTCGTTGCCCGACAATCGTTGCGGCAATCGGCGAAGCAAAATTCAAATTGCTGGGGCGAGCCACTTTCCATACCGGTTTTCCCGTTCGCGCATCGAGCGCGTAGAGGCCGCTGTCCGGCCCGTCGTACTCCGCCGCAACGATCACCAAACCGTTCTCGACGATGGGGCTGGCGCCGTAGCCGAATTGAAAAAGCTTTGGTTCGAACGCGGCGACCCGGTTTTGCCAAACAACTCTTCCTGATGTCGTGATTTTGGTCAACCAGATCGCATCGTTGGTATGGAAGCTGACGAAAAGATGCTCGCCGTCGAATGCGGGTGTCGGTGACGCGTAAGAGTTGTTGCCGTGGATGTTGGCGGGAAGCGTGCCGCGATGCAGCACCCATTGGTCGATCATGCGTCCGCTTTGCCGATCGAACTTGATCAACGACTGAGTCTGGGCATCCGCCTGGGCGGTCGTCAAAAAGATGCCGTCGTCGACCACCACGGGCGTCGAGTGACCGCGTCCGGGGATGGGCGTCTTCCAGGCGATGTTGTCACCCGATTGAAGATTCCATTTCAGCGGAGCTTCGGCGCCCGCCGCGCTGTGGTTGTTGCCTTCGACGCCACGCCACGCCGGCCAGTCGTCGGCGAATGCTGGTAAGCTCGCAAGGCAAACCCATGCCAGCGACATGAACCCTTGCCGTGAACACAACCTGAGACGTTGGAACATCTTAAACTCTCGGTAAGAAAAGGTATGGCAACTCGGTATCCCAAACCCAAAAGCGATCAACATGCGTGCAGGAATTGTCGGCGTCGGCTTCATGGGCTGGATCCACTATCTAGCTTATCAACGTAGTCCCGCTGCCGAAGTGGTCGCATTTTGTTCCAGCAATCCCGCCAAGCGCGCCGGTGATTGGCGGTCCATTCAAGGGAATTTCGGACCACCCGGGGAACAGATCGATGTTTCAGGGTTGAATGTCTACGAAAATTTCGAAGACATGTTGGCCGACGATTCGATCGATGTCGTCGATATCTGTTTGCCACCGGCAATGCACGCCGAAGCGATCCGAGCGTGTTTGGATTTCGGCAAACGGTGCTTGTGCGAAAAGCCGCTCGCGCTCGATGCGGCGACGGCAACGGATTTGGCTCGCGAAGCAACCGCCGCCAATCTGGCCGTCGCCCACATTTTGCCGCTGATGCCAGAATTTAAAATCTTGGTTGACGCTGCGGCCGACGGGCGCTTCGGCAAACCCGTCGCGGGCCGATTCAAACGCACGATCGGACCGCCCGATTGGATTCCCGATTTTTACGATGCGGATAAGGTCGGTGGTCCGTTGGTCGATTTGCACGTGCATGACGCGCACTTGATTCGCTTGTTGTTCGGCATGCCCCGGGCGGCTCGCACCGCCAGCCATCGGCGCGGCGGGGTTCCCAAGTTTTATGAAACCGTGTTCGATTTCGGCGACGATTCAAAAGTCGTCTCTGCGGGCGGTGGCGTTATTGATTCGTCGGCGCGGGGGTTCACGCACGGGTATGAAGTCAGCTTTGAAGCGGCGACGATCCAGTACGAATTCGCCGGGTACGCCGACGGGTCGTCTGCACTGATTCCCGTCACGATCATGCACAACGACGGTCGCGTCGAACGGCCCGAATTTGGCGATGGCGATCCTGTTGAAGCGTTCGTTCACGAGATTGACGCAGTGGCCAAGTGGATCGACAACGGCGAAGTGTCGCCGTTTCTTGATCCGACCATCGCCGCAGACGCGCTGAAGATCTGCGAGATGCAGTTGCCTGACGCTGAATGAAAAGTGAAATTCGCCCGGACAAGCTCGCGAGACTACGACAAACTCGACAGGGCTTCGATTTCAGCCTTGGTGAATTTGCGTTCTAGACGAGCACCCAGTTGAGAAACAACGCGGGCGGATGCTTCGCTGGCCAGGTGGCCGGCTTGGCGCCAAGACATGCCGTTGGTGATGCCGTACAGCAACGCGCCGGCATACATGTCACCGGCTCCGGTCGTGTCGATGGCTTTCACTTGCACGCCTTCGATCGGAAACGCTTCACCGCCGTGCATCACGATCGACCCTTTCTCGCCAAGCGTTAGCGCCACATTTTCGGCATGGTCGTGAATCATCTTGGCGCAAGCGATCGCATCGGATTCACCGGTCAAGCTCTTCGCTTCTTCTTCGTTGCAAAACAGCAGATCGACTGGGCCGGTGATCAGTTCCCAAATCTCATCGCGCATCATGTTGATCAAGAACGGATCCGACGCCGTGAAAGCGATCTTGATGCCGTGCTTTTGCGCCAAATCCATTGCGCGATAGGCCGCTGCCTTGGTGTTCTCGCCGGTGAACAGATAGCCTTCGACATAGATGTACTTGGATCGTTTGATCATTTCCTCGTCGATGTCATGCTCGGTCAATGTTACCGACGCGCCCAAGTTGGTCAGCATCGTTCGTTGGGCATCTTCGGTGATCAGCACCGCGCACGTGCCGGTTGGTTCGCCGGCCGGTTCGACATCGATCGAGATCCCCAGATCCTGCATGTCTTTCAAAAAGAACTTGCCGACGTCGTCGTTGCCGATCTTGCCGACGAACGCCGACTTGCCACCGAATTCGGCAACCGCGACGATCGTGTTGGCCGCGGAACCCCCTGCACATCGGTTCAGTGGGCGGCCGTCCAACTTGGCCAGTACTTCTCGTTGGCGGGCGTCATCGACCAGCGTCATGATGCCTTTATCCAAAACCAACTCGGTGAGCACGGCGTCTTCGACGGTGGCTTGAATGTCGACCAGGGCGTTGCCAACGCCGAAAACGTCAAAATCAGTCATCTTGCTGAAGTTTCTCTAATAGTAAGGGGGGGGACTTGGCGGCTGGTTCGGTGGCTGGTTTCTCGATGCCCAGCTCGGCCGCTGCCACGTTACCGAAATCGCACGGAAGTCGTCAGGTGCTTGCCCTTGCAAAAACCAGCTTTTCCAGCCAAACTTTGCCGCTTCCCAAAATCCCCGCGTGACCAGCGGGCCGGAATCGTTCTGGCCCTCGCACGGATCACGCCGGCCGGCGATGTCTGAAAGCCTCGGTTTTCGACTCGTTCGACCACGTTCCACGAAGCCGCTTGGTCGATCTGGCCTGCGGAAAGAAAGGCATTGCCCATGGCCCGCTATACCGGCCCGAAAGCTCGCGTCAACCGCCGTCTCGGTATTCTGATTTACGAAACTGCCGGTGCCGCTCGAGCACTGGACCGTCGACCCACACCTCCCGGGATGCACGTCCGCGGCCGCCGCCCGAGTAACTACGGTTTGGCGTTGATGGAGAAGCAAAAGATCAAGCACTATTACGGCTTGGGCGAACGTCAACTCCGTCGATACTTTGATGCCGTCAGCCACAAGCCGGGCAATACCGGCGAATTGTTGTTATTGATGTGCGAGCGTCGTTTGGACAACGTGGTCCGCCGAGTGGGATTCACCAAGACCCGTCCGCAAGCCCGCCAAGGCATCGGCCACGGACACTTCCGCGTCAACGGCGTCAAAGTCACCAAGCCCAGCTACATCCTGCGTCCTGGTGATATCATCGAACTTCGCGGTCGCGAAAACCTGAAGAACCTGTACCGCGGCGTGATCGCGAACGCTTCGCCGGACGCCCTGGATTGGGTTTCGTTCGATAGCGAGAACCTGAAAGCGACCGTGCTGGGCAACCCCGGCGCCAGCGACATCAGCTTGCCGGTGGACGCGAACAGCGTCGTCGAATTCCTGTCACGATAGTGCCCTGAAAACGGCGATCGTTCACGATTCAAAAGACGACTACAATCAACCACGATCCGCACGCGCCCTTTGTCGCTCGTGCGGATCGTTTTTTTACACACCCGACTTTTCCGAAGGTCGGCCTTACACTTTTTCAACCGAAGTTTTGACCCATGCATTCGCCTGTAGTTGTTCTTGGTGGTGGTCCCGGTGGTTATGCAGCCGCGTTCTTGGCGGCCGACGAAGGCCTAGAAGTGACGATCGTCGAATCCGAACCGACGCTCGGCGGCACCTGCTTGCTTCGCGGATGCATCCCCAGCAAAGCCCTGCTTCACGTCGCCAAAGTGATCAGCGAAGTCGCCGACTTGGGTGCCGAGTGGGGCGTCGAGTACGCCGGCGGACCGAAGATCGATATCGATTTGGTTCGGGCTCGCAAGGACAAAGTCATCTCGAATTTGACAGGCGGACTGGGCAGTCTTGCCAAACGACGAAACGTCACGATCATCCGCGCCCGCGGCAGTTTTATCAACTCGACGACGCTGAAACTGGACGGCGATGACGCGTCGATCCCCGAGGGCGGCCAACTGACATTCGATCACTGCATCGTCGCCACCGGCAGCGTTCCCGCCATGCCGCCGGCGTTCGACATCGGCAGCGATCGGGTCATGGACAGCACCGGTGCTTTGAAATTGGCCGACATTCCCGAAACGATGTTGGTCATCGGTGGTGGTTACATCGGACTGGAAATGGGCAGCGTCTATGCTCACTTGGGTTCCAAAGTCACCGTCGTTGAGATGACGGAAATGTTGTTGCCCGGCGCCGATCGCGACTTGGTCAAACCGCTTTCTAAACGCATTCACAAAATGTGCGAAGACCGGGTGTACTTGAACACGAAAGTCGGTTCGCTAACCGAAGATGGTGACAAGATCCAGGTCACCTTCGAAGGTCCCGGCAAGTTCGGGCGAGAAGCGTTCGATCGCGTCTTGGTCAGCATTGGTCGCCGACCGGTCACCAAGGGACTCGGTCTGGAAAACACCCTCGTCGAAGTCAACCCGCGCGGCTTCATCGTTTGTGACAAGCAACAGCGCACGGCTGATCCGCACATCCTGGCCATCGGCGATGTCGCCGGCGATCCGATGTTGGCTCACAAGGCGACTCACGAAGGCCGCGTCGCAGCCGAAGTCATCGCGGGCAAGTCGTCGGCCTTTGACAAGGTCGCGATCCCGGCCGTCGTCTTCACCGACCCAGAAATCGCCTGGGCCGGATTGACCGAAGACGAAGCCAAACGCGACGGCATCGAAGTCGATGTCGAAGTCTATCCGTGGGCAGCCAGCGGTCGGGCCCAAGCCCTGGGTATCACCGACGGTTTGACCAAATGGTTGGTCGATCCGAAAACGCACCGCGTCGTCGGTTGCGGCATCGTCGGCAGCGGCGCGGGCGAATTGATCGCCGAAGCCGTTTTGGCGATCGAGATGGGATGCGAAGTCCATGACATCACCGATAGCGTCCACCCGCACCCGACGCTCAGCGAAACGTTGATGAATGCTGGTGAAGTGCACTACGGCACCGCGACCGAGATCTTCAAACCGAAGAAAAAAAAGCCAGTCACAACAGCTTAGTTTCGTACCGTCGCCAAGCCGCGCATCGAACGGCACCCCCACAGATCCGCCGCTTTGCTGCGGCGGATCGTAGTGGAAATCTTCTCAGATCCCGCGCCGCCATCGCCGCCAACCTGCCCCGATGCCCCCTTGATGGCGTCGTTGGTCAGGGATTTGTTGCCCCCCAACGGCGAAGTTTGTCCTGCAATTCTCGGCAGGGAACCATTTTTTCAGTGACATTCTTTCACGGAACCGCGATAGTGAAACGGCTTTGCTTGCCGTTGCCGTCGTCATAATCGCGACAACCTGAACATCTGGTGGTGCGGCGTAATTAGAATGTTAGGAAAGCATTGAATTGTGATCTCGGCGATCTACGCTCGGAGTCGGGTTTCCATTGCTAGGAAGTGC
Source organism: Rubripirellula tenax (assembly GCF_007860125.1). NCBI lineage: Bacteria > Pseudomonadati > Planctomycetota > Planctomycetia > Pirellulales > Pirellulaceae > Rubripirellula > Rubripirellula tenax. Next base: position 835,924 of record NZ_SJPW01000003.1, read on the forward strand.
ACCCGAAAGTCGATCGGCAATCACAGGCCCATCAGGCATTGGGTGATTCAGTGTTTGTGGTCCCATTGAATGGGAACTTAGGAGACTCGCTTTTCATCATCGAGTCAGCCAGGAGCTAGTTGGCGAAATATGTCAAAAAGAATCGGAATGGTCGGAACGGGTTTTATCGCCGGGGGCGTATCCCGCCTGGTGAAGAACCATCATCCCGATCTCTCCATTTCGCAAACGCTGACAAGACGCTCGATCAGACTCAGCCCCGATTTGTCCGCCCAACACCCGCTCACAAATTCGATCGAGGAGTTGATCGACAATTGTGACCTGGTTTTCGAGTGCTCGGGTGATCCCGTCTACGCAACGGAAGTCGTCGACGCGGCATTTTCCGCGGGCCTTCCCGTGGTGACGATGAATGCCGAATTCCATGTCACCACTGGGTCGTACTTTGCCAGTCGCGGCCATCTGACCGAAGCCGAAGGGGATCAACCGGGTTGCCTGGCCAAGCTGCGCGAAGACATGTTACAGATGGGATTCGAACCGCTCGTGTACGGAAACATGAAGGGGTTCATGAACCACTATCCCAAACGCGAGGAAATGGAAATGTGGTCCAAGCGACAAGGAATTGCACACGAGCAAACCACATCCTTTACTGATGGAACGAAGCTTCAAATCGAACAAGTGCTGATCGGCAATGCAAGTGGCGCTACGATCGTCCAACAAGGTATGGTTGGCATCGAGAGCGACGAAACCTATCAAGCGGCTAGCCAACTGGGTGCATTGGCTGACAAGGGTGGACGGCCGATTGCCGATTACATCCTTTCACGGACCCAAGTGCCGGGCGTTTTTATCACCGCAAAACACGATGCCATCGAGCAAGATTCACTGCGATATTACAAGTTAGGCGACGGTCCCTATTACACGTTGATCCGAAACTATCACTTGTGTGCCTTCGAAGTTGTAAAGACCATTCGCCGCACGCTCAGCGGTGGGCCGATCTTGTTGAACAACAGTGTTTCACCGACGCTTAGCGTCGCGGCGGTCGCGAAAGTCGCCATGCCCAAAGGCGAGCACATTGTTCGAGCGACGGGTGGGTTTTTGTTCCGAGGGGAAGCCGTCGACATCGCCTCGTGCCCCGACCATGTGCCCATTGGCATCCTGGCCGGCGCCCGATTGAAACGATCCGTCGAACCGAAGCAGATCTTGACCTGGGACGATGTGGAATTGAAACCGTCCAAAGCAGCGGGAATCGCGTCATCGATCTTCCAGCATCGAAACGCATCCCTGGGTGCGGCCAACGGAGTTGCATCGATGTGGCCTTCGCATCCTTCGGTGAAGTCTTGAACGATGTGGGCCACGCCCGTCGGGCAAAAATCAAAGGGCTTGTCGTCGGACCAACCGAAGACTGCATCTATCAGTGGATGACCGACAGCTTGCATGACAATGTCCGAGCGTTTCGGAAGTTCGGACTGTCGCTGTCGTTCGCCAATCAGGCAGGTTTCGCCGAGACCATCGCGATGGTCCGCGAAAAGCGACCACAGGTGCTGTTCATCACGTTCGATTGGCGAGAAGAAGTATCGGCGTGCGTCGACATGCTCGCAGCGTTACGATCCAGCGGGGATTGTCCCAAGATCGTCTATGTGGACACGTACGATCAAACGACAACACCGTTTTTTCCGGTACTTCCTTTTGTCGACGTCTATTGGAAGAAACAAATTCTCAATCCGATGTCGTTGTACAACACCAACGACTGGCCCGGCGGGAATCCGCTTGCAGAAATCGCTGCGAAGCACTGCGATGTGGACGTTGGGGATTGGAGTTTCAGTTCGCCGCTGCCGACCGAATACGCTGATCGAGTGAAGGTCTATTGGAATCTGGGGGCGTGGGGTGAAATCAGCAAGCGAGCCCGTCACCCGGTCATCGACTCGGCCAAACGAATGGCGGAACGAAAGAAGTCGATCGATATCTTTTGTCGCGTGTCGGTGTTGCCGATGAAGGGAGCCGACCCGAAAAACATTTATTCGGCGCATCGCAGGCAGTGTCTCAACGCGCTCGAGCCGCTGGAAAAGAAGTACAAGATCGAATCGAATCGCGATGACTCGAAAGTACCGCTCAAAGAATTTTATCGGCAACTACGGTCATCGCGGATCGCGCTGAGTCCTTGGGGTTGGGGCGAGGTCACCGATCGTGATTTTCGAATCGTCGATTGCCGTGCGCTACTGATCAAGCCGGACACGTCGCACATGTTGACCGATCCCAATATCTACGTGCCTGGCGAAACCTATATTCCGGTTCGTTGGGATCTCGCCGACCTGACGGAAAAGTGCGAGTACTATCTGGAACGTCCCGACGAAATTCGTCGCATCACCGACAACGCGTTCGACGCGTTCAAGCGATTCTTCCAAGAACGAACGATCGAGAAACGAATGCAAGAATTGCTGGTCGGATTGAAGTTGCTCGGCGATGGTACACCGGCTTCGTGACCCGTTTTTTGTCTGACGGTGACGCGTGATTGTTGCCGTCCGGAAAGCCTAATGTACTTTCAACTCGCCGGTGAATTGGAAGTCGTCGGTATCGCAGGACCAGCTTCTTCGGATCGACGACAAGAGTTCCGCTTCGGCGGGTGAAACATTTTCGTCCGCGGAAACGGTGCGAGCAATGGCGGTCATCAGTTCTCGTTTCTGGCGAGGCGTTGCATCGGCCAGTGCGTCGATGGACATTTGGATCAAGTCAGCGTCCAGGTCGGTAGCCGGCAATCGGTTGGCGTGCCCGAGTCCCAGGTGCGACCAGCCTCGCATGAACTCGTAGTCCGACATCGGCGTTTCCCCGTCGCACGAAGCGATCGCCGACAACACGACGATCGACGCCGCTTGAGCCGACTTAGGATCGATGGACGTTCGTTGTGTGTTCGTTGTTGGCGCGATCGCAGCACCGACAAACATCATGTTGAACAAGGCGACCGTGTGCGGTGACTCGTTGTGAGTGGGTGGCGGACCGGTGGGTTGTTCAAAAATGGGGCTGTGATCCCCCGCCGGATCAATCGCCCGAATCCGATCGGCCAATGGCGGGTGCGTCGAAAACCATCGATGGGTTTGCGAAGGCTCGACAAACAACATGGGTGCAATCAGCGCCGTCATCGGGTGTCGGATTTGTCCCTGGTGGTCGTGTCCCGCGATCTTTCGCATCGCGCGAGCCAACGGGATGGGGTTCCGGACGCGAGCGACCGCTTCGGCATCCGCCAAGGACTCGCGTGATCGACCCAGCGACATGGTCAGCACCGTTGCAGCGACGGTTCCGAACAAACCAAAGGGCCAAAGGACGCCGCCGACCAACATGTACAGATAACCTTGAAGGGTCCCTTCCATTTCGCACTCGGCCAAGTGGTGACCCAATCGAAAGATCGATTCGGCCAACACGCGAATGCTTTGAATGCCCAACAGAACCGACGTCAACCGGGTGCCCAGCAACGTGTCGCCGTGAACGAGGTGGCTGATTTCGTGCGCGACAATCGATTGCAATTCATCGCGGTCCAGGTGGTCGATCGCACCGCCTGTAATGCAAAGGATACTGTCGTCGGATGATAGCCCCGCCGCAAAGGCATTGATGCCTGGCTCGCCGGGCAACACAAACACGGCCGGGGCAGAGGTCCCGTATGCGATGGCGACCTCTTCGACGATATTGCTGAGCTGTCGTTCGTTCGAATTTGCGATCGCATCAACGCGGCGGCCTCCCATCGCTAACCCAATTGCCCATCCACCGTCGCGTCGGATGCATCGATGCTCGACCGCTGTGACAAGAATCAGACCCGTGGCTGTGGTTGCGATACCGAGCAGCGATGTAAACCAGAAAACCCGTTTCGGGTCAACGCAATGATCATCGATCGGTATTGATTCATCAAACGCGCGCAGAAACGTCTTTTCCGCCGATGCCCGGTCTGCCGCCGATTCGGACGGATCTTGGTTGGCAAACACCAACACGACGGGAAACATCAACAAGTATCCAATTGCAACGCCGGTGGCCACCGCCGTGAACGTCTGAGTCAAGATGACGAGCGCGAACCATCGAGCCGAGGCACGAAGTGCGCGCGTCCTTCGTGCGAGGAAGTCAAACATTGATGGAGGCCCCAATCGGTGCGAAGGTCAAGGCGTGCAACTATGCGACCAATTCGACTTTCAGCGCGTTGTGGATTTCGGGTTGATCGTCAAAATTCAACAACATCAAATCATCGCCAAAACCGATTGCAGCAGCGTAGACGACGGTTGGGAAACTTTGGCGATCGATGTTGAAGGTGGTGACCGTATCGTTGTACAGGCCACGAGCGAACGCTATCCGATTTTCGGTGCTCGTCAATTCTTCGGTCAGTCCGGCGATGGTCTCGTTGGCCTTTAATTCGGGATAGGCTTCGATCAACATTGCCAAGCGTCCGATCGCTCCACCGAAGGCTGATTCCGATGCGGACCATGAACTAACGGTCGCCGGGTCGTTCAATTGTCCGCTAACGCCGGATAGCTTCGACGATGCGTTTCCGCGTGCGGCGATCACGGCTTCCAAGGTTTCACGTTCGTGACCCATGTAGGAACGGACGGCTTCGACCAGGGAAGGGATCAAGTCGTATCGACGCTTCAATTGCACTTCGATTTGCGAAAACGAGTTGACTGCGACTTGTTGGGCTGCAACCAATCGGTTGTAAGTGCGGCTGATCAGAACCGCCGCCAGCGTTAACAAAGCGACAACGATTGCGAAGGGCACAAGCATTACTAACATGAGTCGAACCAATGGGAAGTGAGGGTAAGGCTACTTTGTTGAGGGCGTCCACATGCCCCATCGAATCACGGTCTGTTTCCAGTCTTCGATGATCGCGCTGAACAGAAACGAAGCGTTGGCCGCATATCTTGGAACCAGTCGTTTGGGATCGCTTAGCATTCGATAGGCCCATTCCATGCCGAACCGCTGCCACGCTTCGGGTGCTCGTTTTGCAGTTCCCGCAATGAAGTCGAACGAAGCGCCCAACTGGATGCTGACGGGGACGCCGAGTCGGCGATAGTTTTCATGGATCCATTGCTCGCCCTTGGGCTGGCCAAACGCGACCAACAAAATCGCGGCGCCGGATTCTTTGATTCGGGCGTCTTGAGCGGCTTGTTCTTCGTCGCTTAATTTTCGAAACGGAGGTGATTCCACACCGGCGATTCGCAATCCCGGGTACATCGTCGAGAGTCGCTCGGCGCAGGTCGCCGCGACACCCGGTGCGCCGCCAAGGAAATAGATGCCCCAACCTTTTTCACCGGCGCGCTGGGCCAGCCGATAAATCATTTCGCTGCCGGCGACGCGCTCGGGAAGCGGTTCGTCATTGAGTCGGCTGCGCCAGACGATGGGTTGTCCGTCGGCCAGAATCAAATCGGCTTCGCGAGTGATCGGCTTCATCTCGTCGCGCCGATGGTTCAGCATCGCGTAGTTCAAATTGGCCGTGATGACATAAGCCGGTTGGCCGTGCGTCACCAGGCCTTCGATACTGTCGACGGCTTCGTCCAAGGTGACGTGATCGAACGGCACGCCCCAAACGACCGAACGCGTGTGGCGAATCGGTGGCGACTCGGCGGGCAATGATGGAAGCAACGTCGGTGCAACGACGGGGCTGTTCCCGGGCATCGAAGTGGGCGAAGCATCAATGGGCGTGGACATGATTGAGAGAATCGTCGGTGGAAAAAGGGGAACCCGTGCCAAGAACGCTAGGTCACCCATAGACTGGGTGCACCCGTCCGTAGGTGCTACGCTTCTATGGCAAGTCGCCTTGGCGACCGACTGCGACGAATTTGTCGGTTGTGCCGGGTGTTCGTTTCCTTCATCCCCCATGGGTTTCGCCGATCGTGTCCGACGTTCGCCCCGCTCAATCGAATCATGCAGCCAAGCCGTTGATCGTTTTGTCCTTTGAAGGCTTGGCGACGGCAGCGGTTGGTTGTTACGGCTCGTCTTGGAATCAAACGCCGGCGATCGATACCATCGCGACCGGCGGTTGTGTTTGGGATCGCTGGATCGCGACCGATGACGAATCCGCAGCCGTGATGCAAAAGTGGTTCGCCGATCAAGTCGACCACTGGTCCCAACGCTATCGCGATCGGGGACAGTGCAGCGGTGGCGCCGTTGACTTGATCACAGATGATCCATCAATCGGGCGCCATGCCGATTGCTTTGATCGCGTGATCACGTTGCCACAGTTGCCCGTTGGTGACACCGACGAACCGGCGGATGACATTGAAAGCACCCAATTGGCATCGATCATTGCGGCAGCGATCGAACGCGATTCGGAAGCGGAACCTTGGAACGTGTTGTGGTTGCACAGCAATTTTTTAGCCAATCGCTGGGACGCGCCACGGTCGTTATTCCCGATCGACGAAATCGAACTGCCTTCGCGTGAAGCGTTCGAAGATGTCGAACTGATCGGAATGCCGAACGACGAAGTCATCGACGAACCGACGTTACCGATTTTCGACACCGTTGCAGTGCCGCGCCAGCCGATCGGCGATTCGGTCGATCCGGACTGGATCACGTCATGGATGCGCACGTACGGATGTCAGGTGCGATTGATCGATTTGATGATCGAAGTGTTGTTGCAATCGATTGGGGTGGAGGATCCGCAAGTGATTGTCGTCGGCACGAACGGATTCGCGTTGGGACAAAACGGATGGATCGGCCATCATTGCGGTCCACTGCGCAGTCCAGAAATTCGCGTGCCTATGATCGTTAGCGACATCGGACCGATTCGAATATCTGGCCCAACATCGGACCAGACGATGGTCGACTTGCTTTGCCAATTGGCCGACGGTTCGTGTTCTCTGATATCGCCTGCGGCGTGGGTCAAGACCGATCCGAGCTTAGAGATACGCACGCAATCGTCGCGTGCTCGCGCGGCCGTGACGACGCCCAAGTGGTTCTATGTCCGCGACGAAGATGAGCAAGAACATCTGTTCCTGAAGCCTGATGACGTCGAGGATTTCAATGACGTCGGGCGACGGCGTCTCGACGTGATCGAAGAATTCGATATCTAGCGAGAACGGATTTTTTCCCCACGCATCAAAAAAAACCTCGCCGATCGGATGATCGACGAGGTTCTTTATTTCGACTAGAAGTTCGATGCGACCCGAAGCGGATCGCAACCGAAATCATGCATCGGTTGATGCATCAGGTGTCGGTGCCGGTGGTGCGGCTTCTTCGACTGCTTCGACAGCGTCGCTGCTGCTGGCCGGTGCTTCGGCTGCGGGAGCAGCTTTAGGGGCAGGAGCGGCTTCTGCGGTTGGTGCAGCTTCGACAGCGCCACCTTCAGAAACGGTCTGGACGCTACCGGGGACGAGTTGTTCGCCCGGTGCCAAGTCGTAGCCTTGGCTGCTGCTGTCCATCATCACTTCGCCGGTCATGCCTTGATCGCTAACGGCTTCGCCACAACCGACGCAACCTGCGCCAGTCGCCATCGGTGCCGATTCCATCATAGGAGCTTCCATCATCATGGGAGCCATTTCGACCGAGCCACCACAGCAAGGTGCTGACATTTCAACGGCCGGAGCCATTTCGACAACGCCACCACAGCACGGTTCGGCAACAGGTGCCGGTGCGCAACAGGGTTCGGCAACCGGTGCTGGTGCACAGCAAGGTTCTGGAGCTGGTTCGCAGCAAGTTGGTTCGGGAGTGCAGCAACCCGAGGATCGTTTTGCTTTTAAGCGTGAGAACAATCCACAGCCACCGCCACAGTTCTTATTGGCGTGAAGCTTTGCGAGCAATCCACCACCGTGGTTGCAACCGGCTTGCGCCACGTTCATGTTCAAGGACGCACTGATCAAAAGTGCGAATGCGGCAATGCCGCTCACCACGGTCCGATTCATAGAATTCTCCCAAGATTTCGGAGTGCTTGGTGCGATCCGAATTCGCACATCATTTCGAAGGCTCCCAAATCCTTGGGCTCCCCAACCGAACCGTCGGCAACATGCCGACCGTCATTCGGTCTTTCATCGACAAAGCGTACACTGCGTAAGATGCGTAAGTTTTGCCGCTCGCGTAATTTCGTCGTTACAGTACCTGGACGATGGCGAGTGTCAATCCGTCATCAAAGTGCGGGCGGCCGGTAATGGAAGGTTTTGCGGCATGGTTCGGGGCACGACGGGCCCGAGTTGAGCTCCGTTTTGCCGCGAATTCCAACGTTTGGGCGAGCGCAACGTCGGATAGCCACCCGTTGGGGTGGCTGGCAGAGGCGAACGAGATGGGGAGACAGAAAACCGCCATGAATGCCAGTTTTCGCTGGAAATCATGGGTCAGCCGGGTGCCCGGCCGGGCGATCGGGGCCTACCGAGCGATCGTATCGTTGGCGGCCGGTGGGGCCGTATCGTCGAGCAATTGCGCCAGACGTTGTCCGTTTTCGAAGTCGATGATCAGCGGGTTTTGGTTCGGATCAATCTCCATGGCCAAACCGGAAATTCGCCATCCGACGGATTCGCGTTGTAGCGCCCATACGACTTGATACTCGACTTTTGAGCCGTCTGTGGTCGGTTCGCCCCAAATCGAGTGAACGAGAGCAGATCCCGGCTCATCAGGAATCATTTCGGCTCGCGTTACGGTGAATTTGGCGTTGGGAGATCCAATCGGCTGGACGTTGCGGCCGATTCGCCGTAGTTCTGACTGGGCTTGCTGGGTCAGCAACGATCCGGCACCGGAATCCGCGCCGCCGCGTCGGACTAGATCCAGAAACTGGCTGACAACATCGGTCGGGCCGGGAACCGATTCACCGTCAACGGTGGTCACCGATGCGACGGAACCGCCCGTGGTGGACGCATCTGCGACGGCATCCGTTTTCGAGCCGCAACCGATCGACGTCAAAAACAGAGGCGATACCAGGGTTGCCAGAAGGAGTTTCGGCCAGGCTTTGCAGAATTCGAATCGTGCCATGGAAGGAGCCGTATAGGGATGTGGGGTTGGACAGTGTGTGTGTCGGTAAGCACTTCCTGTAGGAAATCAAATCCGGCGGGGTCAAGACAAGCGATCCAAGATTCTGGGTTGGTAGCCGAAGAATGACCGAGGCATTCACCTACCGCCCTGAATCGCTTTAACCCACAATGGGCCTCGCACGCTTACCCCGAATCCAATAGCTAACGCAAAGAACCCTGATGGCCGCGGACGAAAAAAACACAATCGAAGTCGACGGCAAAGAGGTAAATCTCAGAAACCGACCGCTGGCTGCTCTTCTGGCTTGGCTGATCCCCGGCGCGGGACACGTTTACCAAGGACGAACGACCAAGGGATGTTTATTTTTCGTCTGCATCATGTCGGCGTGGATTTTGGGATTCGCTCTCGGCGGCGGCCACGTTGTTTACGCGTCGTGGCAGCCCGGTGACAAACGTTGGCACTATTTTCTGCAGGCGGGCGTCGGCGCGGTCGCATTGCCGGCGATGATCCAAGGCGACCGGATGCGGAAAGCCACTGCCAATGGACGCACGTCACCGGCCTACGAACCACTTTGGGGAGGTTTCATGGCACCACCGTTTCGACCGGTGTTGGAAAGCGAAGCGGATGAGGTGTCGGCGTGGTACGCGCGGCGCGGCGCGGGCTATGAATTGGGCACCTGGTACACGGTGATCGCGGGATTGCTAAACATATTGGTGATCTACGATGCTTATGGGGGACCGTTGGCGATCCCGATCAGTGGTCGCAAGAAAGACGGCGAGGCGGAATCAACCACAGCCTCCGAAACTTCGCCGGCCCAGGCCTAGCACTCGCGCAGTGCGACTTGGACTTCATCCCCACCACGGACTCTCTCACCATGCTCTCGATCGCTCCATCTTATCTGCTGTACTACGTTCCACTGATCATCGCGATTTCGTTGGTCTTCGGCGGTACACGTCATGAGGACACGTCGTTGGTTCTGCGACACGCGTGGCAAACCGGTCGCTGGATCACCGGATTTATGGCAATCATCTTTGCCGTGATTTGCGTTTTGGATTGGATGGCCTAATCCGATGCGAGTACTGACTCTTGGCGCTGGTACGGTCGGTCGTTGGGTTGCCGACATGCTTTGTCGTCGCCGACACAGCGTTACCGTCGTCGACCACAATCCCGAAAATGTTCGCCGCATCAACAGCGAATTGGACGTGCGGGCGATCGAAGGCAGCGCGTCTCGCAGCACCGTGTTGTTCCAAGCCGATGTATGCGCCGCCGATATGGTATTGGCCGTTACTGGTGATGATGAAGTTAATATCGTCGCGGCCAGCATGGCCAAGGCGCTTGGTGCGCGGCGAAGCATCGCTCGCGTGTACGCGCCGGCGTTTCGCGACCTGTCAACGTTTGACTATCAACGTCACTTCAACATCGACAGCCTGCTTAGCCTGGAACAACTCTCGGCGTTCGAACTCGCACGCGCGATTCGGAATCCCGATGCGATCCCGCTGGAACACTTTGCTCGTGGACAATTGGAAGTTTACGAGCTTGAAGTGAACGCCAAAAGCAGCGCCGTCGATCACAAACTTCGCGACTTAAAACTGCCCGCGTCGATCCGCATCGGTTCGATCTCACGGCAAGGTCGGATGTGGATCGCTAGCGGCGAAGACGAATTGCACGGCGGTGACAGGGTCAGTTTGATTGGGACTCCCGACACGGTCGCCAAGACGCGCAGCATCTTCGTCACCAACATCGACGACAAAGCGAAACAACGCGTCATGATCGCCGGCGGTGGCGAAACAGGATATCACTTAGCCGAATCACTCAGCCGACGTGACTATCGAATTGTTATGCTCGAACGCGATGTCGATCGATGCGATCACTTGGCAAAGATTCTACCCAACGTGACGCTCGTTCACGCCAACGCGAACCGCCGTAGCATCCTGGAAGACGAGGGCGCTGGAAAAGTTGACTACTTCGTCGCCTGCACCGGCAGCGACGAAAGTAACATCATGGCCGGCGTCGAGGCCCGCGAACTGGGTGCAGCGCGAGTCATGTGTGTCGTCGGTCGTCCGGATTATGCCAACGTTGTTGGTAAGCTAGGCATCGACCGCGCGGTGTCTGAACGCGACGTTGCGGCGAGGCAAATTTTGGGCTTTCTGAACGAAGGTGCCATCATCAGCCAAACGCGTTTGCCCAATGGCACGATCGGCGTGTTCGAATTGGAAGTGACGGAGGGATCACCGGTCACCCAAGCTAGCTTGGCCGAATTGCCGTTGGCCGGGAAGTGCTTGATCGCGGCCATTCATCGCGATGGCTTCGTTCGCGTTCCAACCGCTTCGGATCAGTTGAAGGTGGGTGACGTCGTTGTCGCGTTGATCGATCAGTCCGCGACTGAAGATAGTTTGAAGCTCTTTAATCCGGCGTGATGCCATGACGATTGCCGTATGGGCCGATGTCGGCGGAACGTTCACCGATTGCTTCGTCGTCGATGGCGACCGTCGCCAAGCCACCAAAGTGCTAAGCTCCGGTGCCGTCTACGCGCGAGTCGTCGAGGTCACTGCGGACGGATCGATCACGTTGGACGCAATCCCAGCGTTGGATACGGATGGTTTCTGGATCGATGCGGACGTATCGGTGGTCAATGGCGATGGAACGCTGACTCCGCTGGGTAAGATTGTCCGCCAATCCAGTCGCTTGATCACGCTTTCGATTCACGGCCAGAATGTTGCACCCGAGTCTTCGATCCTAGTCGACGCGAGACTGGAGGCACCGGTGCTGGCCGCCCGGATTCTGCTCGGCGTGCCGTTGCGAATGCCATTGCCGAAACTTGATGTTCGGCTGGGGACGACGCGAGGCACCAACGCACTGCTGACACGCCGCGGCGCCAACACGGCGTTGTTGGTGACGGCTGGCTTCGGTGATGTGCTACGAATCGGACAACAAGATCGACCCGACCTTTTCGCATTGTCGATCGTCAAACCGACGCCGTTGACCGAAACGGTGGTCGAAGTCGTCGAACGTCTTGATTGCGACGGCAACGTGCTTACGGCGATGGACACGGACGGACTTCGCTTGGATTTGCAACGACTCTACGATCAAGGTGTCCAGTCGATTGCGATCGCGTTGATGCACGCTCATGTCAGTGACGTCCATGAACGAAGCGCCGAGGAATTGGCTCGCGAGATCGGTTTCGTTCACGTCAGCCGGTCCAGTGAGGTGGCGCCGCTGATCAAGTTGGTTTCTCGCGCCGAAACGACAACCTTGGATGCCTACCTTAGCCCGATTTTGGCGGGCTACGCGGCGAAGGTGTGGAACCAGTTCGGCGGCGAAGCGACGTGCCGATTTCGTTTGATGACCAGCAACGGCAATCTCGTTTCGCCCGATGCGTTTCGCGGTCGCGACAGCATCTTATCAGGACCGGCCGGTGGCGTCGTCGCGCTCGCTCACGTCGCCAGACAGTACGGCGCTGACCGGGCGATCGGACTCGACATGGGCGGGACCAGCACCGACGTCAGTCGCTTTGAAGGAATCGTTGGAAGACGCCAAGAATCTATCGTCGCAGGTGTTCGTGTGATGACGCCGATGATGGATATCGAAACGGTCGCGGCGGGTGGCGGTTCCGTTTGTAACTTCCAAGGTGGGCGTTTGATCGTCGGCCCCGCCAGCGCGGGCGCCGACCCGGGACCAGCCTGTTACGGTCGCGGTGGACCGCTGACGGTGACGGATGTGAACCTGTTGCTGGGTCGAATCCCAGTAGACCGGTTCCCGTTCGTGCTGGACCGTGCTGCTGCACAAAGGCGAATCGAAGCGATCGCCGCCGAAATGGGATCTGGTGCATTAACGTGTAATGAAGAACTGGCCGACGGTTTCTTGCAGATCGCCGTCACGCACATGGCCGAAGCCGTTCGCACGGTTAGCACGTCCCAGGGCGTCGACGTGCGAGAGATGACGCTGGTCGGTTTCGGGGGCGCTTCGGGGCAGCATCTGTGCCGCGTGGCGACGGCGTTGGGCATGAAACGTATTCTGGATCATCCCGATGCTGGAATGTTGAGTGCCTTGGGTATGGGATTGGCCGACATCGGACGTGTGGTGACTCGCGGTGTCTATCGTCCCCTCTGCGAGGTCGATTCGCCCGAAGTGCAAGCGATGATCGACGAATTGCAGTCGGAAACGACCACGATGTTGTCGGGGGAATCGACGGAATCGAATGCCTTGGATCATCGCTTTGAATGCGATCTTCGATATCGCGGCACCGACGCATCTCTGACCGTGTCGTTGTCGCCAATCGAATCCCTTGAACAACGGTTTCACGCCGCGCACCAGTCCATTTTTGGCTACCACCAATCGGATCGCTCGATCGAATGGGTCGCCCTCCGATGTGAATCGACGATCAGTCACAACGTTGATCTGGCCACTTCGACCATATCCACGCCTTCGCGTCCGACGACCAAAACAACACTTTGGCACGACGGTAAAGAAATCCAAGCGATGTTGATCGATCGGGCCGGTTTGGAAACGGGCGATTCGGTGGATGCACCCGCGATGATCGTTGCCGATCATTCGACGTTGTTGGTCGAACCGGGCTGGCGTGCGAACGTTTTGGCAGCTGGCGTGATCGAGTTGTCGCTGGCGTCGGCGCCGTCCTCGCCGGCAAAGTCGATGGACGCTTCGGATCCCGTGCTGGTGGAAGTTATCGCGCGGCGGTTGCAAGGCATTGCCGATGCGATGGGGGAAGTACTGCGGCGGACGTCGATCAGTGTCAACGTGAAGGAACGACGTGACTATAGCTGTGCGGTTTTTCGAGGCGACGGTTCGCTGATCGCCAACGCGCCGCACGTTCCGGTGCATTTGGGTGCGATGGGGCACACGGTACGCCATCTGATGAATGTGTTTCCGGTCATGTCGCCGGGCGAAGCGTACGTCAGCAATGATCCGTTCGCCGGCGGATCGCACTTGCCGGATGTGACGTTGGTGACACCCGTTTTCTGTGACGCTTCGGCTCGTGACGCCAAGCCTGATTTCTTTGTGGCGTCGCGTGCCCATCACGCCGAAATCGGTGGGCGGACGCCTGGGTCGATGCCGCCCGATGCCACTTCGTTGGCCGAAGAGGGGGTCCTGATACGTGACTTCGCGCTTGTTCGCAATGGAGTCTCGTGCGTCGACGAACTGCGCAGTTTGCTTTCGTCGGGGCGGTACCCGTCGCGCAGCGTCGATGAAAACTTAGCCGACATTGCGGCCGCTCAAGCGGCGGGCTCGCACGGCGCGGGGGCACTTCGCGATTTAGCTGCGACGTATTCACCGGCGGTGGTGACGGACTTGATGGGTGCGATCTTGGACTTGGCTGGCGATTCCATGGCCCGCTGGATCGCCGGTCTTTCGAGTCATCCGATGGAGTTTGCGGACACGCTTGATGACGGTACCTCGATCGCGGTAACGATCCAAAGGCGATCCGCCCGATTGTCGATTCACTTCGTCACCGATCCGGTGCATCGATTCGGATTCAACGCCACGCCCGCGATCGTAACGGCGGCGGTGTTGTATGTGCTGCGATGCGTGTCACAGTCCAACTTGCCATTGTGCGAGGGTGTGCTACGGGATGTCGATCTGCAAATCGACCCTGGGTTGCTGGATCCACCGGCTGATCCGGATGTCACGAAATGCGCGGCCGTGGTTGCGGGCAATGTGGAAACGAGTCAGCGGATCGTTGATGTGTTGTTCGGCGCCATCGGGGGCGTTGCTGCGTCACAGGGCACCATGAACAATGTCATCTTCGGCGATAAAACGTTTGGCTACTACGAGACGATCGGTGGTGGCAGCGGGGCGACGGCGGACGCCGACGGCGCCGATGCTGTTCATACGCACATGACCAATACAAGAATCACCGATCCGGAAGTCGCCGAGTCACGATTGCCGATTCGCATCCGGCGATTCGAAATTCGACGTGGCAGTGGCGGAGGGGGGCGCCGTCGCGGAGGAGACGGGATCATCCGAGAATTCGAGTTCCTGAAACCGCTGACGCTTAGTCTGTTGACCGGCCGTCGGACCACGTGTCCCTATGGCATCGCTGGTGGTGAACCGGGAATGTCCGGGCGGAATACGCTCGTTACTAGGGACGCAACCACCGAACTGCCCCCTACGGCAACGGTAAATGTTCAGACGGGCGATCGACTGATCATCGAAACGCCGGGCGGCGGCGGATTCGGATGACACTGGGTTGGCCACGGCAAACAGGAAAGACCCAACGATGTCCGCACGATGTTGAATCGATTTCGCCATGCTTGGTCCAATCAACACGAGGCATCAGTGCAAAACCATTCTGCCTGATGCTCGAACAACGGCCCGCCCAATACGAAACAGCATCGAACTGTAAAATTTTCGGTATGCTGAAAAAATTGTCCTTGCTTTTGGTTTTTCAATGCGTCAACATTCCACCGATTGAACAGGGCACCGTTCAACAAAACTTCTTCATCGCTTAGGGGCATCGTATGGGCAAGGAAAGAGTCAGTCGTCAAGAAAACGATATCGACTTTCGAGATCGTTAGCCTTCCAAAATCTTGAATCTCGACAATTACTTGCCGGCGATATGCCGATCGTTGAACAGACGATTATCAATGACGGCGCCGCGACTCGGTCGAGTCTCACCAAGATAGAATTTCGTCTCGATCAACCTGTTTTGCTCGATTCGACTCACGGCTCGCCTATCACTCTCCTCAACACGACGACGGGAACTATCGTTGGCACGTCGATTTCGAATTCGATTGTTGATGGCAAGTCACGTCTAACACTCGGATTTCTTCCCGGCAATTCGGTGATCGATGGGCAAGTTCCCGTTGCCCCAAGCACGCTCGCCAATGGCGTGTACCAGCTTCGTCTTCATTCGGATGCAGTTTCGTCGCTCGCGGGAACACCACTCGATGGAAACAACGACGGAGTCGCTGGCGACGACTATGTTTTCGGTGGCTATAGATTCGATCAGTCGCACCGCTGGTTTGGCGAATTGACCGGTGACGGCCTCAACAACAATTCGGACCTTATTGTTTTTGTTCCGTACTTCGGTGAGCCTCCGCCGCCCTACCGCGAAGACATGGATCTCGATCGTGATGGCGTCTTCGATTCGACGGACAAAAACGGGTTGATTTCGTCAGTCTTTGCTCCCATACCAACACAGCTTCGCCCCGCGGCAATTGTGGATGTTCAGCGTTTCAGTGGCGAAGTTGCCGAACCGGACAGCCAGGCAGCCTTCCTAGTCAGCATGAGCTCGCCACGGGCCTCGGATACGGTGATCCAATACACGGTGGGCGGCGACGCCATAGGCGGGACCGACTACGTTTCGCTTAGCGGTACAGCGACCATCTTGGCCGGACAAACATCCGTTTCGATCGACGTAACGGTGTTGCCAGACTCCCAGATCGAGGCACCCGAAACGGTTGCCATCACGTTGATCTCGATCGCCCCGGGGGGAACGACGGTCGGGCTTTCTCCGACGGGTCGTAGTTCAGAGATCACAATTGTCGAAGCGCCGACCGGCAATCAACCCCCAGATTTTTTTCCCGGTCAGTCACTGTCCCAGCCGGGGCCGATCTCGCTGGGAAGCTACCTCGGACGCATTCCCGCGTATGATCCGGATGGCGACTCGCTGACCTATGCGATCAGCACCGGATCCAGCTCGCTTGCGTCCGGATTGATTTCCGTCGATCCCGCCACGGGCGATTTGTACTTGCGCGATTTGGTGCCGCTTCCCACCGGTGGCACAACGGGCGCCCTCTCCTTCACGGCAACCGATCCGCTGGGATTGCAGGTTTCCGGAACCGTCAACATCACGATTCCCGAATTGCCAGAAACGGTTAGCGACGACTACCGCGATGCCGGATCCCATCGTTACGGCATCACGTTTGATTTACGGCCCGCAAGTGTTTCGGCCGATGGCGAAACACTGTATACGACACTGCTGAAACCGGACGGTAATCCGCTCTCCCCGGGACAGACCCTAGACGATGTCCAAGGCGGTTATACCTACGGCAGTTATACCGCAGGTCTTGATGGCGTCCTGAAGTACACGCCCAACGAGACGCTATACGCCGACCGATACTTTAGTTTCAATGACGACTTCGCGTTGACAGGCATTTCACGTTTAGAACGTCCACAGCAAACATTGGTATTGCTCGCGGCAATCGGATCTAGCGGCGCCGCGGTCGCCACCAATCCGCCAACGTCGGCAACGACCTACCAACGGCTGGCCGAGCGAAAGGCAACGCCCCGGCTGACCAATACCCAGCCCGTCGGGATCGCAGACGGGCTCTTCAGCTACGACTTTGGCGTTTTGACGACACGTCCCGTCTTCGCACAACTCAATGACCTACTCAGCATTGATGTGTCCCAGTGGTTTATCGATCCCGATGGCGACAAAGTCATCGTGCAAGGTGCGTTTGCCGGATTCGGAAGTGACAACATTGGCATCGACGTTCAGTCTGAGTCTTCGAAGGCACTGATTGACATCAAGGGAGACGTTTTTGGGTCTTCACAACAGTTCGATCAGGCGACAGTCACGCTCTACATCAGCGATCATCCTTTCGTCTCGACAGGGCCCGAGCTAGAAATTCCTCTTCGCGATTTCGATGACGCTTTCCCCACCTACGATATCCTTGAAGGCATCACCTACCTGAAGCCAACCCAGCGTCCTGACCTTAACGAGACGTCCAGTTCGACGCCTGCTGAAATTGCCGGCAATGCTGCGTGGCGGCAACGGTTCAATGAATGGCGAGTCTCGTCCACGACCTTTGCGTCCGGCACCGATCGTGCCCAAGGCTTCACGTCGGGGAACACCTCGGTCGATTTGACGACCGGAAATGCGAAGGTCGCGCAAACGTTGCCGCTGTCCGATGCGTTTGACGAATTATCGATCCCGCTTGGCGGGCTGATCTATTCAGGCGACTTGGTCGACAACAAATCGCTTGCCAAAGTGGTGATCGATCGTCCGGCTTCGGAATTGAATCTTCCCGTCGCCACGATCCGTGCGATCGATCGCTTTGATGTCGAAGTCACGCTGGCAGATCATTACGTCAACGAGGCCAGCACTCCCGTCGTCCGAACGTATCAGTTCCCTGTTGCCACGGTCGACCGGAAGAACGGTCGATTCGAGTTGACCGTTCCGATCATCGACAAGTCGACCGATGTGCGGGACAGCGGTGTGTTCGGATACCAAATTTCCGTCAAGCCGCACTACACGACCACGTCCACCGATCCCGCGGACCGACCCGTGACCTTGACCAGCAGCGGTCGCGTTGCGGTCGTCAAACAGACGACGGTCAAGCCCGCCGATTTCAATTCAGCCGACACTAGCTAGTGTCTGTCCAGAAATCGCATGGCCGCAGGAATTACGACTAATTTCGAAGAAAAGCTCCCCGAAGATCGAACCCGCAAGCGGGTTCGCGCGTTGGAATTGTTGACTAAAAGCAATTTCAAACGCGAACGTGGGAGTCAACCTATGGCGCGGTCTTGAAGGCTAATGAGGCGTCGATACGACCTTACGCACCCAAAGCTACCACGAACCATCAATTGGCCGCGTAAACTCGCGCCCTGGCGAGACGACACCCCGCGCATTCGGCAACGCAGTGTTCAATCAATACATTGCTGCACATCACGGGATAAAGACCATAGGCACCGTTTGCTGCATCAGGCCCGCCCGTCCACCAAGTCCGAACGCGCCGAATCGTTAAGCCCTCGCAGTCCTGCAACTTGATCGCGTCACCCGGCGTATCTTCAATCGTCAAATCTTCCAGCAGAAATTTACTGGACTTGATTTTTAGGCCTTCCCCACCCTTGCCGGCTCCGAGTTTGGCAAAGTTTAGGATCGTCTTTTCCATTCCCTTGCCATGGATCGTCACGTCGTTGACGCCATCGAGAGACAACGTCCCGTCGAACTCAAACGTTCCTTCTGAAAACTCAATCACATCACCGGGCTCAGCCAAAACCAAAGCCTCCTGAGCTTCCGTTTGAGCATCAGGCCCCGGTTGAATGACAACTCGAACTACTGCATCCTGCTCAGGCACATTGGCCGTCGAGTTGCCCGAGCCTGCATTTCCACCATCCGCGGTGGGATCAGGCGCTGGCGAGGAGTCTGCGCATCCCGTCACAAGCACGATAGCAGAGATGAGGAGCAAAACGTATGCAAGTTTCATTGTGATGGCTTTCGAATAGTTTTCAGTGGCCGAGTTTTCGAAACAGTTTATCCAGGACCCAGGCAGGTCCAATCAACAAGAATTGAAGGTCCTGAAAGAATGCGGGCTTCTTGCCTTCGATCTTGTGTCCGATGAATTGCCCGATCCATGCGACGACAAACAACGTCAACGAAGGAATCCAGACCGGAATCGTAGTATTTGATTCGTAGAAAATGATCGCCGCGACAACAGCTGCGCAAAAAACGGTCATGCCGATGGCGAGCGTGATTGAGAGCCGAAAGTAAAAGACGAGACTGGCGGCGATCACAATTGTTGCCCAATTGATAAAGCCCGAAGCCATAATCCAAGGGAACGGGATCGCCCAAAGCAGTCCGAGTACCGCAGCAGCAATGGCGGGCACGCACACCCAGTGAATCAACTGATTCACTCCGTTTTGGTGACAAACGGCGTACTCGTCAAACCATTGCTTCGTCGTTTTACGTGACATCATGAGTTACAAACGCTCGTTCATCAGAAATTAGAGCCGCAATTCCAGCTTCGCTCGCGTTGGCCTGTTTCGTTCTCGACTGTCGTCACGATCAGGTCCAAATTCTTTGATGGACGACAATGGAGGACAGAATGGGTCGCAGCGCCGAAGCCCCGCGATGCCTCATGAACGCAAACAAGCGGCCCTGTAGCAAGGCCGCTTGTCGCGTGTTTCGACATTTCTATTTCAGCAATAGATAGGCCTACAGTTCTTCTTGGATAACTTCCTTCGATGCACGTGTGCCCAACGAGCCCCACAGTCCGTAGGGGCTAGCGGAACCAGGGGTACTAACACCCACACCGCCAAACATCACGTTCACAGCACCGCTGTCACCAGCTTCGATGGAATCGGTGATGAACTTCACCGCACCATCGGCCATCACGATGTGCGCACCACCTTGGTGGCGACTGGAAAGCGTGTACGAACCGGGGCGTGTGTATCCCCGGATCGAGCTACCATCAAGCGGATCGCTCCCCTGCAAGCAGAGTTCACGGTTCGGGGGCAGCATGGTCACAAACGCTGTAAACATGGGCGAGGAAGAAGGCCAGCGATACCCACGTCGGTTCTCGAATTCGCTGGCAGCATTGATCGCTCCAGTCAAAGTGGGATTCCAAAATTGCGGACGCAAAGGATCTTTGCTGTTGGCACAGATATTTGGAATTCCGGCCGAGATGTTGGCATTCTCTAGGGGCGTCGTCCTCGCGTCTTGGTCGCCCAGGTCGGTGGCGATCTCGCCCAACATGATGGTGTTGGCGAGGCCGTCCAGAATGTCGCGGAACTTATTTGGCTGTCCGCCAACAAAGGCTCCGCGGCAGCCTGCTCGAACGATCTGGGCTCTGTTGGAATTTGGACGGGTGCCGTCAATTTCTGCAAGGCCGTAACCCATGCGTTGCATCGAATCACCCAAGCACGCGGCGTAGTTCGATCGGCCAGTGGCTGGCAGCCCTGCACCTGGATCGCTGGGGCATCGCATGGCTGGCATTTCAGTCATCCAAGGATCGTACTGAGCTTGAACCTGACCAATTAAGTCGTAGAAGTTCGGCATTGGCCCCATGGGCTGGAATGCGGTGCCAGGAGGAAGGCTGCCAAGCGCGGATCCCTGCGTGACGAGGAACGGATTGCTGATTTGCTCCCAAATTGCTTGCTGCTCGAAGAACGGCGTTAGGCCGACGAAAATACTCAAGTTCAGGCCGCTATGTTCAACGGGGGGGCCAAACGGGCTTGCGGAATATCCAGAGCTGAGCGGGCCACCGCCAGTTCTGTCCAGCCATCCGCTGCCAGACCCGTGCTGTGGCAACTGTTTGTAGGCAGAGTGATAATTTGAACGGACAATCCGAGCTGCTTCATGTTATTGCTGCAGCTCATACGGCGGGCTGCTTCACGGGCAGCTTGAACGGCTGGCAGCAACAGTCCCACCAAAACACCAATGATGGCGATCACAACGAGAAGTTCCACCAATGTGAAACCCAGTTGCTTCTTCGGCTTACTCATCTCAATCCTCTTGAACCGTGGAAATAGAAAAAAAGACGTGGATTACTTTGCAGCACCAGGCTTTTCAAACGTCGCTTGACGGGCCTTTTGCTTTTCAGCCATCTCAGGATGGGCATCGATATAAGCCTGCATGTCGCTGGTCTCAAGGGTTGTGTTGGCACCACCGTCGCCGCACCCGATCACGGGAACGAACAACAAGACTAGAAACATAGACGTGTGGGCAAGACGCACTCGCAACTCCTAAAAAGACATGTAAAGGGCCGGGAATGCCCAGTTTCAGGGAACTAATGCATTCTAAAATAACCTTATCACTTAGAAGATCATATCCAGCCCATTGAATGCGGATATCGGAATCCCGCAATCACTGAAAAAATGCAGCATCTTGCCCCGGAGGCTCGTCGTGGCTCTAGCAGCCTGTTGAAAAAGGGGCTGACCCTCTCCGACGTTTCGAATTCACAATGTTTCAGCAACGTCTCCAAAGGGTCAGACCCCCCTTTTTCAACAGGCTGCTAACCCCTGCGTTCCTCGGTATTTACGGCTCTACAGGTTGCCAAGACGGTGCCATTCGTACCTGACGCCTCATTCGCTCCCGAGCCGATATTCCGGTCATTTGCCTTTGGCCAGTGCTGACTTGATCAGCCCGACAACGGCCATGACGACGCCGCCACCAACTCCGCCCGATGCGATACTTCCAACGATCGACGCGATATCGAGTCCACCACTGGGGCCTGCGCCGATGCCAAGCATCCCGATCAGTTGCCCTCCAAGGCCGCCTCCGACGACTCCCGCGATCGAGTTCCAGAGAAGTCCAAGGTCTAGTTTCTTGGCCAACTTGCCTACGATGTTGCCGCGTTGCCGCCGGCAGAGCCAGAGAGCAGTTGAATGACGAGCGGTAGAATTTCCATTGATCGAACTTTCGTGTGCGTGATTGAAATGGGGTCCATTTGAGCTCGCGAGAACTAAACCGGCACACCGAACAGGAAAGAAAAGACTTTGCTCCTGATGTCGTCGCGACTCTTGCGCTCGCAATCGGACTGCAACGGAATCAGCCGCTCGGCGGGCGGCGCCGCCAATTCGGATCCCATGCCCAGCGTTTTCGACCCACGAACGCAGCGGAAGAGCTCAATTTTCAGATAGCGGACGAGGTTACGAATCCTCTTCCCGGCCGCGAATAGTGAGGGGGACTCGTAACCTCGGAAAACGCCGGGATAAACCGGTTTGGAATAGAGAATGAAAGTTTCTTACAGTGAAATCTTAGCCAAGAACGCTGGCCCTGAGTCGTACGCTGACCGTGGTGACACGTTGGGTGTGGTATCGACAAGGGGACAACTAGGCGCAGCGAGTGAGCTCCGAAAACAGAGTTTTTCCGAATGCCGACACCGTCGAGGTTGTGGAAGGCAGTACGGACGAGGTCGCTATTGGCGAGACCGCGTTCGGTTCGGCGGAGTCAAGGAGCTGAGGCATGGTTGGAAGTTCCAAACACGAGAACCGGGAGATCCCATGAGCACGTCGGCATCAGTCACCGACGTCGGTCCGAAAACTCTAGGAAGAGGACAGCGGACGTGAACGCGAGTGGGAAGTCAGATGGACCCATAGTACCGATGACATCGGCGAACAACGATGCTGCTGAAGCATCTGCGGAGTCGGTCGAGGTAAGGCGTCCAGCAAGGAGGAACACCAGCAGACCTAACCTCGACCGGACCTTGAAGCCGGGTTATCGCAGGTCACGCGGGCTGCTTGGTGTGCGTGAGACGGCGAAGAATCGCCGTGATCTCAAATTCAGCAACCTGCTGCACCACATCAACCCCGAACTGCTGACGGCGAGCTTTCACAAGCTCCGCAAGAAAGCAGCCCTCGGAGTCGATGGAATCAGTTGGCACGAATACGAGACAGACCTGGAAGAACGCATTGACGATCTTCACGGTCGAATTCACCGCGGAGCCTTCCGAGCGAAGCCATCCAAGCGGGTGTACATCGAAAAGTCTGACGGCAAGAAACGCCCACTGGGCATTCCTTCACTAGAAGACAAGATCGTTCAGCACGCAGTGCGAACGGTCATCGAGTGCATCTACGAAGAAGACTTCGTCGGTTTCAGCTACGGCTTCCGTCCCCGGTGTTCACAGCATCAAGCTCTTGATGCGTTGGCGACCGGGATCGACGAAAAGCGAGTGAACTGGATATTGGATGCCGATATCGAAGGGTTCTTTGACAACATCGACCGTGACTGGCTGGTGAAGTTCATCGAACATCGAATCGGCGACAAACGGATCGTTCGACTGATTCTCAAGTGGCTAAACGCTGGAATCATCGAGGATACCGATTGGAGTGACAATGGTAAGGGAACGCCACAAGGTGCGATTCTTTCACCGATCCTGGCTAACGTGTTTCTGCACTACGTGTTCGATCTTTGGATCGGGCAGTGGCGAAAATGACACGCTCAAGGCGACGTGATTGTCGTCCGCTACGCGGACGACTTCGTGATCGGTTTTGAGCATGAAGCGGACGCCCGAGCGTGTTTGGAAGCCCTACACCAACGACTCGGTGAGTTTGGATTGAACCTGCATCCGAAGAAGACTCGCCTGATCGAGTTCGGTCGCGGTAGCGCGGCCAGACGCGAGCGGGAGGGTCGAGGCAAGTGCGAGACGTTTGACTTTCTGGGCTTCACGCATGCGTGCGGAAAGACTTGGCGGGGAAAACGTTTCAAGCTACTTCGGATCACGATGGCGAAGCGCATGACTCGCACGCTGGCAGCGATCAAGGAACAACTCCGTCGTCGTCGCCACCACAAGCTGGGCCAAACTGGTCGCTGGTTGTGGAGTGTGGTTCGCGGGTGGCGTCAGTACTACGCGGTTCCAGGAAACTACGACCGGCTCAAGCAGTTCGACGACGAAGTGCAGCGTCTTTGGCTCCGCCAAATCCGCCGTCGCTCTCAACGTGGACGAAGGGGCTGGACGTGGGATCGGCTCTCGCGATTGTACAACGCCTACATCCCGAAACCCAAAATCCTCCATCTTTACCCCAATGTTCGGCATCACGCCCGACTCAGAGCAGGAGCCGTATGAGGGAAAACTTCACGTACGGATCTGTGCGGGGGGCTGCCGGCGACGGCAGTCCCTACCGCGATTCCACTGCCCATTGCTTCACTTTCGGTTAGGCCGTTCTTAACGCTGAACGCGGGCGCTGCCGCCCTTGGCGAAGGCTTCGACTTCCGGCAAAACTGCTCGGCTGACGTCGCCCGTGAACGTGGTCAACAGAGCGCCGTGGGCCCAGCCCAACTTCAACGATTCTTCGGGTGATCGGCCGTTGATCAATCCATAGATCAATCCAGATGCGAATCCGTCGCCACCGCCGATTCGGTCGATCACGTCAAGTTCCGCTGTCGGCGCGACATATTCTTTGCCGTCGTGCCACAGTACGGCGCTCCACGAGTGACGGTTGGTCGAGTGGACTTCCCGCAGCGTCGTTGCAACCGCTTTGATATTGGGAAACTTGGCAACCGCGTCACCGATCATCTTGAAGAAATTCTTCGGGTCGAGCTTGCCTTCGTTGTGTTCTTCGACGTCAGGGCCTTTGATACCACAACCCTTTTGAAGGTCTTCTTCGTTGCCGATCAATACGTCCACGTTCTTAACGATCTTGGCCATCATCTCTTGTCCCTTTGCCAAGCCACCAATCGTGTCCCATAGTTTCGCTCGATAATTCAGATCGAACGATCGGACCGCACCGGCGCGACCAGCTGCTTCCATCATCTCGATGACGACTTCGGCGGTCGTTTCCGATAGCGCCGCGAAGATACCGCCGCTGTGAACCCACCGAATTCCGCCGGCGAACATCTTATCCCAGTCAAAGTCGCCTGGCTTCAGCATGCCGCCGGCTTCGTTTGCGCGGTTGTAGAACACGACGGGAGCGCGGACGCCTTGACCACGATCGCTGTAAACGGTCGCCATGTTCGGGCCGCGGACGCCGTCATGCTTGAAGTGCTTGTAGAAAGGCTTGACGCCCATCGCTGCAACTTGGCGCTGGATCAATTCGCCGATCGGATTGTCAACCATCGCCGTGGCGACGGCGGTTTTCAAGCCGAAGCATGACGAAAGGTTCGCGGCACAGTTGTATTCGCCGCCCGAGACGTGAACTTCAAAATTGTTTGCGGTACGAAATGGGATCGTGCCCGGGTCCAGGCGATGAACAAGTGCGCCGAGGGCACAGAAATCGATTGCTTTATCGCCGGTGGGGATGTTCAGACCGCTCATGTTTTCTATTGGTTTTGTTAGGGTTCAAAATTAAAAAGTCAGTGCCAATCGACGAATCAAATCGTGACGGACGCGAAGCCGCCGTCGACGGCAATGTTTTGGCCGGTGACGAATGAAGCCGCACGTCGACTGGCCAACCAGACCACCGCACCGGCCAATTCGTCGGGCTTACCGAATCGACTCATCGGCGTGTGCCCAATGATTTGTCCGCCACGCTCGGTGTACGAACCATCATCATTGAACAACAGCTTGCGATTTTGTTCGGCAGGGAAAAAACCGGGACTGATCGCATTGACCCGAACTCCGGTCGTTGCCCATTCGCGAGCCAACCACAACGTCAAGTTGATGACCGCCGCCTTGGCTGCTGAATAGGCAACCACGCGCGACAGGGGAATCATGCCCGACATTGATGCAATGTTAATCACGCTGCCGACGCCTGCTTCGATCATATCGGGGCCAAAAATTTGGCTGGGCAACAACGCACCGCCGACCAAATTCAGGTCGAAAACGTCTCGCCACGCATCCAGTGGCAACT
The DNA here is from genome assembly GCF_007860125.1 of Rubripirellula tenax. NCBI lineage: Bacteria > Pseudomonadati > Planctomycetota > Planctomycetia > Pirellulales > Pirellulaceae > Rubripirellula > Rubripirellula tenax. The sequence goes on from NZ_SJPW01000003.1 coordinate 861,811, forward strand.
TGCAAATGTCGCCGCCGGGCGGAATCGTGGCGTCGGGGCGATTTCCGCCCGCCGCGTTGACCAGCACTGAAGCCGGCCCACCGGCCCACGTTTTGATCGCTTGCCGAGCCTGGTCCAGCGATTCGGCGGATAAACCATCGGCGGCGAAGAACTTTGCCTGACCGCCGGCATCGTTGATTTTCTTGGCCCGGGCGTCGCCTCGCTCGGCATTTCGCCCCAGCACGGCCACTTTGGCGCCAAATTTCCCAAGCGACTCGGCCATCAATCCGCCAAGCTCGCCCGTGCCGCCAATGACGACGGCTACATCATCCGATAGATCAAATAGGTTTTTCATAGTGGCAACAATTTAGTCAGTGCCCCCCATCGATAACAGGGTGCCGGCTCGATTCACGTCGGTTTGGATCTGGACGACGGGACGGGGCGTCCGTCCGAGTAAGATACGTCGCTATATCCAGTATCGGCTGGAGCTCAAATTGAACGATTTCTCGAACCCATGATCCACGATGATTCGAAACTGGATTCCCCTACTTTGCCTTCTGGTGGCCCCCGCAACTGCCCTCGCCGACAAGCCCAACCTGATCGTGATCATGGCTGACGATCTGGGGTACGGAGACGTCTCCTGCAACGGTGCGACTTCCTTTCAGACGCCCAATATCGATCGTTTGGCTGCCCAAGGGCAACGGTTCACCAGCGGATACTGTTCTGCATCGACCTGCACCCCAACGCGCTATTCGTTTTTGACTGGCACCTATGCCTTTCGCGAAAAGGGCACCGGCATTGCACCACCGAATAGCCCCTCATTGATTCGCCCCGGGACGCCGACCATCGCCTCGGTGCTTCATAACGTCGGTTATGCGACGGCGGTGATTGGCAAATGGCACCTGGGATTGGGGGATCCCAAGCCGGACTGGAACGGCGATTTGAAACCGGGCCCTCTTGAGATCGGCTTCGATCATTGTTTCCTGTTGCCGACCACGAACGACCGCGTGCCACAGGTCTACGTTCAAGACCATCGCGTACTGAATCTCGATCCCGCCGATCCGCTTTGGGTAGGCGACAAGTCCCCTTCGCCCGATCACCCGACCGGGATCAGCCACCGGGACACGCTGACGATGGATTGGTCGCATGGTCACAACAGCACCATCCACAACGGAATCAGCCGAATCGGTTTCTACACCGGCGGTCATGCGGCGAGGTTTCGCGATCAAGACTTGAGTGATCGATGGGTGGCCGAATCAAAGACTTGGATCACTTCCAATCAAGACAAGCCGTTCTTTCTGTTTTTCGCATCACACGATTTGCACGTACCTCGGGCCGTCCATGAACGCTTCGTCGGAACCAGCGGCTTGGGACCACGAGGCGACGCGATCATCGAATTGGATTGGTGCGTCGGCGAGTTGATGAACACGCTGGACGAATTGAAGCTTGCTGAGAAAACGATGGTTGTCTTCTGCAGTGATAATGGCCCCGTGCTGGATGACGGATACAAAGACGACGCCATCGAAAAACTGGGCAGTCATCGCCCCGCCGGACCTTACCGTGGAGGGAAATACAACATATTCGAAGGTGGCACCCGGACGCCGATGATCACACGATGGCCCGGTACGATTTCCGTCGGCGTCAGCGACAAGATGGTCTGCACGATCGACCTGGCAGCCAGTTTCGCCAAGCTCGCCGGTGCGACCCTGCCCAGTGACGGGTGTCTCGACAGCTTCGATCTCTCCGCTGCATTTATGGGTAAGCCCGATGCCGAAGGTCGCGAGTACTTGGTTCAACAAGACAACGGCCAAAACGGAACGTATGGACTTCGCGAAGGAAATTGGAAACTGCTGCGGCACGACGTTGGGAAGACCCACAACACCGAACTGAAGCTTGAGCGGCGCAAAATCGACCAGTTCCAGTTGTACGATCTGTCGTCCGACCCTGGTGAACGAACCGACGTGATCGCCGACAACCCCGAGATCGCCGCCCAGCTAAAGAAGCGTCTCGCATCGGTGATCGAGCGCGGCAGAAGTCGCGACTGATGACAGGTGACCACCGCCTAAGGATCAACGATTTCAATGCGATTGATCGACAACGGCGGTAAGATCGGGACGGGCGAACTTGATGCACTTGTTTCAAGAACGTCCGCATCGATCGGAAAGCGAGGCGAATCTTTCGTGTCATCAAAGGCGAGTGATCGCAGTGACCATTGGCGAGCCGCAGCATCATCCTTGACGGCAATGGTCAACGGGACGGAACGATTCGTCTTGTTGATCGCGACGACGATCGTTTTTCCGTTTTGTCGAACGGCCTGAGCGCTGACGGCGTCGAAACTGGGTTGGATCTTCGTGGATTCCACGTCGCTGGGAAGTATTTCGCTTGTTTCCAACGCGTCTCGAATGACCTGGTACGCGGCGCCATATGCGGTCCGTGAATGAACTTGAGTGGCACGGTCGTAGTGGATCAACGGATGGCTGGCATTGATTTGAAAGTAGTCCGCGATCTGAAAGGGCGCCGGTTCGTCAAATAGGCTCAACAGCGCACTGGCCATCGCGAGTGTACTGAGCGAGTTTTCGCCGCAACTGACCGACCATTCAGTGACCCATTGGGGCTTTCCGGGGAAGACGCTTTGCAAGGCCTTTGACATGTCGACCATCGTTTGGCGTGCCGAGAATGCCTCGGTCACGCCCTTCGCGTCGGCGCTGTAGTTCATGTGTTTGTGGATGGTGATTGCGTCGTAAAAGTCTTCTTTCATCAACGCTTGGTTCCACGGATCGGTGACCGCGTTGCGCCAGTGAACGGGCACCGAAAATTTCGTTTGTGGTGACACCGATCGAAGTGCGGTCGCGTGTGCCTTGGCAACCTCGATGTACTTTTCAACGTCGCGAACCGACTCGCTGCGCTGAGTCTTCCAAAACGTTTCATTTCCCAATTCGATCCAACGAGCCGGAAACCCTTTGCTTTGCCGATCTTTTAAACGTCGAACGCTCTTGTCGACGTCGTCGTAGTTGACGTTCCATGTGTGGACGACTTCGAACGAAAGTGCGTCGTGCAGTTCGTGAAAGCCGTCGAACCCGTATCGCAACTCGGGGTGATCTTTGACAGCCGAATCATACGGTGTCACGTAGTCGTCATTCATGCGGCGACCATCGGATTCCCAGTCATAGAAATTCGACCAAACGCCATGAGGGAATCGCAGCGACGAGGGTTGCAGCGTCTTGATCAATCGCTGCGCATCGGGGTGGTTGTAGCCGACCTTTCCGTATAGTCCTTCGGGCCAATTGCAGTTCAGACCCAACAGCATGGCGTTGACCGGCGCAGGTTCGTTCGCATCGATCGTCAGCGTCGCCGACAATTCGGCCGGCAACTCAAACGGGTAGGCAAACGGACCAGAATGCTCCTGAGCTTGACCGGGGTGGTTCGTCGCCATCAGGAATACAGTGGCGAAAAATCCTAAGCAACCAAACGTAAACTTCATCGAATGTGACTGCGTGTAAAAGAAGTATGGCTCGACCCCTGCGAACAAGAATCGAGCCAAACGGGTCAGTGGAGAAGGTTGTTTCCGGGCAAATCGTTACTTCAACGACTTGATGCGAATGTCTTTGAATTCGGCCCACATCGGTTTACCGGCGTGCAATTGGACGCCGAACAGTCCTTTGCTGAATGCCTTTTCAGGATGGTTGTCGGTGAAGTCCAACAGGAGTTTGCCGTTGAGGTAATGTTGGATGTGATTGCCTTTGGCGCGAATGATCACGTCGTTCCATCCGTCGATCTTCATCAGTTCTTTGAACGCGGCTTGGTCCATCAAGTCGTCTCGCAGAACCTTCTTGCCATCTTCGTTCCACTCGGCAACTTCGCCAACGACACAAATGCGACCTCGAGTGCCCCGTTCGTCATAAATGAAACCAGGAACATTTGGGAAGTCTTCTTCGTTGCGTCCTTCATACTGGTAACCCTTCAAGACCCATTCGTTCTTGACGCCTTTGGTGACGTGTTCGGATCGATACATGATTCCCGAGTTGTTGATCGCATTGCAACGAAACGACAATCGGACTTCGAAATCATCGATGGGATCTTTCCAAATCAGGAAAGTGTTTCCAGCGGCCGCGTTCTCGGGAGTCGTTTCGCCGTGGATGACGCCGTCTTTGACCGACCACAATCGAGGGTCGCCACTCCAGCCTTCCAAGTCGGTGCCGTTGAACAAGGATGTCATGTCGGACGTCTCGGCGGGCGCCGTCATCACCAAGTCTTCGGCACGAGTCGCCGAGAAGGTTGACAGGGCAGCAAGCAGCGCGATCGCAAAAGCACGAACCATAGGGGAAGTCTCCGGGGAGTGGGATCAGAGGAAAGGTGGGAATTGGGGCTGGCACAAGATGCCAGGGCCCGCCGAGTATGACTGGTCAAGCTCGCCGACTCAAATGGGCCGACGGAAGAAGCTGTAAGAAAACGCTGAGAATCAGTTCCCAGTCAGCCCCAGCACTTCTTGACCCTGTCGGAAGACGACGTCGACCGGGATTCCGTTTTTGCTAAGCATGTCGAGTTCGGCTTGCAATTGTTCGCCGATGACGCCCTTGGTCTCGATCAGATTTGAAACCGCTTGGTAGTCTCCGTCGCCCTGCAGTTCCAGCAGCAGTGACGACAGATCCTGCGTCGCTTGGCGAAACTTGTCCACGTTGACGCGGTACTTCCCGTCGTCCTGCCGCGCAAACGCACCGGCGTCTCGGAAAAAGTTGAACCGAATCATGTTGGCTTTTCCATGGGCGCTGGATGCACCGAAGCGGACGCTGCGAAAAATGCCAGCCATGAAGGTGACGTAGAAGTCTTCGAGGTCTTCGCTGATCTCACCCTTCTGATGCAGTTGATTGATCATGTGCAGCCCCAGAATGTCGGCTTTGCCTTCTTCGATCGCACCGGCGTGTTCCTTCAGCGCTGTTCGTACCGGACCACGATCGTTGATCGTGTTCTTAATGCCCAACCCGTGGGCGACTTCATGGAACATCGTGTTGCTAAAGAACGCATCAAAGGTCACATGGACTCGTTGGTCATCGGCGATCAAAACATCGGCGATGGGTAATAAGATCTTGTCGAACTTGGCTCGCATCGCGTTTTTCAGTTGTAAGCGACGCGTGCCTTTTTCCAACTGCACCGTTTCGTCATTGGGCAAATTGATCGCGATCGTTTTCGATCCCGAATTGCAATCGCCGGCGTAGTAGATGACGTCGTAAGCGTTCAGTTCGGTGTCCGTCCCCGGTTCTTCCTGTTTGTATGCGTCGGCGACGGGCAGGGTTCGTTGAAGCTCGGGTAAGAATGCGGCGTACTTCGCCAATCGCTCGCTCCACTGTTTGTCTTTGATCAACACATAGGCTTCGTGAGCCGTTTTGTACCCGTACAGTTGGTCTTCATAGTTTTCGATTGGGCCAATCACGACATCGATGGTGTTGCCGTGCATTTCTAGCCACGCAACGTCGCTGGGTCGATAGTCATCGGTCAACAACGCATCGGCTCTTAGCAACAAATAGTGTCGAAGCCCCGCGTCGTCGGCCAGGGCGGCTGCGTCTTTTAACAACTTTGACGCCGCATTCATTTCGTCGGCAAACTGGTCGCGATACGGAACGGATTTCAGCGTCCCGTCTTCGTTCCGCCGTAAGAATGTGTAGAGCCCGTCTTTGCCGACCAGTTCCGACTTTTCAAATTCGTCCTTGGTCATGTCGATGGGATAGAAGTTGGCGCCCTTCGGTTTGGCCCCAACGCCGTCGACAAAGGGTTCGTTACCAGCTAACCGATCCCACGGTCCGTAATTGATGACCGCGAAACGCTTTGTGTCGGCGTCCTTGATTTCACTCAGAAGCGAGGACGGTTCGCCGTACGCTTCGTACCAAAAACAGCCGTCCATGATCTTTGCGGCCTCGATCAGCAAGCCGATCATCTTTTTCTGTTTTTCCGACAGCGATTGCACGTCCGTCGTCAATTCAACTTCAACGTATTGTTCAAGTCGTTCTTTGACGTCGACGCTGCTCTGGCCATTCGAACAAGGCGCAAGTGTGGAACTGAAAAGGAATCCGATGACGGTCAAGGCGATTGATTTTCGCATATCGTTGGTTGATTCTTCGAGAAACAGGTCGGGGGAGGGGCCGTGCGAGTCGTTTAGCAATATTTTAGCGGCTGCGTCGCATCTCGGTTGTAGCGAAACGATGCAGGTGTTCGATTCCGCCGCGTCGGCGGACCGATCCGAATCGTTCAAACGCGGCAAATGGCGAGGGTTCTCGGTTTGGTACGGAATCTGCGATGTCGAATGGTCTCGGCAAAAACTTGTGGATCTCATTTTCCGACCTCGGGGACACCTTGATGCGAAAAAGTAAACTGTTGTGCGCGGCAATGATCTGCGTTTCCGTGATGTGCCAACAAACATCCACGGCGGACGATGTTGTCACGTCGGTGGAACTGTTCGCAGCGATCGATACGCAAACGGTGGAGGCCACCTTCATTCCGGCCGACTCGACCGAGGCACGGGTGGTCTTGAAGAACTTGACCGACGCGCCGATCGCTTTGCGTTTGCCGGCGGCGGTCGCCGCGGTGCCCGTGCTGGCTCAATTCGGAAACGGGCAAGGGCAAGGCGGGCAACAGGGCGCTGGCGGTGGCCAAGGCGGGCAATCGGTGGGCGGTGGAGTGCAGGGGCAAGGCGGGGGCCCCGGTCAAGGGTTTGCTCAAGGCGCGGGACAACAGGGCGGCCAAGTCGGTGGCTTCATGCGAATCCCACCGGGCAAGACGATGCGGATGAAGTTAACGACCGTCTGTTTAGAACATGGCAAACCCGAACCGAATCCGCGGATGGCCTACCGTTTGGTCCCGCTGGAACAAGTGACCGATCAATCGGCGATCGCCGTGCTGTGCGAAAAGCTGGCTGCCGGCGACGTTTCACAACGTGTCGCCCAAGCGGTTGCGTGGCACTTGATTGACGGCATGGGTTGGCAAACACTTGCCGCTAAGAATCAGGTTGAATCAAAGTATCTGGGTGAAATCAAGTTCTTCACTGCGAAGGAACTCACCGAAGCCAAATCGCTGGCGATCAAGCTGCAAGGTCAAACACTGACGGCCACCGATTCGTATAACCAACATTCCGTTGATCGGTAAGTTCGCGGCGAAGGATCAGCATTGGAAGGCATCGATCAGCGTTTCGGTGGCGAGTCGATTCCGAAACGTCGCCGTTCGCTTTCGGTCATCCAGTGCATGCCGTCGCCGGGTGCGGCGTCGAGCGTGAACCAGTAGAAGTCGGCGGGTATGTCGAGTTCGGCAAAGCTGGACAGATACGCCTGATGCTCTTCCGCCTCGCGATTGCGGGTCGCTGATCCGTCGATATCCGCCCAGGCGTGAACGCCAATGCGAGCGTCGACGTGCGCGATCCGCTGGGTCGCGGCAAGGAAAAAATCCGTCGCTCCCGAGGCGATCAAGCCTTGCCGAGGAATGATGGCGGTGAAGCGATGCCGATGAATCAGTTCCGAAGCGATCCGGTTGGCGTGCTGGTCAATCGAACCGGGAACGTACCGCATCACGATCGTATCAACGAAGGGATGATTGACGATCAAATCCAACACACCTGCCGGCGTCGAAGGACCGATCGTCCCAACCATTGTGGCGACGTTGCCGTCGACGGTGAACGATGTTTCACAAAAATTGCCCCGCAGGTCGACTTCCAACTCATTTGCATCGACCAGCCCATCGTGGTCCGCATCGGCCATCTCGATGGATTGCCAGTCTTCGAGTGAGACTTCACTTCGACACAGTTTTCCGTCGCCGTCAGCATCGTCTCGCATCCAAATTCGCATTTCTTCGTTGATCGAATGCGTGTCACTTGCCGACCACAGTCCACCGTATCGCAGCGACAACGCGATCTCGTCGACCGAGGCCCGTTTATCGCCGTCGCGATCCACATCGATCAAGAACGCATTGTCGGCGCTGTTGATTTCCGATTTCGACAATCGACGATCTCGATTCTTGTCATGACGCCGCAACAGCGACTCGGCTTCGCGGCGTTCCATGGCGGACGATTGACGAACGTACCGAGCCAATTCGCGATGCGAGACTTGCTTGTCGCCTCCTTGCCAATGGGCGGCGTGTTCGATGGCGACGGATGCTTCGGAGGGATCGACGCGTCCGTCGCCATTCAAGTCAAGCAACCGCATCGCCGCATCGGCAATCGTTGCGGACGACACATCATCGTGTGGGTCACGACTGGGGCGTTTCCACTTTTCACCAGCCGGCACCCATCGGGTTGATATCACGCAGCTGGCTAACAAAATCGACGCCACGATGAAGTTTTTTGTCACGATCAGTTGCTTTCGTGGTGATGACAAGTGAAAGGCCCGGCACTTCCGAGGGCGGGTGAAGTGAACGCGAGCCAAAACAGAAGGCTACGCAATCAACGACTGGACTAGACCCAGTCCATGTCCAGCACCGGCCCGTAGACGAATCCGCAAATCGCTTCGTCGTTGGCAGCACCACGAGACACACGCTGTGACACACTGCGGCTGGTGCGATTGTTGATCGTCAATCGGAAGTCACCCGCATCGCCGCTGTATTCCGAGACTTCGACGGAATAGACTTCGCCGGCGACCGCTTGGAAGTCGACGCGGCTATTCAATCCGCGACCATAGTCGTCGTTCATCGCGACGACGTTTCCGCTGCTGTCGAGCACTCGCATCACTGTATCGACACCGCGCGACTGGGCCGACGCGTTGATGGTGGTGCGTCCTGAGCCGACGGCTTCGAAAGTGAGCGTCGTCGTTTGACCGGCAATCAATTGCGACTCGATTTGGCCTCGGCCTCGTTCGTCGAGATCGATGTCAACATCGCCGCCCCCGTCTGAGGTTTGCGAAACCGTTGCTTGGGCTTCAACGCGATAGTTGCCTTCTTCTCCGTCGTTGTAACCACCGGCGCTAAAGTAGTAACGACCGGCGGCCAGTCGCGTCGCCAAGGCGCTATCGAGTGATCGACCCGTATCGTCGTTCTCGCCGATCAAGTTGCCGGTCGCGTCATAGAGCCGTAGGTACGTGTCGACGTCCGAACCGTTGCTCGACAGTGCCAACGAAACTTCACTCGCTTCGGCCAAGTCGAATGAGAAAAAATCGCGATCCCCTTCGACTTCGAGTATGGCATCCAAGGACGCTCGCTCGCCACTGCCTAGATCGATTGGCGTCGCGTCCGCAAGACGGTCGCCGTGATCGTCTCGATTGGGATCCAGTGGATCCACTGGATCGATTGGATCGATTGGATCGACGGGGTCCACCGGATCGATGACCTGCAAACCGACGATGGAATCGATCCAGCTTGCGAACGCGTCGACTCGCGTATCGCCGCTTTGATCGCCGTAGCCCGCGTTGTCGTTTTCGCCGTAGGATGTGACGCCGGCCAGATAGCGAACGCCGCCGACCGTCACAAACGCGGGGCCGCCGCTGTCACCCGGCGCGGTGTTGCTTTCGCCCGGTGCGAACGTCCATTGAATCTCGGTCGCCGTCACACGGTCGATCGGCGTTTGCCCGACTCGCTTGGTGCCAAAGTCGCCGGTATGTCCGCTGGCGCCGGTTCCGCCGGCACCGAAGCCAACTAGAGTCAATTGCTGGCCCACGGTCGGCGCGGATCGCGAGATTTGTTCGGGCGTGATGCCCACCACCGGTTCGCGAAGTTGGAAGATAGCGATGTCGTTGGCCAGCGAGTTGTTGTCGTAGCCGGGATGAACAAAAACTCGCTCGGTTTGATAGGTTCGGCCGCCGACGGTGAACGTTCCCGACGTGTCGGAGATCGGTCGTCCACGATCGGTGACGCTGCAGTGTGCGGCGGTCAGCACGTGCGTCGGGCTGATCAGTGTGCCGGTGCATCCGGGGCCATTGGCTTGATCACCGACGACTCCCACCGCGGCATAGTCACTGGTTCGTGTCCCATCGACGATGCGAGCGACGCGGTCGTTCGAACCCGTTCTGGCGGCAACGTTCGTAGCGCCCGCGGTGACGGGGGCGATCTGGATGGGGCCGTAGAAATCCGTCGTGTCCACCACATCGATCGGGGCGATTGCCGACGCGATCATCAACCGCCGGTCTTCCAGCTTTTCGAGATTCCAACGACGATTCTGTTTTCCGGGGCGGTGTTTTTGCAATCGCTTCATGGCTTGCTTCTTTGTGCAAAAGAGTTTTGAAGAGCACCGAGACCAGCCTCGGTTCGCAAGGGTTACGAGACTGGGGCGGTGAACCTTGCGCGACAATTCAAGAAAATCAGAATGTTTGTTGCGGCCGCGTGATGGCTCGGTCCCACACTTTGAGTCACAATCCACCGCGGCGCGTCGAACGACACGTCCCCGCATTCGGCCAAACCAAAGATCAAGATGCCACGCGATTTCTCTGACGAAACCAGCCCGACGCTGCTGGGTCGATTGGCGGCCGGTCCGTCTGACGACGCTTGGAATGAGTTCGTCGAACAATACGCGCCGGCGGTTCACGCTTGGGCTTGGCAATCCGGGCTGCAGGAAAGCGATGCGGCGGACGTGACTCAAGAAGTGCTGATGAAGCTGCTCGAGAAAATGCAAACGTTCCGGTACGACCGTTCGGTAGGAAGCTTTCGCGGTTGGCTGAAGACCGTGACCGTCAACGCGGCCAAAGATTTGGGCCGCCGGATATCCCGTTTGCCCGACGGCCCGGCCGGACTGTCCAGCGTCGGCGATCCGAAGAGCTGGGATGATCTGAGCCGACGCATCGATGAAGAATACCAACGCCAACTCGTCCGCCAAGCCGAGCAACTCGTTCGCACCAGAGTCAACGAGCAACAGTGGATGGTTTACGAGTTGCTGGTTCAACAGGAATGTTCCGCCAGCGACGTCGCCAAACAATTGGAGATGAAGTTGGCCGACGTGTATGTCGCCAAGAGCCGTTTGCTGAAGCGTCTTCGCGATGTTGTCACGACGCTCGAATCGATCGACGCGGGAGCGATTCGATGACCGATTCGTCATGCCCTCGCGTCGAAGACTTGCAGCGGCTGCTCGACGATACGCTGCCCGAGGATCTGAGCGCCACGATTGGATCTCATATCGAAGACTGTGCGGGGTGCCAGTCGTTGCTTGATCACTTGTCGAGTGATGCGTGGGTCGAAGACGCCAGTGGTTCGTCCAGGACGCTTTCGGCAAGCGAATACACCGTTCGTCTGAATCAAGGTCAACTTCCCAAGTCGCCGACCGGCCAAAGTACGCCAAATAGAAGCACGATGAGGTTTCCGCTTCCGCCAATGACTTCGCGAGGCATCGGGCGGATCGGACGGTACGAAGTACTTCGTCAAATTGCCAGTGGCGGTAGCGGCGTGTTGTTCGAGGCTTGGGACAGCGATCTTGATCGGCCGGTCGCGTTGAAGGTGTTACGTTTTGAAAATGCCGGCGATGCGGATTCTCAACAACGACTCAAACGCGAGGCGCGTGTCGCATCCGAGTTGCGGCACGATCATATTTTGCCGGTCTACGAATTCATTTCGGCAGCGTCGGACGAGTTTCCGCCCGCGCTGGTGATGAAACTGCTTAGCGGACGAACGCTTGCGGATTTCGCCCGCGATGGTCGCAAGGTGATGCCGATCCAGGCGGCGAAGTGGATCCAGCAAGCCGCACGCGGCGTCGACGCGGCTCATCAAGCGGGGCTGGTCCATCGCGACATCAAGCCATCGAACTTGTTGATCGACGAGGGAAACACCGACCGAGTGATGGTCGCCGATTTCGGTTTGGTTAGCGAAACGGATGGCAATTCCGATCTGACACGGACGGGCGACATCGCCGGAACGCCGGCCTACATGAGCCCCGAACAAATCGAGGACGCTCGTGCGATCGACGCGCGCAGCGACATTTATTCACTCGGCTGTGTTCTGTATCAATTGTTGACCGGCCAGGCTCCGTTCGCCGGCACCGTGCGAATGGTTCTCTGGCAGATTCTGAACGATGAACCCAAGTCGCCACGATCGCTGGATGATCAAATCCCAATCGCGATCGAAAACATCTGTTTGAAGGCGATGTCCAAGGATCCGAGAAATCGTTACGACACGGCTGCGGCCATGGCGGACGACGTTCAACGTTTCGTCGACGGCAACCCGACGATCGCCAAACCCGTGGGCGTCATGACTCGGGTTCGGCGCATGCTGAAGCAACATCCCGCCGCGGCGGCGACGCTGGGAGTGACGATGATTTCGGCCGTCGTGATTGCCGCGATCGCATCGGCCGCCGCGATCAAGTTGGCGGCAGCCAATGCCGAAACGCGTTATCAAGCCGCACAATCGGCGCTCGATCGGGACATCGCGCTTCAAGCGATGGAGACGGTCGTTTTCACCGCCTACGACGAACTGGATGCCGACGAGTTCGAAACCGACGAGATTCAAATTCGTTTGCTCGAAAAAGCGGCGCACAGTTTGTCGATGATCGAAGATCGCGGCGATGCGAAACTGTTGCGTTATCGCGCCGAGACGCACGCACGATTGGGGCTGGCTTTGCAACGATCGCAGCAGTGGGACCGGGCGTTAGAACATCTTTCGTTGGCCTCGGAATCGTTGCGGCAAATCGGTTTGGCCGAACGAGAGACGAAGCCGCTTCGGTTGTTGCAACTGCGCATCGTGGCCGGCCAGGCACGTGTGCGCTACGAGATGGAACCGACGCCCGAGATGTGGCCGACGCTCGAGCAGGCTAGAACGTTGGCCGACCAAATGCTGGCCGATGATCCGACCGACATCGACGTGGCAGTGTTGGCCAGTGACATCTTCCGTGATTTTGGGCATGCGGTTTCGGATCGTGACGGCGACACCGCCGCGATCCCGCATTACGTCCGATCGCTTGAATCCCACCAACGGATCGGGGCGCTCGACACGATCAGCTACTATCAACGCGTATCGCGACTGATGATCCAGAACGACATCGCCGTCGCATACTACGACAGCGAAGCGACCGAATCGGCTCTCAAGGAATTCAGCCAACTGCAAACTTGGTCCCAACAGTGCATCGCGATCGACCGGCGGGACGAAGACCCCGCCGACTTGTTCGAGACTCAAGAGTACTTGGTCGAAGCCTATTCGGGTCGTTCGAGTTGCTTGGCAGATCAAGGGAAATTGGATGAAGGCCTCCGTATCGCCGAACAGGGTTGGCCGATTTCCGAGGCGTATCTCCAGCAGCGTCCACTTGACGTTTCAGTTAACGAAATCGTCGACTTGTTCGCAAAGAACGCTCATTCGATCGCCGTCGACGCGAACGACCCGGTTGCGAAAAAACGGTGGGCAAAGCGACTTCTCGACTTGGCCACTGCCAGCCACGAAGCCGATCCGACCCGCGCGACTGAGAAACGACTGTCACGCGCCAAACGCCGACTCGAAGCAAACCGCCGTTAGCCGGTTTGGTGCCTGCAGATTTTTCTTCGATGATTGTCGATTTTCTGCGCAAGGTCGAACGGCGTTTTGGAGTACTGGATACGAGTACTCTTTCTCGTCCAACCGCCGAAACTGACATGAATCCTCGGATCATCGCGACGCTTTTTGCCAAACCGAAGTCATCGCTGCGACAGCGGCGCGGTCTGGCGATCGAACGACTTCAGTCACGCGAACTGATGGCCGTCGATTTTGAATTCAACTATGGCGGCGAGATCGGGTCGGGGATCGGTTTCGAAGATGCCGTGCAAGGGCAATACCGCCGCGACCTGTTGCAGTCGGCCGCCAATCAATTGGGTCAGTGGTTCGATCACACAGCCACGATTCAATTGAACGTGTTGTCCGAAGAAGACCAAGCCTCCGATACGATCGCGTCCGCGCAAAGCGAGTTCAGCGATAGCAGCACCCCCGGATTCGGGCAAACCGAAGTCGTTCGCCGCAAAGTCATCGATGGCGTCGACTTGAACGGCGCTACTTCGGATGGATCGGTGACTGTCAACTGGGCGGTGACGTGGTACACCGGCGTCGATCCCGCGGGCGCGATGGCGAACGAAGAAGATTTTTTCGGCACCCTATTTCACGAGATTCTGCACACGTTCGGCTTCGCAAGTGACGTCACGCTTGCGGGCGAAGACGGATACGGCAACGCTGCGGGCAGTCCCGGCGTATGGTCCCAGTTCGATCGCTATTTGTCGGATGCTTTGAGCAGCCCCGTCATTGATTCGTCGTCCTTCGTCCTCGACGCGGCGTTGTGGGACCGTGTCAAACTTGGCGGCGCCAGCCCGGATCGGGGGCTGTTCTTCAACGGTCCCAACGCGATGGCTGTCAACGGCGGCAAGCCCGTAGGTCTGTTCTCGCCCAAAAAATTCGTCGAGGGCAGCAGTTGGAGCCACTTGGATGACGAGAACCCGGTCTACGACAACGCTTTGATGCGTTCGGCAGGCAGCCCCGATGTTGTTGCGCCCCGGTCGCTATCCGCAGTCGAAGTCGGGATCTTCCGGGACCTCGGGTTCCGGATGACGGAACCCACGCGATTGGTCGTGAACGTAGCGGACAATTCGATTTACGAGAGCCAACGGACGACCATGACCGTTGATCGTGGTCAAGCCAATCTGGCCAGCGAGGTAACGGTCGCGTTGACCTTGAACACGACCGTGCGAGCGAGCGTGCCCGTGTCGGTAACCATTGCTGCGGGTCAATCGAGCGTGGGTTTCGCACTGCAAGCGACGGAGAATTTGATCATCGACAACGATTCGACGGTCACCATCACGGCCAGCGCGGACGGCTTCACCGCGGACGCGGCGACGGTCGTCATCCGCGACAATCCTTTTCCTTTCCAGAATCCCAACGATATCTACGACGTCAACGACGATGGCGCGGTCACAGCGGCGGACGCCCTACTGGTCATCAACCAGATCAGTCGCGCGACATTACCCGCGGTACCGCCGACGCGGAATGTGGGTCGTTACTTTGATGTCACAGGCGAAGGCGAAGTGTCGGCGTTGGACGCATTGCGGGTGATCAACCGATTGGCTCGACAACCCACAACGAGTCTAAACATCGAGGGCGAAGCCGTCGGATCCAGTCGACGCAATGCTCAGGCCCCGCGGTCAGCGACTGCGGTCGACATTTGCTTTGCCCAATGGCCGATCTTGTCTCCGGCAATGAACACGATCACGCCCGCCCAAACGAATGCAAACCCGATGAACTGGGACGTGCTGATGGGTTCGCCCAAGATTATCGCACCGACGATCCACTGAAGCGTCGGACCGACGTACTGCAGGATACCAATCGTTGACAGCGGGACACGCTTGGCTGCCACGGCAAACAATGCGAGCGGCGTGATCGTGACGGCGCCGCCTAGCACCAGCAGACTCCAAGTCGCCGAAGTGTACGACGACGGATCGGATTGAGAGGTGGCAATCAAGTAGATCGACGCGATCGGAAGCAACATGCCGGTTTCTAGCGTCAAGCCTTCGAATGCACCGAGCGTCGCTTTCTTCTTCAACAGTGCGTAGCTACCGAACGACAACGCCAGCGTTAAGGCAATCCACGGCATGCCGCTGCCTGCAACCGCCATCACACCGACACCGATGGCTGCCGAAACCACGGCGATTATCTGTGAACGCTTCAGTCGCTCGCCCAAGACGGCGACGCCTAGCAGCACATTGACCAACGGGTTGATGTAGTAGCCCAGGGACGCTTGTAGGACTCGGTCAGTGCCGACAGCGTACAAGAACGCAAGCCAATTGATCGCGATCATCACCGCGGCGGCTGCGTAGATCGCGATCGTCCAACGCGGATGACGTCGCCAAACCAGATGTCGCAATCTTTGTACCGAGACCGTCAGCACGGTCAAAATTGCGAACGACCATACAACTCGGTGAGCGGTCAGCTCGACAGCGGAAACGCTTCGCAGCATCCGCCAATACAGCGGAAAGAATCCCCAACAGACGTGGGCCAAGATCGCAAAGACGACGCCAACCCGATAGGATCGAAGATCGGTCGCCGAAATGTTCGCGTCGTTCAATGCATCGTCTTTGAAAAGGAATCGCGCCGAAAGCTAGCCACAGTCTCGCCGAAGTCGCGGATCAGTTGCTGGTCTGACACGATCGATCGCGAAAGAGTTCGTTTCGACTAGGCGGACTCTGGCCCCGCAATCCCATCGATGGCGGTGCGAAAGAACGTGGCGTTGCCGAAATTCCCGGATTTTAGGGCCAAGGCGACTCGCGGCGTGCCTTGCGAGTACGTCCACGGGACGCCTGGAGCGATTTCGTCACCGATTTCGATCGCTTCGATCCCCAGTCGTTCAACCACCGCGCCGGATGTCTCACCGCCGGCCACCACCAGGCGGCGAATGCCGTGGTCGACTAGGTAGGCACCCAATTCGGCCAACATTGATTCCGCCATCGCCGCAGCGGTTTCGCGAGTCGACGATTGCTGGATCTGCGCAAGTGTTTCTTGGTCCACCGTTGTCGAAATCAAAACCGGCCGACCCGATGTCTGCGCGTCCACCCACCGTTTTGCCGCGCCAAGCACGTCTACGCCGTCACACGCCGAAACGACATCGAGCGTCAGATGCTCATGGTCGCGCGCAAAGTCTTGCACCTGAGCCTGTGTCGCGGTCGAACAGCTACCGGCCAGCACGGCAGCCGGCCCGTCGATGGTCGCATCGGCTGGCGTTCGCACGGTGCCAGCATCGACTCTTGGTGACGAGCGGCGTTTCATCAGTACGTCGGCGATGTGTCCGGCGATCGCCGATCCGCCGGTGACCAACCGATGATGGGCCACGGCGACCGCGATGGCGTGCAGATCGTCATTGTCGATCGCATCAACGATGACCATCGGCGCCGCCGCTGCAAGCGTTGCACCAAAGTCGTTGCCCGCCACCGGTCGACCGACTCGCCCCACGGCTCGTTGGGTTTGTGCCGCCAATACACGAACCAGGTTTGCATCCGTCATCGGGTTCAGCGGATGGTGTTGCATGCCGCACTCGTTCAACATCGCGTCACCGACGAACAAGTGACCTTGAAAAACCGTTCGTCGGTTCTCGGGGAAACTAGGACAAAAGATCGTTTGCTGCACATTCAAGTGATCCATCAACGCCTCGGCGACGGGGCCAATATTGCCATCGGGGGTCGAGTCGAACGTGCTGCAGTACTTGAAGAAAAATCGCTCGGTTCCGATCGATGCGAGCCAACGGGCCGCATCACACGATTGATGGCAAGCCTGATCGGCGGCGATCGAACGCGACTTCAATGCCACAACGACGGCGTCAAAGCCTGCGACCAAACTTGCATTCGCAGGGATACCGAAACACTGGACGACGCGCATCCCGCTGCGGCGCATCAATCCGGCCACATCGGTCGCACCCGTGAAGTCATCCGCGATGCAACCGATCAACGGGCCGCGTACGTCTTGGTTCATCAGTGCGTTTCCGTATTTGTGATGGTTTGAAACCCCATCGCCGAAACGGGATCGGGTTCACCGTCACCCACGATGGCGATCGCGCGGACGGGGCATCCATCGCCACCGACAATCCTAAGCGGCAGGGCGATGAATTGACATCGATCAGTGCCGATTTGGTCTAAGTGAGCGAGGCCTTCGATGATGACAATGCCGGCCTTGAAGAGAATGTGATGGATCTCGGTGACTTCGGATAGATCGTTGACGTCCGCGACCGATGGCGGCTCGACGCCGACCAGACGGACTTGGTGGTGAGCGAACCAATTCGCCAATTCCGTCGAGATGCGAGGCAATCGGTCGCGATACTCAGCCGCCCGGTAACGTCGATACCAATCCGTTCGGATCAGCAGGCGTTCGCCGGGCGCAAGATCGCGTCCGAGGGCACGATGAAATTCTTCCACAGAGATCGATTGGGACGGCTCGGCGGGCGACAGATCGACGACCGTCGCGATTCCACAGCAAGCCTCTAGATTCAATTCGTCGATCGACTGGCCATGGGGCAAGAAGTGGCAAGTCGCGTCCATGTGCGTGCCGCAATGCGAATACAGCCGCAGCATGGTGGCCCGCCAGCCGTCGCGGTCGATTGATTTATGAGGTTCGACGCTGGCATTGGGCAGGTTGCCGTCAATGGGCAGCGTTAGGTCGATGATTCGGCGCATGGTCGATTCCGCGGTTTGATTCCGTCGGTTGATTCCGCAACGGTCGTCGCACAGTGTAAAGTGAAAGGACTGCCGGTGTCACGGCGGCGCGATGTCCTTGACGGCGTCGGAAAGGATGTCACCGACCGCGAGCTTCCATGAATGAGAAAGAACGTCTGAACGAGATTCAAATGCGGGCCGATGGGCTGGCTCGTTTGATGGACGATATCATTACCATTCCGTTTCTTGGAATTCGGTTGGGCTGGGACAGCATCCTGGGGTTCATTCCTGGTATTGGTGATGCGGCGGGTTTGGTATCGCACGGTTTTTTGATCTTACAGGCACACCGGGCGGGTGCTCGCAAGCGTGTGTATTGGTGGATGTTTATCTATGCTCTGATCGACTTCGTGATCGGAGCGATTCCGGTGTTGGGCGATTTGTTCGACATCTTTTGGAAAAGCAATCGCAAGAGTGCAGATCTGCTGCGCCGCGAGATTGCACATCAGGCTTCCCAACAAGGTTGAAGTAAAAATGAGTCATCAAGAGTTGACGGACGCGCTTGCGAGCGTCCACCGCGAACTAGCCAATGCCGACCAACTTGATCCCGGCGACGTCGAGCGATTGCAAGCGACGATGAAAGAAATCGAAGTCGCGATACAGCAGCGAGCGAAGACCGATACATCGCTTAGCGAGAACGTTACCGATGCGGCGACTTCGTTCGAAGAATCGCACCCAAGATTGACGATGGAGCTGGGTCGCATCGCCGACATGTTGCAACAGATGGGTTTCTAGTCGTTCGCAGCCACTTTTGCGACGGCATCGGCGATCCGCGGCGAGACGGTTCGGTCCAGCGGATCGGGCAGGATCTTGTCAGCCGTGGGTTGCTCGACGCAGGCAGCGAGGGCACGCGCGGCGGCGACTTTCATCTCTTCGGTGATCGAATGCGCCGCCGAATCGAGGGCACCGCGGAAGATTCCAGGGAAAACCAGCACGTTGTTGACTTGGTTCGGAAAGTCGCTGCGACCGGTGCCCACAATCGCGGCGCCACCCGCGTGGGCTTCCTCGGGCATGATTTCGGGAATCGGGTTGGCCATCGCCAGCACAATCGCGTTGTCGTTCATTGTGCGGATATCAGCCGCGGTTAGCAGATTGCCTTTGCTGACGCCGATGAAAACGTCTGCGCCCACAAGTGCTTCCTTCAAACCGCCCGCGACCGATTGCCGATTGGTGTACGCCAACAGTTCTTGTTTGTAACCGGCCAGATCATCGCGGTCCCGATGAATCGCGCCGCGTGAATCGCAAACGATCACGTCTTTGACGGGAACACAAACGTTGGGGTCGTGCCCGACACAACGCAGCAGCTTTGCGATCGCCGTGCCCGCCGCGCCGGCGCCGTTGATGACGATTTTCAGATCGATCAAGCTGCGGCCTAGTACCTTGGCCGAATTGATCAGTGCAGCCAACAACACGATCGCGGTTCCGTGCTGGTCGTCGTGAAAGACGGGAATGTCCAGACACTGCAACCGTTGTTCCACCTCGAAGCACCGTGGCGCCGAAATATCTTCCAGATTGATGCCACCGAAAACCGGCGCGATGCGTTTGACGGTTTCGACAATGTCGTCGACGTTTTGGGTATCCAAACAGATCGGCCACGCGTCAATTCCGGCAAACTCTTTGAACAGGATCGCCTTGCCCTCCATGACCGGGATTGCAGCATACGGGCCAATGTTGCCCAAGCCTAAAACCGCAGACCCGTCGCTAACCACGGCGACCGTGTTGCGTTTGATCGTCAGGTCCCGCGCTCGCATCGGATCGGCCGCGATCACTTCACAAGGCCGCGCGACGCCGGGAGTGTAGGCGACCGAAAGATCATCGCGGGTCAGAATGGGCATCCGCGACTGGATTCCCATCTTGCCACGCAGTTGTTCGTGAATGATCAAACTGCGTTCAAAAAAATCAGACATCGCGAGCACCTTGGGCGTGGATAGTCATCCACCAGTTGCGGCCCCTGGCGGCGTTTTGCAAAACGAGCCGTTCACCGCGCGTGCCCGCCGAAACATCCGACTTAAACGGGAACCTTGCAGGGCACCAAAGACGGGCGAACTGAAAATTGCCAAGCAGCAAACAGGATGGTCGTGAAGATCAAGTCACCAGCAACCGTATAACCGAAAAACGGAATCGCGGCCGCGTAACAAGCCAGCAACCCGATGGCGGTCATCGAATACCAGCCCGCGAGCCAAACGCCCAAGTTGCTGATCAAGAAAAACAGAGTCGATGCGGCCAGCGAACCACCCGCGGTTCGAACCGTTTTACCTATCCCGCCGGACGACTGATGGCGTGCAAGCCAGCGTCCCACCGGCACGGCTAACGTGGCGCCTGCGTAAACGCTGGCCATCGCGATTGGCGAATAGAACCCCATGCCGGGAATCCCAAGCAAATGCCCGACAATGTCGCTCACCAGCAAAACTGCTGCGGGCACCAAATAGGCGCGACGTCCCGCCAAATAGCATCCGGCGAACAATCCGAGTGCACCGACACAGGCGACGTTGGGCGGATGAGGCAAAAAACGGCTAGCGGCCACAATCAGGGTTAACGCGTAGAACATCATGGCGGGCGAGGGCTCTTTCGAGAATAAAGGGTTTCACCGATGACTGTATCCGACCGGTCAAACCCGCGGAAGACCTTCCCCTTGCCTATCTTACGGGAAGTCACTCTACGGCAGGACAATCATCCCGGTCGCCACCGCGGCCGATTCGGCGATGATCGCTCGTCGATCCCACGGCGGACGCTGGAACGTCCGCGGGGCACAGGATCCGGGGCGGTAGTAGCCCAGCGTGTATTCACAGTCGCAGGGGTGACTGATCGCCATCAAGTAGGGCAGCATCGGCACCGTGGCGAAGAATCGGACGCCACTTGCCAGGGGTTGAGCGATCCCGAACCGCTCGTGCCCGTGCCGTTCAAGCATCCGGTCTTCGAAGTATCGCGGGTTCGAGTAGGTGTTCGGTGCGGCCCAGTCGGCCATCGACCAAGACCAATTACCAGCCCGGTCGGCTCCCGATTCGGGTAACGCTTGCAGGGGACGTTCTTCGCCCTCGCGGAATCCGTCCGGTGTCTTTCCATTTCCGATGCCCTCGAATGCCGTCGAGCGACCTTGGATCGGTGGAATGATGAAGCGGCCATCGACGAACTTCGGCTGCGAATCCTTTTCGGCGGTCATGCCGACCTCATCGTCAATGTCTGCTTGATCAGCCGCCATGACCGTGCCCGAAACGACAACGCAGATCAAAAGCGATGTCATCCAGACCAGCGGCGTTATGACCGCGAACGGGGAATTCAATGGGCAGACCGCGAGAGTATTCGTTTTCATCGTTCAGATTCATCCATCCTTGGGTGCATCGTGTCCAAGAGATAGGTTCGGCCGTTTCGACCCTCAAGACATAGCTTGACCGACCAACGGCGCAAAAGCGGCATCGACGGCACAACCGTCACGACCCCAATCTCTATGGCTGTTCGTCAAGGAACCCACGACTGGCTTGCCAGCCACACCGTTTTGCATGACCTAGCTTTCAACCGACCCATTCACGATTCTCGCGAGCCAAACATGCAAACGGTCCAGTACTACGAAGAACCCGTCGTTCCGAACAACTCGATGTCCATGAAGGCAAGATTGTTTTGGACGCTCGTATTCTTCGGTCCCGCAACGTTCTTCCTTGTTCAGCGGGACTTCGTCGCAGCCGCCATGTTGATGGTCGCCGGTTTCGCCGCGTTTGCCGGTTATCGCAGCGGCGTGTTCTCGATATTCGCATCGGTCGTCGCGCTTGCTGCGGCAATCGCCTTTGCACCAAAAATCGGGATGGAGAACGCTTATCGGTTCTCGGAAATTTTCGGTACGACGGGATTGGCAAACCGATTTCTCAGTATCGGCATCGTCGCAGCAGCGATCGGCATGTTTGTGATGCTGTGCCTATGGTTCATCCTCGGGCGGATGGTCCGCCGTCGGTCATCGCTGGATCGATGGAACCGTCGCCTGGGCTTTACGTTCGGAATGTTGCAAGGCGTCGCCGGTCTGGTGTTCTTCTTGGGCGGCATGTTGGTCGTCGAACCGATGCAGAAGCAACGTGCGGCTCAAGGTGATGCCAAAGAAGGCAAAAGCCAATTCGCATCGAACGTGATTTTGAAAACGGCCGCAGCGACACATTCAAGCGTGGTCGGGCCATACATCGTCAAATACAATCCGTTGGAATGGGTGCCGGAGCTGAACAAGGTCGAAGAATTCGGACGAACCGCCGAAGTGCTTCGCGATCCGGTCAAAATGCAAGAACTATTAGATGCACCGGAAATCAAGACGCTGCGTGAACAGCCTTCCGTGCAACGACTTGTCAATCAACTGAACACGGATCCCGACGTCCAAGAAATGTTGAAGTCGGGCAACTCCCTAACGCCGTCGATGGCGATGAAATTGCTCAGCCATCCGGCCGTGATGGAGTTGGTCGATCAGCCCGGATTCTTGACCGAAGCCGCCAAGGTGATCAAGAACGCCGCCCCGACCCCAGGTTTCGCCAACTAGATTGCGAAACATTCAAGGGAATCGAAATCTTTCATCGTACCGAAGCATTAGCCCTCAATTCGCGAGGTCCACTCGGCGCGGTCGATCACATCGCTGATGAACATCTGCTGGGCAACCAAGATCGACTCGTGTAGTTGTTCGGCCGTGACGCTGCCGGCTTTGTTGGCGACGTCAAGTGTTCCCGTCGCGTCGCTCAAAAACTCGACTTTGTATCCGCGGTGAAACGCCTGGCGGGCGGTCGTGTCACAGCAAACCTGTGTCATGTATCCCGCGATCGAAACCGTTTCGATTTCGTTCGCTTTCAAAAAATCGTCTAGCGAAGTGTTCGTGAACGATCCGGGCAATTGCTTGTCGATCAACACGCTACGCGGACGTGATTCAACTTCGTCGTGCAACTGCCACATGTCGCTGCCGTGACAAAACACGGGTGACTGGGGATCGGGTTGGTGGTGACGAACGACAATCGTCGGAATCTTTGCTTTCGCGGCGGAATCCATCGCCGCCAAGATCGATCCCAAATGACCGACCGGGTGGCGAATCGGAAAAGCGCCCTCAAAGTACTCGCGCTGTACGTCGATGACCAATAGCGCACGTTTCATAAACAGTATCCTTGCTCAGCATTCCTAGCATTGAAGTCGATCGCGACACGGATCGACGGTCCGTCGATCTTATCGCAAGACGCTGGCGAAGGGGGGGCCATCGGAACTCGAACAGCCGAAGTTTTCTCTCGAGAACTCGACCGCTCTGTGAACGTCAGTTTGCGGACTTCCGCACGACCGCCAGCCAGTCTTGGTCTTGATCCACGGGCGGTGGGCCCAAGGTTTCTCGCTTGCCTCCGGCGATTCGGCCGACGGTACCCTGTTGCAAGCCGCCGCCGGTTCGCGGGTTGAACCACTCGACGGTGAACGCGCCGTTTGCGTCACTCAGATCCAAACTGCTTTCGCCACCATTCGGCAAATAGACAAGATAGATTTCATCTTGCTTGGCGAAACAAAATTTCGAGTTGCCGTTTTTGATGTTTCCGATCAACGAATCGGCATTCGTCATTTCCGCAAATGGAATCGCGTTGTCGGCAAAGAACGTTACCGCAATTCGGCAATAATCCCAACTTGTGTCGCGGCTTCGGAAGTCTTCACAGACCAGATCGTTCTCTGGGAGTTTGTAGCCGAAGTAGTATTCCACACCGCCGCCGCCGGCCATCAGCGTACCCCAAAGACATAGTTTGCGAATGTCGTGAGCCGTGTAGGTCTTGCCGTCTTGCGTTCCGGTCCCGTCGTTGCCCTGGTAACCGGGGTCGGCGGGGACTCCGTCGCTTGCGGGGCCCTGTTCGTCATTGGCGCACACCCACGGTCGGCCGGCAAGGGCGGATTGGCGAACCCATTTTAGGGTTCGCCCGTGAGCTTGGTTCCAAGAATTTTGCAGCGACACGCCCGTCAACTTTGACTGGTCACCTAGCAAGGGCGTGTACTGTTTGTCCTGCTGGTTGGGATACGTGTGCAGAACGATCGGATGGTGGTACGGATCGGTGTCGTGAATGTAGTTGACCATGTCGCGGATTTCGTCGCTGCTTTGAGTGTTCTCTTCGCCGATGTTCCAGTTCAACGCCAACGCGTGCCCGTATCGAGCGATCAGCTCGCGACAATACAGCTTGCGTTCGACTCCGGTCTTGCCGCCGTCAAGCGATTCGGGAACCTGTCCCGCTTGGTCGCCGTGACCTCGGCGATTGTCGTCCATTTCGTTCTCTTGCATTTTGAAGTGCAGGTGCATTCCCTTTGCCGTCCCGTGATCCAGAATCACACCCCATTGGTCAAGTTTGGAACAGTCATAGTGAAGTTTGTCTTCGCGTTTGACGAACGGCCAAACGTTGTCACCGTCTCCGCCTGCGTTGTAGGTCAAGAACGAAAACGTGTTGCATCCCTTTTTAGCCAAGTAGTTGATGGCACCGATCAGTCCCTTGCCCTTGCCGTTCTTCCAGGCCGGATCACCCGATTGCCAATCGCCAACGTGAGGCTTCCATGACTTCAGGGGAACACCGGACTTGCGAGCGATCGTGTTGTCGAAGTCTTGATAGCCGAGCATCGTTTCGGGTGCGTCGGGCCCCACCTTCAAGAAAAATTCTTTCGATCCCGCATACTGCAGATAGTGTTTTCCGATGTACTGCAGACGCCCTCTTGCGCGCATGTCGCGGCCGATCTTGTCGCTGTCTTCGATCTGAAAATCACCGTGCGTGCCATCGAACAGAGTGATCGCCGTTCCAGCGTTGTCGCCAATCGCCGCGCCCGCGCCTTGCTTGAACGAGATCGTGTACGTCCACCGTCCGACTTTGTCGGGCGACAAATGGGCTCGCCACATTGTCCCGAACTCCGCGGACGATTCAGCCGCGTTTCCGTCTGCGGCGAAGTAGCCGGGAACCGTGTAGCTCGGCGATCCACTTTCGTGTTGGAAGGCGACGTTGAACGCCAAATCCGTGAACGCGTTGGGCCGGTTATCGCCTTCGTGTGCAAATGGGCCGTCAAGGGTCAAGGTGACCTTGTGCCATTGCTTTGCTTCGCCACTGATCACGACGGAACCGTCGCCGTCATTACCACGTGGCCCAACCAGTGCCTCGCCGTGCGACGTTTTAGACGGAGCCTTCATACCCAGCGTCTTGACTGCTGCGACGGTCGCGGCGTCCGCAGGTGTGAATCGGATTCTGGCCACGCGTGCCCGACTGAACTCTTTGCCATCGGCAGACGCGATCTGTGAACTGACCGTGACAACGTCGCCTTCGCCGACTCGGATGTCACGCCACATGTGGTGAAACTGGGGTCCCGTTTCGAACGTTTGGCGGCTGATCGGGCACGTAAAATCACCCACCTGGGAATCGTTGATCGCGACTTGATAGGTCGCCCGACCGTCGCTCTCGCCGACCGCCTCGAGCGTGACGTGATACTTGCCACTTGCCGA
Source organism: Rubripirellula tenax (assembly GCF_007860125.1). Lineage (NCBI taxonomy): Bacteria > Pseudomonadati > Planctomycetota > Planctomycetia > Pirellulales > Pirellulaceae > Rubripirellula > Rubripirellula tenax. Next base: position 887,335 of record NZ_SJPW01000003.1, read on the forward strand.
CGGAAACGCGGACTGAGTTTTCGCAGACTTATTGCGTTCGGGATGAATCGCCAGCCACTTGCCTTGATCCAAATAGTAGGCGGTGCCGTCGATCGAGAAATCGGTCGCTTCCAGCACGATGTCCTGGGTGCCAAGGGCGTTGTCTTGCGCCCGTGTGGTCGGCGAAAGTACGAAGCAGACGAGTGCGGTCGCCGCAAGCGCGGATCGGACCAAGTGTGAGTAATTCATGACGGACATCTCGAAGGCGGGGAAGGGTTAGGGGGACGCGATCAAACGGACGTTGCGGTGCAATGCGACAATGCTTGCGCGATCGCTTGAGCGACTTCGGTGGTCGATGACGTGCCTCCGACGTCTCGTGTTTGGATTTTGCCATCAGCAAGCACTTTGGCGACAGCGCCTTCAAGCACAATGGACGCGTCATGGCACACCGGATCGCTATGCTTGTCCCCCAGCCAATCTAGCATCATGGCGGCGGATAGAATCGTCGCCATCGGATTGGCAGCGTTCCGTCCAGCCAATTGCGGCGCGGTGCCGTGCGACGGTTGGAATAATCCGTTTTCTTCACCCATCTCGGCCGATGGGCCCAGACCAAGTCCGCCGACCAAGCCGGCGCCTAGGTCCGACAAAATATCGCCGAACTGGTTCTCCATCACCAAGACGTCAAAGTCCCACGGGTTCTGAACCATGTACAGACTCATCGCATCCACGTAGACCGCGTTGGCATCGATCTGGGGATAGGCCTTCGCGGCGTCAAAGAACACCTCGCGAAAAAAGGCCATGCTGCGGAACACGTTGGCTTTGTCCACACAGGTGACCATCTTCTTTCCATCGCTGGGGCGTCCGCTACGACGCTGGGCCAATCGAAATGCGAAGTCTGAAACTTGCGACGTACCCTTCCGCGTTACGACCAACGTATCGGTGGCGACTTCGTTGCCGACTTTGGCACCGCCGCCAAACGAAGCAAATAGTCCTTCGAGATTTTCGCGAATGATGATGAAGTCGATCCCTGGCCCGGTCTCTTTCAGGGCGCACGGCGCACCCGGGTAAAGCTTGACCGGCCGAACGGCAGAATGCACGTTCAACGCGCGGCGCAGTCCCACCATCATCGTGGGTTGAACCTCGGTGCCATCGGGATAGCGTACATCGGGCAACCCGATCGCCGACAACAGCACCGCGTCCGCCGCCAAGCATTCCGCGAGCACCTGATCGGGCAGCGTTTCGCCGGATTCGCGAAACAGTTCCGCGCCGGCTCGGTGAGACTTGAAGCTCAAATCCAAGCCCGAAAACTCCTGAACCAACTGGTCGAGAACGATTCGAGTAGCGTCCATGCACTCGGGGCCGATCCCGTCACCGGGCAACAGGGCGATCGAATAAGCAGCCATAGCGATGTGGGATTCTTCAAAAAAAGAGACACAGGAGGAAGGTTTTCGCCACTGCGAGTGGACATTGGCCAAGATTGTATCTTTAATGCCATGAATCACCATTAAATAGTCGATAACAATCGTTCGAAATTCCTTTATGAAAATATCGCCCCCGCGTGGTCGTGTCGAAGACCTGAGCGTCTCTCACTTGCACACCTTCCGGTTGGTGATGCAGCACGGCGGGTACGCATCGGCTGCCAAGGCATCGGGAATGTCGGTGCCGTCGGTGTGGCAGCACATTCGCTCGCTCGAGTCGATCTACGCAGTCAAACTGTTCGAGAAGGTCGGCCGTCAGGTGCAGCCGACCGATTCAGCAAAACGGCTGTTCGATCAAGTGGACCAAGTTTTGGTTCACCTGGAATCGACGTTCGATCACGTCGACAACTCCCAAGCCGAGCGGCTGATCCGGTTGGTCGTCGGTACGCGAATGATGATGGAAGACTTGGCTTTGCCATTGGCAGCGTTTCGCAAACGCCATCGCAACCAGCTTGTCATCCGACAGGGAAACGAACAACGCGCCGAAGAACGTTTGCTTGCTGATGAAACCGACATCGCGTTGACGCTGGAGCCCGGCCCGTACCAGCGTTCGCCGCGGATCCATTACGAGCGTGCCTATACGGTTGACTTTCTGGCGATCGCGGCTAGGAAACATGCGTTCGCCAAATCGGGCACAAGCAGCCTACGAGAACTGGTCAAGCATGAACTCGTCGTCACCACGGTCGGAACTCACGGTCGCGACACACTCGAACAAGCGTTGCATCGCGATGGTCTGAGTGCCACGATTGCGATCGAGACTGACAACAGCGCATTCACGATTGCGTGCGTTGCCGCGGGCATGGGCGTCGGAGTGTTGGCCGGGCGAGGCAAAGGCACGCTGTGCAAAAACCTTCTTTCACGATCGCTTACCAAACAACTGGGACAACGCAACATTGTCTTCATGTGGCGAAAGGGAACGCTGCTCAGTCGGCCAATGCTGGATTTCGTCGATCACGTTCGGCGTCTCGATGCTGACTGGAACGCGTCCAACCCCTAGCCGCGCTGACGAACCCTTCACGGCGCGAAGTGCCCCTCTCGAACGAACTCGCGGAACTTTCGTGGGCACTTGGGGTTCAATTCCGAGATGTCGTTCTTTCAGAAAAGTGAGCTGAAAATGGGTCGGTTTGGATTTCTTGTAAAACTCGTTTCATGCATTGGCATTGCGATCGTTTCGTGCCCGGCAGACGCTCAAAATCGAGGGCAGTTTATCGAGTCGCGGTTCGATTCGTTCGACAAAGACGGCGATGGTCGCATCACCGCCAGCGAAGCCAATCGACCCTTTCTGATTCGCCAGTTCGACAAAGATGGTGACGGCGCGTTGTCCATCGACGAGTTTCGCGCAGTGATGGAAAAGGCCGTGAATCGCCAGGGACCGTCAACGGATGCGGGCAAACCCTGGCAAGCAGCGGACTTTGTCGGCGACATCCCCGATGCGGCGCCGATCTCGCAGCAATCGGTTCTCGCCGCCGCCCAATACAGTGCGTCCAAGAAGGGGATTTCCTTCTTGGTGATGTACGACGGCAAACCGATCTACGCCGACTATCCCAACGGGGGCTCGGCGACCCGAGGACATGAGCTGGCCAGCGGTACCAAGAGCTTTACCGGCGTGATGGCGATCGCCGCGATCGAAGACGGCTTGATCGCGTCGCTTGACGAGAATGTCAGTGATACGATCACTGAGTGGAAGGACGATCCGCTTAAATCCAAGATCACCGTTCGCCAACTTTTGGACCTGACCAGCGGGATCAGCCCTGGCAGTAGCGACGGTGGCCAAGTGCCCAGTTACGCATCGGCAATCAGAAACCCGACGCTGACACCGCCGGGCGAGAAGTTCAATTACGGCCCGGCCCACTTTCAATGCTTCGGCGAATTGATGCGCCGCAAACTCAAGTCCGGTGGCTCGTCGGAAAGCCCGCTCGAATATTTGACTCGCCGCATCTTTAAGCCGATCGGCCTTGATTACGCGCGTTGGCGAAGCGATGAAGACGGTCATCCGCACCTGCCCTCGGGCGCGGCGTTGACAGCCACCGAGTGGGCAAAGTTTGGCGAATTGATTCGCTTGGGTGGAACGTGGGAAGGGACGTCGATCATCCCGCAATCGAAACTCGACCAGTGTTTTGTCGGCAATGACGCGAACCCCGCGTACGGATTGACGTTCTGGCTAAACACCAAGGTGAAACCGGCCACGCGACGTTCGATCCCCCAGATTCGCTTCGGCTCGGACGACCTGACCAACACAACGAAGATTCCCTCGGACATCGTGTTCGCCGCCGGAGCGGGCAAGCAACGATTGTTCATCAGCCGGGACGCAAAACTTGTTGTTGTCCGGCAAGCCGACGGTATCGTGGACGCGCTCGACGGCAAACGCGACAGCTATTCCGATCTGGAATTTCTCAGTCGTCTGCTGAAATAGAATCGAAACGCAAAGGGGTCAAGCTGCGAAATAATGCTGCACGATGACAATCACCCGGCCCACGAAGACCCCGAGCAGATTCATCAAGATAAGAACGCTGATCGGCAACCCAACGATAAGCAGGCAAATCGCACCTAACGATAGTCTGTCTTTCAGCGGCGTTCGATGATCATCGTCGGCGTTCATCGTTACCGTCCATTGATTCATGGTTCACGATTCGAGTAAGAGAACGTCGTCCCGCATCAACCAAAACCGCCAGCGAAGCGTCGGCAAGGAACCAAAAGGTCCCGAGCCAATCCCACCGCTGGCGGTTTCCACTAAATAGGGCTGGCAGGACTTGAACCCGCGACCTAGGGATTATGAGTCCCCAGCTCTAACCAACTGAGCTACAGCCCCGAAGCGTTTTTCGGTCGCTTGCCGATTCGGCGCCCGAAAACGATGTGGATAACGCCGAGACATCATCCGGTTCATCACCACCTTGCTGCAAGGAGCATCAGCGGTGAAGGCATCTAGTCTATCGAAGCATCGGCGACGATCGAAGCCCGCTAAACCCAGTCCCCAATTTCCGCTGAAGCCGTAGGGCAACGAGGAGGCGGAGAAAACAAAGTCGATGGCGGTAGGCATTTGCGAAATATTGCGTTTCGCTCGGTCCCGCAATGGGCACAGATGCGCTGCCGCTCAACCGTGCGAGTCAATCTCGCTGGTCCCCGTCAACTGCGGCGAGAAACTGGTCGATCAGTCCTTTCGGTGCTTTGACGATATGTTCGGGCCCTGGAAACCTGCCGCCTTTGACATCATCGATATAGTCGCGGAACCCCTCGACTCGCTCCACTTGCATTGCCTGCTCCATCTTGTACAGGTCCCGGTATTGCTTGGTGTGTCGTGGATAGGGAGGCGCGTGATTGCCAAGGATGTCTTCGGCAAACATGAATTGAATGTCACCGCCGCTGCCCGCGCCAATCGACGAGGTGACCAAACGGGTGCGACTCGAAATCTGCGCAAGCAACTCGGCCGGTACAACTTCAACTTCGACCGCCCAGGCTCCTGCTGCTTCGAACGACTGGATCTGTTCGAATATCCAGATCGCCTGTTCGATGGTTTTGCCGACTGCCTTGAGGCCTCCTGTCCAGGTGCTCAAACGGGGCACCAGCCCGGCGTGAGCTTCAACAGGAATTCCAGCGTCCGAAACAGCGCGAATGAACTCTGGCCCCCATTGGCACATGATTCCATCGGCGCCGGCTTCCATCGCGTCGTAGCCGGCACGGACGGCTTCCGCCGCGGTCGCAATCTTTGTCAGCCCGATACAGAACGTCATGAACGTATTCGGCGCCGCATTTCGGATCGCAATGGCACCGGCCGGATTCCCAGGATCAAACTTGACTTTGAGCGTATCGATGCCCGCCTCTTCCGCCGCGACTGCCTCGTCGGTCGTAAAGGGCATCGTCTCGGTGAGAACGGCTTTCCCTTTCAAGTCTTGAAGGTGCTTGATGGTGTAGTTTCGGGTTGCGTATGCCCCGCCAAGGGTCATGGTCCGGTGCAATCCTCGCTTGTGTGCGTCTCTGGGAGGCAGCGCACTCGATTGGTTTCCGTCAGATTTCATGGATTCTATTTTCTGTTCCAGCGAACGGTTGTTACACGCCAGGCAGATTCACTCGATCTCGCCAAGCCGCATCAACGAGGTAGCAGTAAGTTCTGCATCTTAGCGTGCTTGATCCGAACACCGAAGAGAAGCGGCTTTGCAAATGCGACATTACCGCGGGGATGCTTTGCGACTGCCCGGACGCGTGCCATGGATTGCCTGGACTGAATAGCCTCTTCTGACTTGGGCAAGCAGTTTTGCTGGTCAAGCTCTCCGCCGTTCCCGCTGCTGGCTTGAAGGTCATTTGAAGCTTCCCTTTTTGGCCCTGTCGCGCACGTCGTTGCAAGAAACGATCATCGCATTTGTCACGCAGATCCTCTGCTCTGCATGTTAGGCCTGTCCCTTCAATCGTCCCGCAAGGAAACCGGTGGCCCGCTCGGTTTCTACTTCGCCAAACAGAATTCCTTCTTCGCCGTAGGGTTGGTGAACCATCAGTTCGCCTTCGGGATCGACGATGGCGGATGTTGTCACGGCACCACGGAGGGCGCAGTTGACGGTTGCGAAGTAGCACGTGTTTTCGGCAGCGCGGCACAGGGCTGCTTTTTCATGGAAAGTGCTGGCAGGATCCGCAAACTGGCGCGGTCGAAAATTGGGATCCGAAACGATTTCGAAATGCGGATGGAAGACCACGTGTGCGCCATGACGGGCGGCCCAGCGAACGGTCTCGGGGTACCGCCATCCTTCATGGCAGATGACGATTCCGAATGTCAGCGGCCCACACTGAAAGAGTCGCCGCCCCACGCCGGCGGCGTACTCGTTTTCCTCGGAGGGGTCGAGTTGGACCTTGTCTTGAAACCCACCGTGACTGCCATCGGAATGAGTAACGCGCGCTGTGATCAGGGCATCATCAACGACACGTCGCTCGGTCCCCAGGATGACGCAAAGGTTCAGCTCGGCTGCCTTTCGATCAACGATCGACCAGGCGTTTTCCAGCCATCCGGTTTCTGGAACCGTTCCCGTTGTGCCTGCACGATAGCCCGGAAGAATGCATTCGGGAAAGCAAACAACGGACGCATTCCCTGCCGATGCGTTTAGCATCGCGTCGAGAACGATTTCGATCGACGCTTCGGGTGTCGCTGGGCTACGCACATTGGCCAGAGCGATACGAACGTTTGTCATTGCCGTTTCACCCGCATCCGCAGTTCGTCTGTCCATCCGATGATCCCTCGCAATGGACGGGGTGCTGATCTCGCTTCCACCAGTCCAGTCCGCCGAGTAGTTCTTTGACGCGGAATCCGAGCTTCAGCATTTGCAACGCACCTTTCGTCGATGCATTGCACCCGATGCCATCGCAGTAGGTGACGACCAGCGAATCCTTGTCGACGATCGACGTCGTTTCCATTGACATCGTTCGATGCGGAATATTGATCGCGCCGGGAATGTGCCCTTGTCGGTACGCGTCGGGCGAGCGTGCGTCGACGACAACAATCTTGTCGTCCGATTCCAACGCGACTTTCAAGTCCCACGAATCAATTTCGTAGGCAAGCTTGTTCAAGTAGTGACGTTGCTGGTCTTCCATGGAGAACCCACCGGGGTGGTTGTGAATGGCGAATAGAACGCCACCTATCCTATCGCTGGCGGATCGCGACGCCAAGTAACAGGCGGTCGGCTGTTGGTTTCGCTCAGGGTTTGATCGCATCGGTTTTTGCAGACTCTTGGACCAGACGTGTCACACCGGTCGGAAACACTGGTCTTCGTTGAACAAAAAAGTCGGCCATCGATGGCTGGCATTCACGAACCATGGAGCGATGGATTGATGAAAAATGTGAACCCAGCAGTCACCGATACGACCGCCAATTTTGACCCGAGCCCGATCCAAACGATGGCCGGCGGAATCGGTGGGACCCTTGCGGGATTGTGGGCGTTGAGCGGCTTGCAGCCACGCGACTACCAGAGCCGAATCATCGAATCGGCGATCAAAATGTTTGCGGGACAATTTCGCGTGGGCGATCGGACCAGTCCCGCGGCTTCGAGTGTCTTGATCGAGAGTCCCACGGGCAGCGGCAAGACGGTGATGGGTTTGGCGGCTGCGGCGTTCATTCAACGGACGACCGGCTCGCGAGTCGGATGGGTGGCGATGCGACGGAATTTGTTGTCGCAAGCCGAAGCCGAAAATGTCCTTCGGCGGTTTGGCGTCAAGATGCACTTGATCAGCATGTTCGACAAAGATCCGCCACCCTGTGACTTGTTGGTCGTCGACGAAGCGCAACACGACGCCGCCACCAGCATGGCGAATCTGCACAGCAAGATTCGCCCGACGTGGACGCTCGGATTGTCGGCGACGCCCTATCGCACCGATCGCATCAAATTGTGTTTTGATCAAGTCATCCGCGATGCGGGAATCGCGGCGTTGATCGCCGACGGATATTTGAGTCAGTACCACCACTACACGATCCCCGAGTACACGCCGTCCGTGGTCGCCGACTTGCTGTCAAGCGATCCCGATCGATGGGGAAAGTCACTGGTGTTCTTTCACCGCCGGGTCGAGTGCGAGGAACTGCAGGCAATGCTTAGCAACCGAGGCATTCGCAGCGAAGTCGTGACGGCGACCAGCAATCGTGATCGGCAATTGGTTGACTTTGTCGCGGGCCGATTCGATGTGCTGATCAATATGGCGATTCTGACCGAAGGGTTCGATTGTCCCGAACTGAAAACCGTGTTCTGCCGCCCCAGCGGAAAAGGTACCACGATCCAGATGGCGGGTCGTGTGCTGAGAACGTCTCATCGCGTCCCCAAGAAACAAGTCGTTCAATGTCGCCATACTCGGCACCCCATGATGCGGACGGCGATGCCGGAAGAACAGTATTTGTGGACCGATGACGGTTGGCGAAGCATCCGAGCGAACGCACGATTGGATGAAATGGCGATGATCGCACGCCGCCGAGTTGCCAAGGCAGACGTGAAGTTGCCGCCGTTGATCGCGATGCATCGCAGTCGCCAACGCCATCCATGGTTCACTCCGTCCGCTTGAATTTGCGGCCCAACGTCTCTCAATCTATCCAACATCTGATTTTCGTAACCTGGAATTGAATTCGATGAACACAGCATCCGAAACCACCAACGCAAAACCACGCTTCACTTACGGCATTGCCACCGTTGCCGACTTGCAAGTCGACCGGGTACAGCAAACCAAAGCGGGAAAAGTATCGCTGAAGGACTTGCGCATCGACGGCCAACCGGTGACCGCGACACGTCGATTCTGGCGTTCGTTTTTCAGCCGTTTTGGGATCGCGGAGAACGTCTTTCGTTACTTTACGCCGTCCGAAGTTTTTCAACGCATCGGCGAAGTCAACTCGGACACGTCATTCCGATTCTGCATCGCCAACCACACCGATACCGATGGACGGGGCAAGCGAGATCTGTTGGCCGTGACCAGTCCCAAGAAGCCCGTCATTCGGCATGACGAAGTCGTCGATCTGATCACTCGGTTCGGCGGGACGGATGTCCGTTACCACCAGGGGTTGGTCGTCAGCACTCATGCGCCACGTGGTGGTTCACGCCAATTCGCGATCGGCGGTGACCAGTTTCGCGATCGGTTTTGTTTGGAAACCCCCATCGACGGATACGGGCATCCACGGCTGTTCTTGTCGATGATGCGGTTGGTGTGCAGCAACGGCATGATCGGATATGCGCGAACTTTTCGCAGCGATGTGCCCGTCGGAAAACAAATGGATCACTGCATTTCGCGTGCGATCGAGTCGTTCGACAATGGGGACGGTTACGTGGCGCTGCGTCAACGATTCGAGTCGAGTCAAAGTTCGTGGGCATCGGTTCACGAATGCCTGACGCTTGCGACGACGCTGGAAAAAGCGAAACGTGACAAGCAACTTTTGTGCGAAGGTGTGCTTGGACGCCTGCGAGGGATCGCGGGCAACCTAAGCGAACTGTACGGGTTGTCGAATATCGAAGCGCTCAGCGACAAACGTCAGCGAATCTTGCCCAGTAAGGCGAGGGTCTATGACTTGATCAACTTTGCCAGCGAGATCGCGACGCATCACGCGACGCCCGACGGAGCGAACCGGATTCAAGCCTACATCGGCACGCTGGTGTCCGACGAGTATGATTTGGAAGGCACGGCCGATGCGTCGGCGGACTTCAACGACTTCTTCATCGAAGACAGCCAGACCGTGGTCCGTCAAAGTTTGAATTGACCGATCGTTCGTCGATCGGGTTCGTCCACAATCGGTTCACAAGTTTCCATGAATGCTCCCATCAAAACCATTGACGTTTTCGGTATCGGCGTCGCTGTTCTGGACGTATTGATGGTCGTGGAAACGTTGCCGGTGGAAGAATCGGTGGTTCGGGCCGACGATCGGCGAATCGGATTGGGCGGCGGCGTCGCGGTGGCTATGGCAACCGCAGCGATGATGGGTGGTCGAACGGCGCTTGCCGATCGGCTGGGAAACGACATTGGCTCGCTTAGCATTTTGTCGCATCTGCGTGATGCAAGTGTGTTCTGCGACGGCTTGGAAATTACGGACGATCAACGGGCGTCCATTGCCACCGTTTGGGTTTGCCGACCATCGGGTTCGCGAACGATCGTGTTTTCGCCGGGCAGCGATCGAGAACTATCGTGGACAGAGGAACTAGCCACGACGGTTGCCTCGTCGCGAGTCTTCCACTGCAACGGTCGTCATCTTGAATCCTGTTTGCAAGCCGTCGATGTTGCCAAGAAAAACGACACGATCATTTCATTCGATGGTGGGGCACATCGCTATCGTGATGAAGTGTTGCCGTTGGTCGAGGCCAGTGAAGTCTTGATCGTGTCCCAGCACTTCGCGGCGGCGCATCACCAACGACATTCGCGATCGGATCCAAACTTGGGAGCGACAGCATTGGTCGATTCTTTGGCCAGTGACTTTGGTGCAGGTTTGATCGGCGTGACCGCAGGCGAACGGGGCAGTTGGTTCGCGACGCGTGACGGTGACCGATGGCACGAACCGGCGGTTTGCGCGGACCGTGTGGTCGATACAACCGGATGCGGGGACACGTTTCATGGTGCGTTTCTTTTGGGCGTTGCCAACGGCTATCCGTTTCGCCGCTGTTCACGATTGGCAGCCGCCGTTGCGGGTAAAAACGCGGCGGGCTTGGGAGCTTTGGCGATCGATCGTCCGTCGCTTGCCGCGATCCATCGTCAAGATTCGGGCCGTTAGGGGAAGCGACAGCGATCGGGGGAATCGTTTACGATTTGATCATGACGACTTCCGATTCCGAAACGAGCGAACCGTCTGGGCCAACGTTGTCGACAACGATCGCAACGTTACCCGGGATGAGTCGTGCGCGGGCGGGCAGGCTGGCGAAGTTGGGCTTGCGGACGGTTCAGGACCTGTTGTTCTTGTTTCCTCGCGATTATGAACGTCCCGCGCCACCGGCGAAGGTGGACGAACTGCGTGACGGTGAGCCGGCGTCACTGCTGGGGGCGATCACGGACACTGAAATCACTTCTCGGACGCCCGGCAAGTCGGTGTTCGGTGCGATCGTTGAGAACGCGTCGGGTGCGATTCGCATTTTGTTTTTCAATCAAGCGTTCCGAGCCGATCAGTTGACGTTGGGTCGGCGGGTGATCATTTCGGGTTCGCCGCGATTGAACGGACTGAGATGGGAATTCGTGCATCCCAAGGTCACCTTGTTGGATGTCACCGAAAAGCTTCCCGAGCCGCGGATGATGGCAATTTATCCGTTGACCGAGGGCGTCAAGCAGGCCGAGCTTCGCAACTTGGCCGAGACGTATTTGTCGTTGACGAGCAAGTTGTCGGAAGTCATGCCGGCTTCGTTGCGTGCTGCCGCGGCAGAGCGGTTGCGAGAACGGGGAATTCAGGTTTTCGGAGACTTGCCGCCCATCGATGAGGCGCTACGTCAGCTTCATTTGCCGGACAATGAAATCTTGATGATGACGGCGCGGACGCGTTTGGTTTTTCAAGAATTGTTCGTGATGCAACTGGCATTGGCGATGAAACGTCGGCGATCGACGACGAATCTGCATGCACCACCACTGCCTTCGTCGGCGATGATTGACGCTCGGATCACAAATCGTTTGCCGTTCACGTTGACCGGAGATCAACGTTTGGCGATCGACGAGATTCGCGCTGATATGTCTCGACAATTTCCGATGAATCGATTGCTGCAGGGGGATGTGGGCAGCGGTAAGACCGTCGTGGCCGTGTACGCGATGATGTTGGCTGTCGCCGGAGGCCATCAGGCGGTGTTGATGGCACCGACGGAAGTACTTGCTCGCCAGCATTTTCAGACGCTTTCCGAGATGCTGGAAGGCAGCCGGGTTCGTATCGGACTGCTTTGCGGTTCGCTGTCGGCGGGCGATCGACGTGACGTGTTCACGCGAACCGCAAACGGCGAGATCGATCTGTTGATCGGGACCCAGGCACTTCTGTACGGTGACATCGAATTTCACCGACTGGGTTTGTGTGTGGTTGATGAGCAGCACAAATTTGGCGTCAACCAGCGGGTTCAACTGCGCAGCGGTGGGCTCGATCCGCATTCGTTGGTGATGTCGGCGACACCGATTCCGCGATCGATCGCGATGACGATGTTTGGCGACGTCGAGCTGAGTACGATTCGCGAGAAGCCGCCCGGTCGCGGAAAGATCAACACGTATTTGTCGCACGACGGATGGAAGGATCGATGGTGGTCGTTCGTTCGCGAGCGGCTGGACGAAGGCCGACAAGCTTTCGTTGTTGCACCACGAGTCTCGGCCGCGGAAGACCAGGATGTCGAGGCCGAAGACGTGTCGTCGGTCGAAACGGTGTACGAGGATTTGTGCAACGGAGCGCTGTCGGATTACCGAGTCGGCTTGCTTCACGGTCGGATGAGTAATGACGAAAAGCAAGCAATCATGCAATCGTTTGCGGCGGGACGGACACAGGTCTTGGTCAGCACGACGGTCATCGAGGTCGGAATCAACGTGCCCAACGCGACGGTGATGACGATCATGGGTGGGCAACGTTTCGGGCTGGCGCAGCTTCACCAACTTCGCGGACGCGTCGCGCGGGGGGCCCACGCCGGTCACGTTTGCGTCTTTACCGACGGCGAACGATCGCCGGACGAAAACGAGCGACTGAAGGTCTTTGAACAAACAGACGATGGTTTTGAATTGGCCGAGGCAGACTTTCGATTGCGAGGCCCCGGCGATCTTCTGGGACGGAAACAGAGCGGCATGCCGCCGATGCGAATCGCTGACTTGAATCGCGACGTCGAGATCTTGGCCGTCGCGCGGGCGATGGCCCAGGAATTGATTGACGAGGATCCGGAACTCGATGCCGAAGACGTTGCCGCGCTTCGGGACCAGATGATTCGTCGTTACGGAAAGCGAATGGATCTGGGCGACGCGGCGTAGTGGACGTGGCATCCCATCAGTTGGGAATGATTCGCATTCGGACACCCGTCGACGGCCCCATCGTGACGTTGCGGCGACGGGGAACAACGGGCACTTTATCCAGAAGTTCAAAACGATAGTTGTGAACCAGTGTGCCCAACACGATCGCAAGTTCGTAGGTGGCGAACGCGGCGCCGACGCATCGCCGGTTGCCACCGCCGAACGGATAGTACTGTGACGGCGTGTAGGTTCGGTCGATGAAGCGGCCGGGATCGAAGGTTTCCGGTGACGCATAAATGGATTCGTCATAGTGCGTCAAGCACGATGCCGCGGCGATGGAGAAACCGGTCGGCAATCGGTAACCGCCAAGTTCCATCGGCCGCGTTAGGGTTCTAAGCACTTCCGTGACGATCGGGTTCAAGCGAAGTGTTTCTTGGACGATCGCACGAAGCAGCGGCATCGCCGCCAATGACTCGGGACTCATGTCGCACTGGTCCAGTTCGGCTCGCAATTTGTCCAGCCAATCGGGGTTTCGATGCAGGTGGTAAAGCGACCATGCAATCGAGACGGCGGTGGTCTCGTGTCCGGCAAACAGCAGCGTGCCGATTGAGTCGGCGAGATGTTCGAAATCGATTTCGGGATCCGATTCGGTGGGCCGTGCCAGGATCGACAAGATGTCTTCACGGGAGTGGATCGAATCGCCGCGCCGCTGAACTTCTTGTTTGATCTGTTCCCGCAACTTCGCCTGGACGACTCGCAAACGATCCATCGGGCTGAACCCCAGCAGCGAAAACTGCGTTTTGGGCGAAAAGAACAGGATCGGCAGCGACCGATCCAACACGCCTCGCGTGGAATGGCGAAACTCGTTCATCAATTGGTTCGAGTCGGCGCCCAGGACCGTTTGCAGGATCACATCCAGCGAGATTTCCGTGCCCAATCGAATCCCGGTAAACTCGCGCCCGTCGCTGTAGTTCCGACCGGTTGCCAACGCGATCGACTGCATCGCTTCGCCATACGCTTTCATGCGATCGCCGTGCAATGGTGGCGCGACGCGTTTGCGTTCCGCACGATGCGGCGGTCCTTCCATCATCAATAACGAACCCGCGCCCAAGATCGGACGAATTCCTTCACTGGCGAAAACGGAAAACGTGTCGGGGTCGGCACGAAAGATTTGTTCAACCAAATCGGGTCGGTCAGTCACCACCACGTTGCCGTTGATGGCTCGCATCAGGAATGGGTCGCCGAACTGTTGGACGCACTTGTTGAACAGTCGCCGTGGGTTCTGGATGATTCCCCAAGTCGTACGCCACTTGCCGTGGGGGCCGTTTGGCAGGTCGGGCATGGACTTCGCGATCGAGTTAGGTGGATGGTTGATGGAATGCAGCGGCGCTTAAGAGAACGTCCGGGTCCACTTGCACTATACGTGGCTTCACGGGCCATCGGCTCACTTAAACCAAACGGCCTTCGACCAGTTCTTTGCGATCGGCCATGGCGGAGGCCAGGGATTCGCTGTGGGTGACCGTGATCAGGATCGCGCCAACGGATTGTTGAAGTCGTAACAGCAGTTCGGACACCGAGTCGGCGGTTTTGCGATCCAGGTTTCCCGTCGGTTCATCCGCCAGGATCAACGTCGGTTGCATCAACAGCGACCGGGCGATAGCGACTCGTTCCCGTTCACCACCCGATAGTTCACCGGGCAGGTGACCGAGTCGCCCCGATAATCCGACTTCGCCGAGCAAGTCGTTCGCACGACCAATGTCGGTGGGCGATGGCTTGCCGAACGCCAACGCGGGAACCAGTACGTTTTCGATAACCGTTAGTTGAGGCAACAGATGGTGGTCTTGAAAGATGAAGCCGATCTTCTGGTTGCGAAACTGTGCGAGTTCCTTTTCGGCGAGCGCGAACGGATCGGCCCCATCGATCGTGACCGTTCCCGTGTCGGGGCGATCGAGAGTGCCCAGGATCTGCAACAGCGTGCTTTTGCCGCTGCCGCTGGGGCCGACAACCGCCAACGAATCGCCGCTGGCGAGTTCTAAACTCAAGTCCGAAAGCACTCGCAAGGGATCGCCTGCAGTGGGAAAGGCCTTCGAGAGATTCTTGACGATCAACGATGGTGACGTGGAGGGTGCATTCATGAGTTTAGCTTGAAAGGATTTCACACATCGCGAGCGTACCCAAACCGTAAAACGAGTATTCAACGTCGGCGGTTTGGTCGAGAGAAAAACCAATGAATCCACCGGAGTTGGGTTCGGGGGATTGCATCGCCAAAGCATAGCGGCGAACCGAGTCGATGTTGACTCGTGACGCGGCTTCCAAATCGGACAACGTCAACAATCCGGTGAACGACGACAACAGGTCGGCGAAAGGGATCCGCGTGTTGGCGGACAAGCCGCCTTCGTCGGTCTGCATTTCCGACAGGAACTCGATCGTGTTGCGATGATCGGCCACGTTCAACCGGTCGATTGCTTTAAGTGTGCCGATGGCCGCGGCGGTCGGATTGACGCCCGCTCGTTTCGCGGCGCGGATTTCCAAGTATCCGCCGTCCGGGTGCGCCTGTGATGCCAAGAATCGTTCGATGGCGTCGACGTCGTTGACGGGGATTTCGATCAACTGATGGCACAGGACCGACAAGAACGTTTGATAGGTGCTGCCCGCGCGTCCTTCGGGTGTTTTCGCAAAACCACCGTCGTCGGTACGCAGCGTTTCCAACATGGCAGCGACGTTGGCACGCCAATCGTGGTCATCATCGCTGATCACGACCTCGCCAACGGCCATTTCACAAATCGCGGCCGCGAAGATCAGCGAGATCAAATCGATGATCGATTCGCGTCGTTGCAGTCGCGTCCTCAAAAACGCGGCGGCTCGCTTGCCGATCGGTTCATCCAAGCCGCCGGCGATCCAGAGTGCTCGCAGCGCGAACGCGGTGTAGTATGGGTCGCTTTCGCCTTCGCGACCGGCAAATCCTCCGTCGGCCCGCTGTTTCCCCACCAACCAATCGACGTGTCGATGACGCAGTAGGTCATCCAATTCGGCCGCACCGATGGCCAGCTGCAATGTCAAGGTTTGCAGATAGGGCGGGTTCACGCAGTGCCTTGCGGATTGAAGTACTGCGGTTGGTTGCCTTCTTTCCACTTGATGTTGCAGCCGATCGATGGTCGTTGATCGGGGCTGGGAAGTCGGCCCCCGACGACGGCGTCGATTGCCGCGCGGAGGTCTTCCCCCGTGACGGGAATATCCGTTTTCGGACGACTGGAATCGAGCTGGCCGCGGTACACCAACTTCTTGTCGGCATCGAAAAGGAAGAAGTCAGGCGTGCATGCAGCCGAGTACGCGATTGCGACGCTTTGATCGCCATCAAACAGATAGGGGAACGAGTAACCGCGTTCCGCCTTTTCTTTGGCCATCGCGGCCGGCGAATCGTCGGGATAATTGTCGGCATCGTTGCTGCTAATACCGACGACGGCGACGCCTTGGGATGTGTAATCGTCGGCCAGGCTGGCCAGTTGATCGGCAACATGCTTTACAAACGGGCAGTGGTTGCAGATGAACATCACGAGCAACGCTTTCCTGCCCTCGAACTGATCCAACGAAACGACGTTTCCGTCGGTGTCGGGCAATTCGAATCGGGGCGCGGTCGTGCCGAGGGGCAACATCGTGCTGGCAGTGCGAACCATGGCGTTAGGATTAAGGGGTTAGGGAATCAGTGATGTGAAAATGCAATTTGACGTTTAGCTTTTCAGCTTGTTCAGCAGACGACCGGGGCTGCCCATCGCGTGGTAACCGCCGTCGACGTGGAGGATTTCTCCGGTGATTCCTTCGCTGTTGTCGCTCAACAAGAACGCACCGGTTCGGCCGACTTCTTCGTGGCTGACGTTTCGGCCCAGCGGAGCCATGTGTTCGTAGAGGGTTAGCATTTCTTCGACTCCGGCAGCTCGTCCGGCCAGTGTACGAACGGGTCCAGCGGAAAGTGCGTTGACGCGTACTCCCTGTGGTCCCATGTCATACGCCAAATAGCGGACCGTCGCGTCGAGAGCGGCTTTGCAGATGCCCATCACGTTGTAGCCGGGGACACATTTTTCGCCACCGAAGTACGTCATCGTGGCGATTGACCCGCCGGGATTCATGATTTCTTTGGCTGCAGCTGTGCAGGCGATCAGTGTGTACACGCTGACGTCCATCGCTAATTTGAAGCCGTCGCGCGACGTGTAAACGGTGTCGCGAGCCAGGTCATTGCGATCAGCGAAGGCGATCGAATGCAGCAAAAAGTCGATCTTTCCAAATGTTTCGGCGGCTTTTTCGAAAACAGTGCGGATATCGTCGTCATTCTGCGCATCCATTGGTACGAGAAACTTTGCGTTCTCGTAATGATCCGTCAGTTGCGAAACACGTCGGCGATTGCGTTGTCGCTCGTCGTCGGGTCGGTCCGGCAAGTGGGTAAAACCACATTCCCCACCGGCTTCCATGATTTGTTTTGCGATTGCCCAGGCAATGGAGTGGTCATTGGCGACCCCTAGAATGAGTCCCTTTTTTCCGGCGAATTGCATGTAAGACGTTTCCTGGTTGGTTGGGCAATCGAATGCGAGTGAGGGCCCAACATACCGCCAAACCGTCCCTTTCGTCTATTTACCTTGACTGACTTCTTTCACCATGCCGCCATTTTCTACTTCGACCGATGCCCTCGAGCGTGCCGACGCGAGTAGAACGAATGAGTCCCCTTCGTCTTTTTCATCGTTGAGAAGCTCCGTGAATGAATCCCCATCGTCCTCCGAGTCAGCATCTCGCGCCTCCGATTCGTCCGAGCGGGGCTCGGCTTCGGCGATGGCCGCTGCCGTCACGGGTGACTCTTCGGGTCCAGAGATCGTCCGGTCAGCGATCCCGGAGTGTGTTCGACTGATGGGTGGCGTTGCCGGCGGTCTGGTGACCCAGTGTCGTGGCGTCTGGAAAGCCGGTCCGTGGTCGGGCGATACTTCCGCACTGCCCGAGCGGTTGATCGGCGAAGTCCTGGATCGTGCCAGCGGCCCTTCGCCCGGGGCAACCTTTTCCAGCGGTTGGTGTATTTCGCCAATCTTTCAACAAGCGACGACCTCTGCGTTGGTCGTCCAAATCAAAGACTCTGATCGAACGGATGACCAGATTCGAAAGACGGCCGAATTGTTTGCCGGCATGCTCGGTCAAGCAATGAACGGATCACAACAGGCTCGTCGGATCGACCAGTTGTCGGCCGTCCTCTCCGCGGCGGCCCAGTGGCAACAGCTTGATGACGTCGAAGCGCTGCTTGCCAAGATTGCCGACACCGCAACGCGATTGCTGGGTTGCGAGCGGGCCAGCATCTTT
Source organism: Rubripirellula tenax (assembly GCF_007860125.1). NCBI lineage: Bacteria > Pseudomonadati > Planctomycetota > Planctomycetia > Pirellulales > Pirellulaceae > Rubripirellula > Rubripirellula tenax. The sequence goes on from NZ_SJPW01000003.1 coordinate 905,508, forward strand.
TTGTGGGATCGTCGACGCAGCAAATTGGTCGGCCGACCGGCACTTGGAATCGAAGACAAGTTCTTGGAAGTCGCCGACGATGCGGGAGTCGTCGGTGAAGTGCTGCGAAGCGGCGAAGCAAAAATCTGGAACGCTGGCAGCGACGACGAATCACGCGTCAACCGTAGGGTCGACAAGACGCTAGCCTTTCAAACACGATCGCTTGTTGCGGTGCCGATGTCGCGCAGCCAAGACATGTTGCGCCGCGAAGAACTGATCGGCGTGTTCGAGGCGATCAATCGGGTCGATGATGACTTCGACGATTCCGATGCCGCACTACTAGCTGATTTGGCAACCCACGCGGCCGTTGCGATCGAGTCGTTGCAGACGCGGCGCCGATTGGTCGAGTCTCGTGATCGCTTGGTCGATGACGCCGCATCATCGACGCCGTTGATTGGGAGCCACGCGTCCATCGAAGCCGTCCGCCGCAGCGCTTCCAAAGTCGCGAAGACGGATTTGACGGTCTTGGTACTGGGAAAGAACGGGACGGGCAAAGAAGTCCTGGCACGCAACATTCACTACGAAAGCGACCGTCGCAGCGGACCCTTCGTCGCCGTGAATTGCGCCGCACTGGTCGAAACGCTTCTGGAAAGTGAACTGTTCGGCCACGAGAAAGGTGCCTTCACCGACGCTCACCAAACTCGCGTCGGCAAGTTCGAAATGGCGACCGGTGGCACGCTATTTTTGGACGAAGTCGGTGACATGAGTCCGGGCGGGCAAGCCAAACTGTTGCGAGTCTTGGAAGAAAAAGTCGTCGTTCGTGTCGGCGGTTCACAAACGATTCCCGTCGATGTGCGCGTGATCGCGGCAACCAACCAACCGCTCGAAGATCTGATCGCCGAACGCCGCTTCCGCGAGGATCTGTTTTTCCGATTGAACGTCGTGTCGCTGACGCTTCCGCCGCTAAGAGATCGAGGCGACGATGTATTGCTGTTGGCCGACCATTTTTTGGAAAAGTTCTGTTACCAGATCGGTCGACAGGTTCCCAAGTGGAGCCCCGCAGCCGAGTCGACATTGCAAAACCACATGTGGCCCGGCAATATTCGCGAACTGAGAAACACGATCGAGCGGGTGTGCTATTTGACCAGCGAAGACCTGATCGAATCCGAAGACTTGGGGATCGCCGGTACGGCCAACAATCGTTTGGGCGGTACTGTTCGCATCGACATGCCGATCGAACTGAGCGAGTCGACACGACTGTTCCAGGTCTCGCACATCGAACGGGCGATCGAGTCCAGCGGCGGGAACATGACCGAAGCCGCCAGCCGATTGGGACTGCACCGATCGAATCTGTATCGGAAGATGCGACAACTGGGGATGCAAACGTCGGGCGAGTAGCCGACCGTCATTGTGCATCCATCAGTCTTGCATGCACCATCGTCGGATCGCCTGTGCGTAAAGTTCCGTCCCGCGATGCAGTTGGTCCAGGCTGATCCATTCGTCGGTCGTGTGCGCCTGGGCGATGTTGCCGGGGCCGAAGATGACCCGTTGATCGAGTTCGTCAAATTCGCCACCATCCGTCCCGTAGCAAACGGTCATCGGCGGACCACCTGCGATCTGGCACATCGATTCGATACAGTCCGCATCGGGTTCGATCCAAACCGGATGCCCGCCCTTGAATCGTCGAAACGTCAAGCCACGACGAAGGGCTTCACTTTCGACCCGAGCGATCAGGGATTCACCATTGATGTCGGGCATCGGTCGCAAGCTGCACCACGCAACCGAACGGCCGGGGGTGATGTTGACGGCCGTACATCCGTCACTGATGCCGAACGTCCAAGACAAGTGCGGCGGATCGAACCGTGAATCGGCCAGCGAAGGATCGGTTCGCGTCGTTTCGGCAAGTTCGCAAAGCAATTCCATGATGGGCGTGATGGCGATGTTCGCATTGACACCCTCGTCGGTGCTGCTGTGGGCGGCGCGGCCCTTGCTGGTAACGGAAAAGCCGGTGATGCCTTTGTGGGCATGAACGACTCGCAAACCTGTCGGTTCACCGATGATAGCCAACGGTTGGGATTCGACGATTTCACGATACGCAGGCGAGTGATGGACCATATGCGTGGCCCCTTCGAAACCGACTTCTTCATCGGCCGTACACACGATCCAAAGTGGCGCCGTTTGATCGGCCGCCGAGATCCGACTGGCCGCCTGCATCATGCTGACCAGTGAGCCCTTCATGTCACAAGAACCGCGTCCATAGATGCGATCGTCGGTAACGACGGCTTCGAACGGATCACCGCCGGGTCCGTTCCAATCGGCAACCGGGACAACATCGGTATGACAAAAGTACGCCAAACCACCGGTCGTCGATGCCGACCGGGATTGCGGATCACGTCGGGCCACCAAGTTGACTTTCGCAACACCAGCTTCGTCACGATACTCCGTGACCTCAACCGCGAAACCCATTGAAGCCAGCCACTGGTGAACCCGTTCAGATACGTCCGCGTTGCTTATAGCGCTAACGGACGGAAAACGAACAAGCTCGGCAAGTGCCGCGGCAGCGGAAAGGTCTGTAATGCCCATGGCTGTTGAGGGTTCCATCCAATTTCGTTTTCTTAGATTGTATGTCGGGAACTCTCGTTTGTGTCTACGTAGCCTCACTCACGTCATCCGGAACCTATCGTAGAGCGATTGGGACATCTGTTTCACTCTCGACCATGAAAACGGACCGGGGAAGTGTCTCGGAAGCTACCTCCGGCTCATTGTCGCTTACTGTTTTTCACTGATCTCGGCGCATAAAAAACGCAAGTCAAATGACTTGCGTTTGAAAGTTTGAAACAAACCACAGTCCTTAGACCGATCGCTTATTTCTGCTGCGTAACGCAATCAATCCGCCAGCCAGGCCGACGAGGGCCAATGACGATGGTTCGGGAACAGCGACGGTGCTGAACTGTAGATCGTAGTGACGCGCAACAAGCGTTCCGCCCGCACTGTTGGTATTGCCAACCGGATCGGTGAACGCCAGGGTCGGCGTCAACGCGAAATCAATCGGTCCCTGAATGAACTGGAACGAACCAGTCGCAGCGGAAATCAGGTCAACAACTGTCCCGTTGATCGAAGCGGCTTTGTCAATCGCACCATTGAAACCAGCCGCGACATTGGCTCCTGTGAATCCATCGAAGACGATGTTGTTTCCGAGGTCCGTCGTGGTCCCTGAAACATTGACCACACTGACCGTAAGACCGTCCAAATTTCCAAATCCGGCATCAAGCCCTTGGTTCATCGCTGTCACATTCCCCGTTGGACGCGTTCCACGAATTGTAAAAGTGACAGCGTCATTGGCACTGGCATCTCCATCCAAATTCAAGTTGGAATAGGTCAGCACGATGTCGAGGGGATTGGCCAAGCTATTTGTAGCTGAGGGGGCGTTACCATTGACGGTAACGCCACTGACATTGAGATCATGGCCGAAAACCCCGGTTCCACGCACATCAAGGGCTGTGATGGTAATCATGTCGGCATTGGCGGGCAGTGCCACGGCCGAAACGCAGAAGAGGGCGGCGAAAACACTCAGTAATTTCATTGAAATTCCCGTAAAAAGCCTGAAAAGGCGACGGTTTCAAGAACCGAAAATATGCCAATGCAGAAATGTTAAGCTGATAAAATCGCTACAAAAGATGTTAATTCCAGTCTCAAAAGTTTCTGTGAAGTCTGGATTTGAAAATTGTTAACACTTGGACGGCTTTTACACGATATCAAAACAGCTGGGCTGGGCAAGTTGTTTGGGTGGGATTTTCGCCGATTTTCTCGTTTTCGACTGCTAAATCTTCGTGCCTAGCTAAAAAAAGCGTCCCGAAAGCCAAATTGCCGCTGATGGGTCGTCTACTGGCAGTTGTCTTGCTTGGGTTTGCCAACTCTTGGACGGAAAGGTTTCGATGCCTGGTTGGTTAGCGAAAGGACGAAATTGCGGTTAGGAAAAGGGAGAGGAATTCAACGATCGAAGTTCTGTCTTTCTTCGATCGAAACGGATCTTGAAAGCGTGACCCATGCCTAACGATAAAGTCATTGTTTACGACGACAGTTGTCCGATGTGCCGACTCTACACCTACGGGTTTGTGGTCTGGGGACTGTTGAAGCCGGAAAACCGAGTCGGGTTTGCTACGGCTTCACCAGAGCTGACCGCCAACATCGACTTGAATCGGGGGCGGCACGAGATACCGCTGTTCGACCGAGCAACCGGCGAGACGATCTATGGCTTGAAAGCGATGACCCATCTGCTGGCCAGTCGGTGGGGATGGCTGAGTCCGATCTTCGATTCAAGGCCGTTTTGGTGGGTGTTTCACCCGATGTATGAAATCATCACCTACAACCGTCGCGTGATCGCCGGTTGCAAACATTGCGGCGGGTTCGATTGTGCGCCCGACTTGAATCGCTTTTATCGTAGTGTGTACATCGGCTTGGCCGGCGGTTTCGTTTCGCTGATGATGGCTTGGCTGTTGATGAAGCCGACAACATTCGCGGCGCTCGGATTCAGCGTTCTTGCAGCCATGAGTGTGTACGGGTTGATTGCCTTTTCGATTGGGCGAGTCACATCGGGTTCGCTTGTCGGATGGAACTTTGTCGGCAACTACATCACGACCATGGTGATCGTCGCGTCGACGATTTCGATTGGCTTGATGATGGGAACGGCCGTGCCTGATGTTCTTCAGTGGACGGTGCTTGGCACGGCATCGCTGTTGGGCATCACCGAGATCAAGCGGCGAGATTTGTAACGGGGATCGGCACGTTAAATGGAATGTGGGCAAACCGTTTTTGAGACATTCAAGTTGGCGTCGCGACGGAGACTTGCGTTTGAGTCTCGATCGCCTGCGGCGTTTGCAGGGGCACCAGCAAATCGGATCGCTCGGCCCTGACCGCCTTCTCGGTTTCGTACCGTAATCGAGTCGCCGTGGCTTCGGTTTGAACCAGTTCGTCGTACTGCTTGCCCGTCATCACCCGCGTCTGTTCGCTCAACAATTCCGGGTCGTACGTCAGCCCCGGATGGTCTTGCGCGGTGGCGTACTTCTCGATGCCGACTTTGGCCGCGTAAAGCGTTTTCTCGATCGCGGCGATCCGATCATCCGCGGTCTTGCGGGCGATGCCCTGCGGTTCTTTCTTTGCCGAACTGCCAAACGGGTCGTAGTCGTCGCCGGCGTGCGTGATCCGGTCCCACCAACTCGGGTAGCGACCAAAGATGTTCGTCGCGATCCGATCGGATCGGTCCATCATGTAATTCGACACGGCGCGACTTCGTTTGAAGAACGACGTAGGAATGAAAGCATGATCCCAAACCGTTTTTGACTTTACCGCCATGTATCGCACGTTGGCAATCAATTCATACAGCAGCCCCAGACTGACTTCGTTTTCGAGCATCTGGCGATACGTGACGCCGTAGTTGAGCGATCGCTCGGCCAAGTAATTCAGCTTTGGCATGATGTTGCGCACGCCGCCGCGGCCCCATGTTCGGCACGTCCGGGCGACGCGTTGTTCATTGAACAGATCCGTCAAAATCGAATCCACCAACTCGCCACCGATTTGGCGCACTTCGTCGTCGGTCATCGGTCGGTCGATGTATTGTTCGTTGTAGCGGGGAAACGTCCGTTCGCTGACCAATCGAATGAAACGATCGACTTTGTCTTCGAACTTCAATGCCAAGAAAATGCCGTGCTTGTTAGCTTTGCTGGTGATGAAGTCACGATCGATCGCGTCAATTCCGTCGACTTCGAACAACACCGCCGACCCCTTGGTTGCATCGAGGGTTCGGCGCACTTCCAGTTTGCCGATCTTACGACGTTTGAAGAATCCCCACTCCGTATCGGTGTCGCCGGTGTCATAGCGGTGAACGATGATCCAGCGGTGCAGCGGATCGTCTTTGGACAGTTTGCGTTGCAATCGTTTCGCTTCCTCCTCGAGCCACTCGGCCTTCGGTTGAAAAAGAATCGTCCGGCGATTGATGTCGAATTCGTGAACCGCGCCTAGCGACACGTCGGCCAAGTCTTGCGCGCCGCCGGTCACGCCGCCGACGATTTCCTGGCTGCGGGCGACGTACTTGTTCCACTTGCTGACCGCTTTCAAAAATTCACGCTGCGTCTTCAACTGACTCGGCTTCTTTTCGTCGCTGACCGGAATCAAGGACGTGCCCAGCATCGCTTCGCCGCCCGTTCGTGAGTCGCCGACGATGTAAAAATTGATGTCATGGTCGGCCGCCGCCCGCAGGAACTGACTCTTGGCCAACTGCTTGAAAGCGACCGTCGATCCCGAGGGTGTCTCGTAATAGTTATTGGGAATGATGATGGTCATCCCCGACCATTGTTGCAGCAGCGATTTGTCGTGATCGACGGCGCGGACCAAGTCAAGGAATCCATAATAGGAAACATCCCACACATCCAAACTGCTGCCGAAGTAATCGGCAAGCTGGGTCCATTTGTCGATGTCGGTGGTCGTCGTCTTTTCGTTGGCGATCAGCAAGAAACGTGAGCCGTCTTCGCGCAGGTAACGTTCGGAAACTCGAATGAACGTCTTGCGATAATCGACCCGGCGATACTTTTCGCGGTCGTCGCTCGACTTGGGTCGTTGCAAATCCAAGTCGACGCCCAGAGCGAACCCTTGATACGGAATCGCGTTGGCCGAATCTTTGATGCCGATCCGCGTCTCGATGACCGTGGTCGCGCCGGGTGCCAATTCGCCGACGCGATTTTCATAGGCCCCGGATAGCAGGTCGAATTCCGCATCATCGGTGCCGAAGAAAACGATTTGGTTGGTGTCCAAGTCACCGCCCAACAACCGAAGGTGCGATCGTACGGCGCGATACAGATACTTCTGGTCGAACGTCTCGTCACCAACATTGGTGACGCCCCAGATGACTCGGGTCGATTCGCCCGGCGCCAAACTGTTCAAACACGTGATCGGCATCAATTCGATGGGAAAGCGGACGTGCAGGTCTTCGCCATTTTCGAAGTTGCGAAACGGACGCCCGATACCGCTCTCGAGACTCGCTTGCGGCGACACCGGATGTCGCAGTCGGAACGATCGCTTGCGGGGATCGTCGACGACGTAGTCGCCCAATCGCAATCGAATGCCGATCGTGTCGAACGTGTACGTTTCCTCCGGTGCAAGCGATTGCTTGATTTCTAAATCGACGCTCTTGACGAGCAGCCAGTCGTCGCTTTCTAAGAAGATACGAACGGTGTAGTTGGGCGGCGTTGGCATTCCGCCGCAATTGCGAACGGTAAGGTTGTCGATCGAAACCAGGGAATCGGGTTCTAAGACGGTGTACTCGCTGGCGACGTCGAACGTGACCAGATCCAAGTCGTACGGCGAGTCATACGTTCGGCTGCCGCCGCGTGCATCGGTGACAACGATTTGGAATCGACCATCGTTGCCCGACCACGCGTCTTTGGCGCGGTACCGCGACGTCGATCCATCGCGTCCGGACGGGCCGTTGATGCCGCCCGGGTTGGACCGCATGATGGTCCGCGTTTGCGTGTTGCCCTTTGAATCGCGGTACGTTCTTGTTTCGGTCCAGTGATAGCTGCTGCCGCCTTTTCCGCCGGGGCCGCCTCGTCCACCACGACCACTTTTGCCGGCGAAGCCCAAGTCGCCGCCGACCAGGTTGCCTTTGACCAACATCAATAGGCCCGTGTTTGCTTCGTCGACCGAAACGATGGCGACGCCACCCTTGCCGCCCGGTTTTCCGTCGGTCGGTTCGCCTGCATCACCGCCATCGCCACCGGGTCCGCCGTTGGACCCGGACGTGAACCGAGTCGCGTTGCGTCCACGATACCCTTGGCTGCCGGGGCCGCCGTCGCCGCCGCGTCCTCCGTTTCCGCCTTTGCCCCCCGTGCCGCGAATGTACAGATAGCCTTCGTTGCCGATCGCAATTTGGTCACGCAAGGCCGATCGTGTTTGCCCGGCCGGTTGGACTTCACCGTCGATGGCCAGCACACCGCTGGACCGGTCACCGCGCTGGTAATCGAGTACCAATTGGGCCGCGCCGGCGTGCTGGCCGGGGACCGCATCGGTCGCGTCGCCGCCGCGCATCCCGCGTGTGCCCGGTGTGGCGGGCGAGTTGTAATAGTTTTGTCCGTCGTGACCGTTGGGCCCATCGCGACCGCTGATGTCGATCACACCCAACAACTGCGTCTCGGCATCGGACGCAAAGCAGCCGGCGTCACTGAAACTAGGCGAAGAATCGTCGGGGGAAGATGAAAACGGCAAGGTGCGATCGGACTTGTGGGAGACGTTGGGCCAATGACCGGGGCCGGTGGGGAGCTAAACGGTGTTGGCGTACAACTTTTGCAGTTCTTCGGGGACGCGTTGCAGTTTACCGTCACGGTCGATGACTCCCAACGTCACCGTTGCCTCGACCAGTGCGGTGCCGTCGCGAGTGATCGAGTAGTCGTGGATGATTTTGGCGGCGGTGACTTTCGCGATCCGCGTGTGGATATCGATCAGGTCATCGTACTTGGCGGAACTGCGATACCGGCAATCGACGCGGACGACGACCACGAACTGGCCCGCTTCCTCCATCGACCGATACCGACCGCCGCTGGCGCGCAGCAGCTCAGTCCGACCGATTTCGAAATACTGCAAGTACCGCGAATGATGCACCAACCCCATGGGGTCACATTCGTCGTAGCGGACGCGTAATTGGGTCGTATGTTCTCGCATTTTGATGTTCGTTCACTCGCCCCGAAGACTCTGGTACAGCTTGGCTCGTGCCAGTCGCCAATCTCGCTCGACGGTGGCCACGCTAACGTCCAAGACTTCGGCAACTTCGGGAATCGACAACCCCGAGAAGAACCTCAGTTCGATCACTTCGCGTTGACGAGGCGAGTCTTTTTCCAGTTCGTCCAATGACGCTTCCAGATCGACGAAGTCACATTGGTTGCTGGCTTCGAAATTGTCCAGCACGATATCCAACGAGCCACGCGTGTACTCGCCGCCTCGCTTGGTTGTCCGTCGGGCTCGGGCGTTATCGACCAGAATTTGTCGCATCGCGCGGTTCGCCATTCCGAAGAAGTAACGTCGGTCGGCGGCATTGGCGACCGCGTCGGAATCGAGCAACCGCAAACAGGCTTCGTTCACCAGCGCCGTCGCCTGCAACGTGTGATCGGGTCGTTCGCGACTCATCAGCGCCGCCGCCATTCCTCGCAGCTCGCTTTGCAGTTCGGTGAACAACGCTTCCTTGGCCGACTCGTCGCCCGATTTAACCCGCTGAAGCAGAATTGAGACTTCGTGAGGCGAATCAGTCATGGCGGCTACTCGAGATTTCGTCGGGGCAATCGATGGCGAACGTTGGACCACCAACATAACATCTGACGCCCGCCACCGACCGCGCATGAAAAACCCTCGCACCTTTTGCAAGTGCGAGGGACGGAATCGATCGTGCGGTCGGCTGACAAATTACCATCCGAAGGTCGGTTGGACGGCCGGTTGGTAGATCGGTTGTGGGTTGTAGTATTGGTTGTCGATGGCACGGGCACCGCTGAAGCTGTTTTGTCCCCAATTGGCTCGTGCGTTCGCGTTGGCACGGGCGTTGGACCAGGTTCCGTTGGCGATGGCTTGGCCGTTGGATCGGGCGACGCCACCCCAAGTCGATTGAGCGGTCGAGTTGACGTGCGATCGAGCACCCCATCCGTTCGCGATCGATCGGCCGTTGGCGATAGCGACGCCACCGTTGGCGATGGCGGTGCTGTTTCCGCTTGCGAAGCCACCGTTGCGACCGCTGCCGAACATGTTGGCTTGAGCGAATCCGCCGTTACGGGCGACGGCGGTCGCGTTCAGACGGGTGTTGCCGCGGCCGCTTGCGTTGGCGATCGCAGTGCCGCCGTTGGAGTAGCTGCTGGCGGTGACTTGAGCGTTTGCGTCGACTGCGAACATGCTAAGGGCGAACAAGCAAAGGGCGGCCAGGGCGATCGAGGTGGTGATGCGGGTCATCGTAAGGTTCCTTGAAAGAAAGTTGAGTGAGTCGTTTTTGAGTCTGAAAGTCACAGTTGGCTTTCATGGGAGTCATGCGAGAACCTTGGCCAAACCCCTTAACGCTTTCTTGAAGTTTTTTCGGACACCGTCATCGACTCATCAATTCGCTGTGTCACCGATTCACCGATTCGCCGATTCGCCGTGTCACCGATTCACCGTGTCACCGTGTCGGGCTGCGTCAACGAAAAAACGCCGAATCCTGGGCAGGATCGGCGTTGGGTGGTCGTTCCGTCGTACGGTGAACCGTTTTTAGCGATTCGCCATGAAGGCTACTTGAATGGATTCAAATTGCGTCCAAGCGAGCGTAGGTTGCCGGGCAGAATCGTGTTGCGGCGAACGGGTTGGCTAGGCCGACGCGCACCCGTTGTGGGTGTGGAAAACTGAACGTGTTCGTTTCGGTCTTCGATGACTCCACCTTGGCCGGGGTAAACGACTTGGCCAGGATAGACGCCATAGCCCGGTTGTCCCGGTCGGTTTTGGCCGGGTTGGGCACCTGGGGTCTGGCCGCCTGGCTGGGTGCTGTAGGTCACGTTTTCGTTTCGGTCTTCAATGATGCCGCCGCCGTGATGGACGCCACCGACTTGTCGCCGCGAAAGGTTTCCGTGCGGCACTCCGTTGGAAGTCCACTGGGTCCCCGTGACATGCCACTGGATACCGTTCACATCCGTTTCGTAGCGATTGACTTGTTGATACGAACCGGGGTCGGCATAGGTCCGGTTCGGGTCCAGCACGCTTTCGCGGACCGTGTTCTTGTCCGTCCGAACGATCACGCGGCCGGTGAAGGGATCGTACTGGACGTCGGAAACCTGGCGACCCGAGTTGTAGATTTCGGGGTTGTACCATCCACCGCTGTTGATAGGGCCTGCACCGCTGATTGGGCCTCCGCCATAAACCGGGGCTCCCTGGATCGGTCCTGGGCCGCCGACGCCAATCTGACCTGGGTACGATGTCTGGGCCGAAGCACTGGAGGCAGCCAACGACAGCGAAGCGACGATGGCGAGGGCGGAACTTCGTGAGATGATTTTCAAAGGCATGGTCTGGATCTCATGGGGTTAAATTGGGGATGTATGTCAGCATACTCGGGGAGTGTCAGTCAAACCTGCGTCGTGCGTCGGTTGGACCCTTAAGAAATTCCACGTAAAAACGTGATTCGTCGCTTTCTGGTCATTTCAGTGTGATCAGACGTCGCAATGCGAAAGGTCTTTCTGGGCAAAGGGTTGGCGAATCCTCTGGTTGGCGAATCCTCAAGGGGTGCCCCGCAGGGCACGGCGTACCGCGGCTTTGGCGCCGTCGCTCAGTTCGCCGTTTTCAAGTTGGTCCTGAATTTCAGCGATCGTGCCGCTCATTCGGACGCGTCCGACGTTGGGGTCCGACGATGCGATGTCCAGCATGATTTGGTCGCCGTTCTGGCTGACCGAAACCGATTCTCCGTTACCGGAAACGGACGAGGAAACCGACGAGGACGCTGATGAACGGGTTCCCGGCGACGTGCCCAAGGGCGAGAAGCTGCGGCCCATCGCGGGTCGGTTGGGCTGGATGACTGGGAACCGGTTCACGTTGGGCAGCATCGCTCCCGGCCGGTTCCCCATGCCAGCAACCAACATTTTTGGAACGCCGCGTCGGATCACCATCAATCCGATTCGCGGGTTCGCATTCCCAAGATCTGAAGCCGCTTGAACGGGCCGTTGGTCGATTTCGGTAAGGATATCGCCGACCCGCAGGCCCAACTCGGCGGCTCGACTGCCCTCGGCAACGCTCTCGACCACCATTCCTTTGTGGGGGCGAAGCAGCGGCAGGTGCATCCGCAACAGTTCTGGCATCTCGGTCAGCGTCATTCCCCATTCGTCGGCAACGGGAGCTTCCGCCACGGGCGGCGCCGGGGCATCTTGGGCAGGCAACGTGTTTGTGGTGAAAGCCAGCAAGGCGGCGGCGATAAGAAAGCGTTTCATGGGATGGCTCTTGGTAAAGGTGTGGCAAGTTTTATTGGAACGAATGCTGGAACTGCGAAAAGTCTTCGCCACCCGAGAGTGACGAAGACCGGAGGGGTATTGAGTCAGTATTTAGCGGTGGTTGAAGACTCGGTGGTTGGATCCGGTGTTGATCGATCCGTTCGTGACGGGGAAGGTTTGGTAGGTCGGTTGGCCCCATTGGCGAGTGTGGCTGTTGGACCAGGCGTTCGTGTTCTGGCCGAAGCCGGTCGATTGGCTGCCGCCGTAAACTCGCCCATTTTGGATCCCCGTTTGGCCGCCCGAGATGACTCGGCGGTTGCCGCCGGTGCTGGTCACACCGCCATGGCTGAAGTGGGTGCCGCCTCGACCGATGTTCAGGTTCATGTTGTGAGCCACGCCGCCCGGTCCGGCTCCGGCACCGATCGAGTTGCTGATCGCCAAGCCGTTGGGGCCGGCACCCAGTGCGAATCCGTGGCCAAATTGCATTCCGTTCTTCGAGCTGCTGCGGCTCTTGACGATCGAGATCGGGCCGTTCGCCGATCCGCCCGCTCCGGCGAATCCCTTGCCGATGTCGACCCAAGACCCGGCCGATTGAGCCGACGCGGTGGAAGCGGAAATGGAAAGGACAGCGGCCAAAGCCAGGCTGGCGAAAACGGTGCGAGCGACGGTGGTGATGGTGATCGAGTGAGTCATGGGATTTCTCTGATTTGGGCGTTTGCGGGAAGTTGGCGACCCGTTTGGCCGCCTCACCCAAACCTGCGGCAATTCGCCGGAAACCCCTTAAACGTTTTTCAAAAAGTTTTTCCCTGCTACTCCGGGGTCCACCAGGCCTGGACGTCGTCCAGCTTAATCCCGCCTGCCCCCGAAACCTCGATCCGCAGCTCGGCATCGTTCACAGGCGGCCAAGTCTGGTCGGTGGTTCGGAAATCCCCTTTGGCAACGGTCCACTGATCAGCCGCCGGTTGGACTTCGATGACCTTCGCTGCGTCGATCCAAACGCGACACGTCGCCGGACGGCTATCAACCGTCTTCATCCAAACCTCGATCTTGTATTCGGATGCCGGTTGGACGGGGAACACTTGAGTGACGTTTCCACCGCTTGCCGCTGGAATCATCAAGCATTGATCGCCGTCATGCGAGTCGTCTCGAACGACACGACCGCCCGCGTCGTCGGTCCAATAGCGGGTCGACCCGAGTTCAAACCCACCGTTCAGCACAGCCGCCCGGAATGGCCCCTCGCTGTCAATGGGGACTTCAAATTCACTGGCGCGAGGAATCTTCACCAACGCTTCCAAAAAGGTTTTCATCGCCGGCAGTTTCGGGTCCTCCGGTGCAACTTTTTGCAGTGACCCGTAGCGCATCCCCAGCGGTCGAATGACGGTCAGCATCAAATCGGTCGCCGGTTCCAATACGCGTGCGCGCTCAATCAACGTTTTCGATTCCTCGTACCGCTGGGTCGCACCCAAGACTCTTGCTTGTCCCAGCAGGGCCGCCGCCCGATGGTCGGCCGTTCGCCCTTTGGCAAAGGCTTCGCGATACGCCGTCATTGCTTCGGCGAGTCGATTGCGGTGTTCGAAACACTTCCCGATACCCCAATTGACCCAGTCATGATTGGGATCGATTCTCTTTGCGGCGGTGAAATGTTCCCCCGCCGCGGCGACCTGTGTGGCGCTGGGTCGTTCGTCTTGCAATTCCAGCAGTCCCGCCACGGCATGTGCGTGGGCCGAATCAGGTGATCGCTGCAGCGCCGTTTCAGCAGCCCGTCGCGATTCGTCCAATCGATTTTGACCCAATCGAATCGACGCCAGCAACGCGGGATACTTTGCATCATCGGCCAATCGATCGGCCATCGTTTCGACCACATCAGCCGCTTCTTCACGTCCTCTCAAATCATCGGCGCGGACCAACGATGCATCGACAATCGGAACTAACGCGAGAGTCAATTTCGAAGTCTCGATGAACCGATCGATCGCTCTTTCGACGCATGCGGCGTCTTCGGAACCCGAATCGTAGATCGCCAATCCGTGTTGCCAACCGACCCACGGTTGTTCGCCCTCGACTTGGTTGCGTGACAACCGATCGGCTTCTGTCGCGTCCGCTAAACTCCAGCGGCGAAGTTCTGCGGCTCGGCGTTTGCGGTCGGCCGCATCGAACTGCGAATCGGCTGCCGGCAATCGTCCGATCAACCTTGCTTGGGCGCGATAGATCGACGAACGATCGGCGAACGCAAAACACTTCTGCGGATCCATTGCTATGCATCGCCCGATGGCCTGGATTGCGGCGTCGAATTGGCGGGGGTCATTGCCACCGTCTCGCTGGGCCATCAGAAACTCGACCTGCGCGAGCGCCAGACTGGTCCAGTAATGATTGGGGCGCTGGGTCGACGCGCGAAGGAACAAGTCTCGCGACGTGACCAAGGAATCGTCACCTTGGTAATTGCGAAAGAATAGCTCGAAATTTGGGTCCATCGCCGCAATCATCGACAGCACACCCAAGCCGTGCGAATCGGTCGCAGTCTGGGTCAATCCAAGTTCGCTGGCGGCCAACCGTGACCCCTTCATCAACCGAAACTCGGCCGCGCGGCGATACCAGTGGGCGGCCTCGGAACGTCGAAACATTTCGATCCGCTGGCTGACGACTTCCGCCGATTGGCATTCGCTTTTCCCTTCGTTCGTCCGCAAAAATCGCCGTGTTGCACCAAATAGTCCGCCGCTTGAAGTGATCCTGCCGATACCCGTCAGCCGGGTTCCGGCGGTCTTGATCAGCATCGCGTCCAGCAACATCCACTGTTGGTAAACATCCCAACGAAGTCGGTCTGTTTGTTCCGGCGAAAGGTCGCTCGCCGGCAAATGAAACCACCAGTCGGGATGATCCCAGACACCAAGCGATTCCAGCGATGCGCGACAAGCCGCAATCGAACGACTGTCACGCGCAAGCACGTTGTAAAGACTCGTTTCGTCTGCGTATTGATAGAAGTCGACGATGCGGCTCAGCTCGATCGCCTTCTGAACCGTTTCGTCTTGGATTTCGCGTAACTGGGTTTCTTCGTCCAGCGAGTCGATCGCGCGGTCGAGCACGCTCAATGCGGATGAGAATCGGTCGGCAGCGACTTCCTTTTTCGCCAGATTGATTGCACCTTGGGCCGACGTCCGAAGTTCGATCAGTCGTCTTGCCGATACGGCATCGAGCGCCATCGCATTGGCATTGTTCTCTCTTTCGATGCGAAACTGTTTCGCCTTCAATGTGTTCCAGATTGCTGAGCCCGAAATCGATCCGACCGTGACCAACGTCGCCGCAACGGCCGCCGAATAGGCCAGCGTGCGGTGCCCACGAATCCACCGACCGATCCGCACCGACGGTGAATCGCGATGGACCGAAACGGGTTCGTCCGCCAACCATCGTTCGATGTCCGTCGCTAAGTCGGAAACACGTCGATAACGATTGGACGGGAATCGCGACATGGCTTTTAAGCAAATCGCCTGCAGCGCCGGTGGAACATCGGCGACGATTTCAGAAGGCCGTGGGAAGTCTCCGGCGACGATGCGAGGCAACAGTCGCTTGATCGAGTCGTCACGGTGTGGCGGCAGTCCCGCCAGAATTTCGTACAGCGTCGATCCCAACAAATAGATATCCGTTCGCGTGCTGATTTCGTCGATCCGGCCGTCGGCCTGTTCGGGGCTCATGTACTGGGGCGTGCCCACGGTGCCGACAGCATGTGACGGTGCCGAATCGTCGTCCTCGTTGTTTTGTCGAATCTCGTCCATGAACACTTGGGTCATGGACTCGCTTTGCGCCGGATCGAGCAACTTCGCCAATCCCCAATCCACCACCAGTGTTTCGCCATAGGGACCGACCATGATGTTGGCTGGCTTGATGTCGCGGTGCAGAATCTCGCGGCTGTGGGCGTAGCTGATCGTGTTGCAAACATCGATGAACTTACCCAGCAATTGACGCAGCCCAAGTAGTTTCACAGATGGTGTGTCATGAAGATCGCAGTTGTGGTAGTCGGCAATGGTTTGCTTGAGTGTGCCGCCCTGAATGAATCGCATCGCATAAAAACGGCGTCCATCGGGCCAGGTTCCCATCGCATAAACGGGAACAATTCCGGGGTGTTCCAACCGCCCGGTAACTTCGGCTTCTTGAACGAATCGCTTGCGAGCTTCGGGATTGTTCTGCCATTTCGGTTGGATCTGCTTGATCGCGACTTCGCGGCCGAGTTGTTGATCGAGCGCGATCAACACTTCGCCCAATCCACCCTGTTGATGTCGAGCAAGGACTTTGAAACGATGTGTTTCACCGTCACCGTCGGGCGATTCGTCGACCGACGACGGGACGGCGACCTCGTCGACGAACTGCTTGCCGATGAAAGCGGATTCCAAAAACTCGTCGCCACCGGCTGCTTCGTCGGCAGCCAGCAAGGCGTTGACTTTCGACTTTAAATCGTCGTCTCCGCCGCATTCCTGTTCAACGAAGGCTGCTCGATCGCTGGTGGGCAAATCGAGCGCGTCGAAGAAGATCGATTCCACGCGCTCGGCGCTCGATGGATTGGGTTTGCTCACAACGATGGGACTTCCAACTTCGAGTGTTCGGAAGCATTAGGATAACCTTTTGCCTCGCCGCGAAGCGTTGCTCGCGACACCTGTTGGTTTGTTCATTCGTTGATGCAACGTTACGCGTTGTAGATCAACCGGCCGATCGTTCCCGAAACAAAGTCGGTATAGACCAGCGATCCGTCGGCCATTCGCATGATGTCGGTGATGAAGCCGGCATTGGACGAAACAGGCACGATGTCGATCAACTGGCCGCTGGCATCGATACGTCCGGCGCGAAGCACTCGGTCACCAATGTCGGTGAAGATGAATGCGTTTTGCAGGCTTGCGGGATACTGGCCGCCTTGGATGAAGTCGCCCATGATGATTGCGCGAGCACCCGATGAATGGCTGCGCGTCCAAATCGGCGGCGTCACTTCGACGCCACTGTTTAAGAATGCCTGAGTGCCGGGCAGCGACGAGTAACTGCCTCGATCACCACCGGTCAAACCGTTTCCTTCGTACGCGGGCCAACCAAAGTTCTTGCCACGACCGGTGTTCAGTTCTTCCCAGTTAAGCCAACCGACGTCTGCGATGAAGACCTCGCCGTCGTTGGGGTTGATCGCGAATCGGAACGGGTTGCGAAGGCCCAAAGAGTACACGCGGCTGGCGTTGCTGGCGGAGTTGCCGTCAAAGAACGGGTTGTCCGAAAGTCCAAGCCCGGTCACCGGATCGACTCGCAAGATTTTGCCGTTCAGACTGTTCAGATTCAGGGCTCGCAAGTTGACCGCATCAACGCGACCGTACGAACCGCCGTCACCGGTCGAGATGTAAAGCGCGCCATCGGAACCGAATTCCATATCGCCGATCGTGTGGCTCAACTCATCACTGGCGATGAAGTCGGCAATATAATTTCCGTTGGCGTCGAGGCCTGATTGAGGATCGCTTGCCAGCGGACGACGATTGGGTTGACCGATGTTTTGGTAGGTGCTGTTGGTACCGACCACGACGACCTCGCTGCTGCGATCGGCCACCGTCCAGTCAGCGTTGACGGTCATGCGAGTCACTCGGGCGACGCGTCCGCCTTCACCATCGGGACCACCGTTGCCGCTCAATCCTTGAACTTCCGGTGGATCATAGGTGTAGGCCAAATAGATCTGGCGCGTTTGGGCAAAGTTCGGCGGGATCGCGATCGACATCAATCCACGGTCGTTACCGACCATGTTGACCATGTCACGAATGTCCAAGAACGGTGTGCTGGCAACGGTTCCGTTGGCGTTGACTAGGCGGATGATGCCGGCCCGTTCGGCGACCAAGAATCGTCCGTCGGGAAGTTGTTCGACGGTCGTCGGTTGCAGGAATCCGCTGGCGATCGTTTGCGTGCTAAGCGAACCGACGACTCGCGGTGGTGGCAATGCAGCCCCGTCGATCAACGCACTGACTTCGCCGCCGCTGATCGCACGGTCGTACATGCGGACTTCATCGATTTGACCGACGAACTGGTTGTTGATTTTGCCGATCGACAACTGCGCCACGGCAGTCGTCGGTCGCGAGCCGGCAAAGTTGTTATTGGTGCCGACGACTTCGCCGTTGACGAACAATTGCATGAACGTACCGTCGAACGATACCGCGACGTGATTCCACGCGCCAACGGTCAAGACGTTGTCGACGGAGACGCCCTTCCATGTGTTTCCGCCACTGCCGAAACCGACGGCCAGCCCATCGCCGTACGTATAGATGAACGGATAACGCGTGCCGATCGAATTGCCGACTTGGTAACCGATCACGCCACGATACACGTCGGTCCCGCTGGTCGGCCGAATCCAAAGCGATTGGCTGTACGAACCTTCGGTCAACCGTAGTGATTCGCTTTCGGCGATTTCGATCGAGTCGTTGACTCCGTCGAAGGCGAATGCGCCGGGGTTGTTGAAGTTGGTGTTGGGTGCCGTGGTGATCGGACCGGTGGTTCCGGCGAAGTTGGTCGCGACGCCGTTATTACCTAACCCTGACGAATCAAGGATCGGGCCGCTGTTGGACGTTTCGTTCAGATTCCAGTATCCGATCAAACCCGAACCCGATTCATCGTCGACAATCGTGATCTGGGCGGTTCGTGGTTGACCTTGGACGGCGCCTTCGACGCGGAACAGTGATACGCCGAACGAGATGTCGCCGTCGTCATTGCCGTCATCAATCAACGGAATGCTGATCGTGCCGAATTCTTGACCATCGGCAAAATTAACCACGCCCGACTCGATGCCGAAGTAATCGACACCCGAGACCGCCGATCCGTCTTGCGTGGTATAGAAGACCTGAGCTGCTCCGCTGGTGCCGCCCGTCCGTCGCAGTCCGATCGAAACGCTGCCCGCGTTTTCATTGACGGTAACTTGAGTGCTGGCCAATCCGATTTCGCCGGGGCCGGTTTGAGGCGGTGTGACGGTGCCGGTACCGCTAAGCACGTCAACTTCCAAGGACGTCAGCGATCGGTTGTACATGCGGACTTCGTCGATTTGTCCCAGGAAGTTGTTGTTGACCGCGCCGATGTTCAATCGGCCATAGGCGGTCGTCGGACGCGAACCGGCAAAGTTGCTGTTGGCAGAAACTTGTTCGCCGTTGACGAACAGTGTCATCGCCGTGCCGTCAAACGTGACCGCGATATGATTCCATTGTCCGATGTCCAACACGTTGTCAGCGATGACGCCTTTCCACGTGTTCCCACCGGTTCCGAACCCGGCATAGATCGCGTCGCCGTAGGTGTAGACAAACGGATAGCGTTGTCCGGCAGTCGAACCGGCTTGATAGCCGATCACACCGCGGAAGACATTGGTGCCGCTTGTCGGCCGAATCCAAAGCGATTGCGAATAGGTGCCTTCGGTCAAACGAAGCGACTCGCTTTCGCCGACCTGTATCACGTCGTTAACGCCATCGAAGTCGAACGCACCAGGATTAGCACCGTCGATTTCTGGTACATCGCTGGTTGGTCCGTTGGGCGCGACAAAGTTGAGCGCCGATCCGTTGTTACCGTTACTCGACGAGTCGACGATCGGTGATGTGGTGGATGCTTCGTTCAGCTTCCAATAGCCGATCAAGCCGTTGTCGATGGTAGGCGGATCAACAGGTGGGTTGACGGGACCAGAACCGTTGTTGGAATATTGAAAGTAACCGTTGGTGAAGAGCGTCTCTTGTTGCAGGTTACCTGACGTGATGCCGACGCCCTCGACGTAACCGGCGGAGCTGAACACGGCTGGGTTTTCTGTTTCGAACGTGACTCCATCGATCTCGATACGATCGACGTTTAAGTTGCGGTCGACCGGCGGTGCATACAGGTCGTTATCAAACGCGATGCGAACCTGATCGGCGGTTACCGTCGAATCCGCTTGGAACGTGAACACGCCGCCTGAGGCTGAAACGTTGTCGAACGCGGCAACGTTTTGGCCATCGATCAGCAACTGCATTCGTTCGTTGCCGGTATCGCCCGATGCGAAAATGCGGATCACGGAACCGTCGCCGGTACCTGGGTTGGACGGGCCGCTGAATTGAAAGTAACCGTCGGCGTGCAGGATCTCGGACTGCTTGTAACCCGGCGTGATGCCCACACCGGGCACCCATGTTCCGGTCGAAAACGTGCTGGGGTCTTCGGTTTCGTATTGAGTTCCGTCAACACGGATCCAATCGATCCCCAAGTTACCGTCGATGTTGTTGGCCGGATCGTATTGCGAGTTGACAAAATTGATTCGAACATCGTTAATGTCGGCGCCGTCGATGTCGGCAAAGTAGGACTGATAGTTGCGTCCAAAGACACCATCGTTGGTGACGGTAAACGTTTGAACGATTTGGTTGCCGATTTGCAGTTGCATCTCTTCGTTGCCGATCGATCCGGCGGCGCGAATTTCGATTCCCAGGTGACCCTGGTAGGATCGCATCGCTTGATCCGACAACGCGATGCCCGATTCGATCGAACCGACGTGGTATTCCAGTTCCCAGTCGCCTTGACGCAGCGCATTGGCGGTACGGTCGGTGGAAGCGGCAACGTCGGCGCCGCTGAGTCTCGCGATCTCGGCGACAAATTGTTTGCCGACGTCGCTGGACGCGACATCGCAGCCATACAGCATGATGTCCGCAGCGGTGTCCAGTGTCTCGCCCCAGGCGCGGATGTCGCCGGCGTGAATCTTCAAGTTGGCGGCTGATAGCTTGGTGGCGCCGAGTTGCAGTTGGCCGTCGGCACCGTGTGACAGAATATGAACTTGGCGGACGCCTGGATGATCGGCCAAGTAATCGCGAATCTGGGCAACGCCATCGGACTGGGAATGAATCAGCACCAGTGAAGCGCCCGAAGCAATCGGCTGGGCGACGTCGGTCAATTCATCAACGGCCGAGTCGACAAACACGACGACATCACTGGTGGTCGTCGGGTCGGATGGGGCGACGGTGGACGCGACTTCGCAGACGATATTCGCCGGCGCGGCAACGGCGGCGCCGGCGTCGGCTGCCATCATCACGCGAGTTTCAAGAGCGGTCAGCGACCAATGGGGACGTTGCAGATAACGACGAGATGACGAAACGCGTGTCATAAATTCGGTGCTTGGGAGAGTTGAGCTGGGATGCCAAATCGGATAGGAAACCAACTTCGATCGTAGTCCCACCCCCCATGCATGCAAATTTGCATGTGACTGTGCACGATCAAATCATGGCCAAATTGGGATGGATGTATCAGTTGTGCCGAATCGACGATGTTCCCGCGCAAGCTTTTTCTCGATTTTCGGCCCAATCCCTCGCCCCGAAGCCCAAAAGTGACCTAGTGGCAATGGGCAGCGCAGCGGTCGCGTTTCGGGTGACGTAGCCCGACCAAAAACGGAACCTGGATCCAAGAAAGATTGGCGTGCCTGCAGGCCCCCTGCACCAGAGTGACGGTGTTTCCTCTTTACCTGGGCCTCGCCTACCCAGTAGTGTTGCCAGACTGACCGGGCTGTTTCATTGGCAATGCCGCTAGATGGTGGCGAACCGCCCCGCTTTTCACTCGCATCGCCAACACAGGCAAGACAATGACGGCTGGACACGGAAGTCTATGCCCCTCGTCGCACGTGCCGCGCCGATCCATGATCGAGCGCGCGATGTTTGCCATTACCATGGCATTGCTTGGGTCGCTCGCTTGCGTTTCCGTTGCTTCGGCCTCGGATATCGCTACATCTACCGATGACATTGTCGATATCCGCTTGAATTGGCGATGGAAATCGCCAACCCCCACCTTGTGGGACCTGCAAGCAGAAGTTGTGGATGGAAAAACGGGCCGATTGATTGACGTCCAGAATCGCTGCGCAGCGCCGCAAACCGTCGGTGCCATCGAACGATCCGAAGACCAAAGCAGGTTCCGTTTCTCGCCTCGGAACCCGACCGGCGACGGAGGAGTTCGGTTCCGACTTCGTTGTTCCCCTGATGCTGTTCTGCGAATCAAACAGCTGGCAACAAGCCCGTCGCATAGCGCCAGTGACAACCGAGTCATGGAAGTCGCCGTTCGACGCTTGGTCGCTGGCGAGACGATTGAATCCAAAGGGGAGTCCCCCACGACATCCGCAACATCGACGTGGTCGCTGGGCCGGGAATCCGGTGACGCGCTGCGGATTGCGAGCGAGGCGGATCACGGGATCATGCATGCCGGACAACACCACGGCATCGTTGTGGCAGTCAACGCTTTGCATCAACCGCCGTCGCGAACACTGACACTCGCTTACAGTTTCTACGAGGTCGGTCGCGGTCAAACCGTTCATTCCGGCCAAAAGACTGTTTCGATTGACGAACACGGCAACTCATTGCCCATGGCGATCGAGGATGGAATCCTTCGCGACGAAGGCGTTTACGAATTTCGCTGCGAGATCGAAACGGAACAGGACAAGCTGTGGTCAAGACTGCGCCGAAAGGCCCCACCACTGGTCGCCGCAACCGAGTCATTGGCCGTCATGCCGTCGACGGATCTGTCTAACGCACCGCCGACGGCGAACACCTCTTGGACGACGGTCGAGTTGATCCAACCTTCGCAATCGCATTGGTCGGTCGATCAATGGATTCCCAAGCAAGCAACACGATTGATCTCGGGTGATACGGGTGTCGTCAGCGAATTGACCTCGCGCGATCACGATGGCGAGACCGTTTCGGTGTTAGCGGCCCAAACCGTATTTCAAACGAATTTTTCCGTTGCCAATCGCCACATGCCGCACAAGATCACGCTGCGTTATCCGGCGGACCTTGCCGGGTCGATGAAGATCGAAGTCGGCTCTGGCGAGTACCGAAACAACTTGCCCGTGTCATTCGTTTTGGCGCCAGACGATGACGCCAATCTGGATGAATCGGAAGAACGATCCGGGTGGCTGACGCAGACCTGCGTCTACTATCCCAGCGGCGATGACCAGATCTGGTTGACGAATCTGAATCAAGAAGTTGATGTCAGTTTCGAATCCATTCGCATCGAAGCGGGTCCGGAACGGATTGCTAACGCGAACGTCGACCGACCAATACATCGAGCTGCCGCATTGCGATTGAACCAATTCGATTGGTTCAACCGGCTGACAGAAGATCTGTTACAACGCGATACGGTTGGCAACTGCAGCGATCGAACGATCAGCTTCTATCGCACTTGGATCGCTACCGAACGATTGTGCGACCATGCGGCTGTGAACGGGATGAACAGCGTCGCTGTCGTCGCATGCGACGGTCATCGTGCTTTGTTCGATACCGGCCATGGCTTCGATCCCGTTTGGTTCGATGGCGATGATCAGGTTCGCGGCCCCCTGCTGATGCAGTTGGCGAAAAAGAACCAAATGCCAGTTTTCCTTACCGTCGACGCATTAGCACAGCCAGAATCCGCCAACGTCGCTACCCACATTGCCAATCAATGGCACGATGAACCAGCGTTCGCGGGAATGCTGTTTCGTTTCACCGGGAACTCCGGGGAACAACTACTTGCACCAGAAAAACAGTCTGATGCCCTCGAAAGTGTGCGCAATGATTCGCCGGCCGACGTTCGATGGCTCGTTGAAACGAACATGACGGCGATACTGCCGCCGCAAGCCGAGATCACACCGCTCGAGTCTCTTGCACTTCCCCGTCGTGACCGAACAACGATGCGCTCACTCTTTCAACAGCGTTTGAGTGCAGCGAAGCCATCCTCACACGACCGGCCGATCGCGGCGGCAATCGGCCAACGTGACGACGGTTCGGCGGTGTCCGTTTGCTATCCATCGCTGGATCGTGACGCGATATTGGTTTTTGATTCGATAGATCCCACCGTATTGATGGTCGAGCTTCCGATCGAATATCCGTTGCTGCTACCGCGACTCGAAAACGTATTGGTCGGATTCGAATCGATGCCGATCCACCACTCCAAATCGCTGGATGCCGCAGATCCATCATCGCAACATATTCGCTTGCACGTATCGACTTCAGTTTCTGAATCAAAGTCCTATGTGTCGGTAGTCTCGCTGGCTCCGTGGAACAACTTAATCGCGATCGACTCTGTCCCTGGTCAGGAATGGGAAGTTGTCAGTGGCGACGTGTCGATTACGAGATTACCATCCGATCCGCCGGATCGAATTCGGATGGAGCTACCCGCGGGCGAAGTCGTCGTCCTGCGCCGCGATGGATTGACATCACCCGTCCTAGCTTGGACGGCGGTTCCAGCCGGCGGACCGGTCGTTGTCGAGAAGATCAAACAAAGAATCACCTCCATTGTCGAGCGAATCGGCATCCTGGGGGACCCACGTGCGTACGATGGATTGGTCAACGGCAGCTTTGAACAGTCCGGCGGAATGGGTTTGGTCGGTTGGCTGCATGCGCAACATCCGCCGCAATGCGTCCGCGTCGATGAAGGCGAAGCGGTTGAGGGACACCAGTCGGTGCTGCTGACGACCGATGCGACGGTATCGACGAGGACGTGGCTGGTCAGCGAAACGGTGACTCCACCGGAAAGCGGCCGCTTGGCCGTATCGATGGCGTGTCGCGGCGAACTAAAACCTGAAGGTGCCGTACACCGTTTACGAGTCTCCATCGAGGCGACGCAAAACGGTTCGCCGATTCGACAAAGCGCCGACGTCGAGATACCGTGCAATGGTAAGTGGAGGGCGCGATCGATCGTGCTCGAAGCCGACTTCATCGATCCCAATCGTACTGAATCCGTTCGTTTGACGATCGACAGCTTGTCGGGCGGTCGCGTTTGGATCGATGACATCCGTTTGCATGACCAGTTTCCGTTGGCAAAGGAACGTGCGGAGCTCCAAAGCCAAGCGTTCTTGGCGGTCCAAGGTTTACAACGAGGAAATCTGACGCCATCCGCCCGTTTGCTGCAGAATCATTGGGCCCGGTTCCTGCTGGTTCATCCGCCGGATGAAGTAACAAGCCAAGTCAATGAATCTGGTGCCAAACAGCCGGAATCAACGGGCGTCGCCGAGCGAGTGCGAAGTTGGTTACCGCGACCACTTAGGTTCTGAGTTATCCGTCGTTTCTGTATATGAAGGATTGTGATGCGAAGTTGGACCAAGAAGATCGTCGCGGGAGTGATCGCTGTCACGTCGATTTGTGCCGGCGCCACGTTCTGGGCTCTCCAACAATCGCAATTTGTCCCCGAGTTTTACACGGCCGCATCCAACAAAGGCTCGACAAGCACGGTCGAGGCAAGCCGTCGATTGCAGGCCGAAGTCCAACAGCTCCGTTCGGATGCGGCAAAGATCGGTTCTTGGCGAGCCGCATTCAGTGACGAGCAAATCAACGCGTGGTTGATTGAAGAACTGCCTCAGAAGTTTCCACGACTGGCGGCGCTGGGCGCACGTGAGCCTCGCATCGTCATCGAGGATGATCGTGTCTTGGCGGCCGTTCGCTACAAGCATGGTCGCATCGATACGGTCATCTCGTGCGAGTTTGTGGTTGTGTTGACCGAGGAGCCGAACCTGCTTGCGTTCCGCGTCGAAAATCTACGAGCCGGTTCGCTGCCGCTGCCGCTGAGCAAGTTCTTGACCGGCATCACCAAAGAAGCGGCTCGTGGTGATATCGACATCCGATGGGACCTGACCGATTCGGGGCCGATCGCGTTGGTCAACATCCCCAGCGAGGACCCGCGCTACGACATCAGCCCCGTCGTTGTCGCATCGGTCATGACCTACAACGGCGCCGTACTGTTGTCGGGGTACACCGGTGAAGCATCAAAAACCGCGTTTCGTCCACGAGGGCCGGTGCATCAGTTTGTATCGTATCGTCCGCGCAGGCAAACCATCGACCAACCCGCCAGCTTCAGTACGTCATCGCGTCCCGATTCATCCACCATCCGCTGAAAAATGACTTCGCCGTCGGTCATGGCCAACGGATGAACGGATCGTTTCGGATCGACGATCAAACGAGCGGCAAAGCGATCCGCCGATCGGTCAATGGCAAGATATGTGCCTCCTAGCACCCGAGAAACTTCGCCGCGATCGTTGCTGATGGGCCCTTCGTAGTCGATGTACTCTTTCCGATGTGGCGGTAGTTGGTCGCAAGTGACTCCGAAATCGCTGGACCAATCCGCGATCACAGGCGACGACCAAGTCGTAAGGGAATCGCCATCTTCGAACATCCAATCAAAGTGGTCGTACGGGATTCGTTGGAAAGCCGATCCGATGCGATGGTGTAAAACGGCGAATCGGAGAGAATTGGGAATGGTGTGGTTCATTGAGATCCTTCTTTCCCAACCGAATCACTGAGGCTTTGGTATCGCCGTTTCGTTTGTGCATCCATCGTCGGTAGCGTCAATCGAATGTAATCGGCGCGACGCTTTGCCTCGTCACCTCGATTCATTGGAACCAGCAATTCGATCGCGGCAGTTTTTGCACGGTGCCACGACGGGCTGCCGCTGGGGCTGCCCGCGGCCACGCGATCCAGATAATCGATCGCTTTTTCTCTTGCACGTATATCGGTGGACGCCGCCAACGATTCAGCCGCCGCGAACAACGTCTCGCTCGTGTTCGGATCGGTCGCGATGTGTTCATCAAGAACGCGGATGGCATCGTCTGGACGGGCCAGCCAGAGGTAGCGAGTCGCTTGATCGAGAACGGAATCGTCGGCTTCCGGCCATCGCTGGATCCACTGAGCAATCGGTTTTCGCAGTGGTGGATCTTCAATGCCATCCTGCATCAAACGTCGAATCAAGCAACGTCGCGTTGCAGCCGAAAGTCCGTCGGCGGGAACAGGAGTCTGTAAATTGAATTGGCCCGAAACGCGGCAACGAATGACCGCGGATAAAAAATCATCGCCATCCTTTGTCAAGGGTTCCGCAATCCGCAACGACTCTCGATCGCCCATCGTCGCGATCGCCACTCTGTAGACCGAAGCGGCGCTCGGAATCTTTGAAGCCGGCTTGAACGATGCCGCGACGTGTTCGGAGAATTCGCCAAGGCGATCCGAAGGCGTCGAAAGCATGGCATTTTGCCAAAGGTCGAGAGCACGATTCCATTCCGTCGGCGTCAACGCGTCGGCGCGAATCAACGAAGCTTCTGCGGCCTTCGATTTGTCTTCGTCAGCGTCAAGGATCTTGATCAACCATTGGTGTGCCGCGTTGGCGGTTTCGCCACTGGCCCAATTCGTGAGATGGTCTCGCAACATATCAATGATCGCATCTTGTCTCGCGGCCGCATCGTCCAACTTCGAGAACATCAAGACCGAGTGCATGTGTATTTTTGCAGCGTCCGTGGCCGACGGCTTGTTCGTCGCCGTTGCTGCCAGAACGATTGCGGCATTCTCGGCTTCATCAATCGAAGACCATGCGGCAGCGGCTTCCAATGCATGTCGGATTGAAGCATCGGGATCGGCTTCGGCGGATGCAGCAGCGGCAAGCAATTCGGCGGCGCGAACCGCATCGCCTCGTCGCAACCAGTCACGACCCTGGGCGGCAATCAAGGAAGCTTCGACGGTGGCAGCGGATCCACCGGATCGCATTCGCGCCAACGAAATCGCTTCGGCACGACGGGTTGCGTACGGGCCACCACGTCGGCCGATCATTTCGATCCACTGGGCAACTTGACGCGCGTTGCCGTCACCGGTTTGCATCTTTTCAAGCAAGTAGCGAAGTCGCACCAAATCCATTTCGACCGACGGAGGTGCGTTCATCAGATCGTCGCCGTAAAACGAGTTCACGATTTTTCCGGCGGCGACCAATTCATCGCCTGCCAATTCGATTCGTGCGGCGACCGCGACCATCGCAGGCGGCAACGGCTTGGAATATTCACGGCTAAGATTCGCGAACAATTCCGAAGCACGTTTCCGATCGCCCGACCGCAAGATCGCTTCGACTCTCAGTCGATTGATTTCCCGCCGAGCCGTCGATTCGGCGGACAGTCTGGCGATAGCTTCATCGGCGGCTTGCTCGGCCTTCGTCGCGGCGGCGATGCCATCGGAATGTGACGAGTCGTTCGGTAGCGCGGAAAAAACTTCGGCCTGCAGTAGTGAGATCGAGACCGTTTCGACTAACAACTCTTGTTCCAAACGCAGCAGGTCATCTGCCAACGCAACGTTGTCGATACTGCGATCCCGCTGCACCGATTGGCGTTTCGCGCGAACCTGGTCCGCCAACCCGTCCATCGCGGAAGTGGATGCCAACAGGCGTGATGTTACTTCGCCCGCATGCGATGCGGCGTTCGGATCGACGGCCAACGCTGTCACCGCGAACCTTGCAGCAGCACGTCGGACCGCCAATTCCTGGGAAGCCAGAAAGAGTCTTCTCGGGTGGTCTGGATACGACGCCAGTAACTGTGCGACGGGTTCCGACGCGGCGACCTCGGCGGCGGCGTCGAACGAAACCCCAGCCACGGTGCGTGCCGTCCGCACTCGCGATTGATAGATTGCCGCTCTTGCGACTCCGTCACCCAGCGGATCGGAATCCACACCAGTCAAACGATCGCAAAGCGCTTCGGCTTCGTCGAAACGCGAACGGTCGACGAGTGCGTCGACCAAGTCGGCCGTCGCATTGTCGCTCGTTCGGCCGACGATCGAATCGGCGGCAGGGGCGGCCACGGACATCGAAACGACGAGAGTCAGTACAACGGCGAGGTTCGAGTACTTCATGGTTCAAGACGATGGGTCGGCGGCGAACAGGACACGATCGGCGCCCGCCGATCGAGCGGCGTCGTAGATCGAAACGGCGTCCTTCATCGTGACGTCATCGGCTGGATCAATGATGACGGGAGGCTGAACGCCGAGCGCCAATATTTTCGACAATCGTTCGCCCAGTGCGGCGGGGCTTCCCAGTTGCTCGCCGCCGAAGTCGATTACCATGGCCGCGTCTTGCATGTTCAATCGAATGACAATTTCGTCGAAGGCTTCAGTGGGCGCCGATTCCGTTTGAGTCTCACCACCCCCGGCCGGCGGTTGGGCGATCGAGCTTGGCAAATCAAACTCGGGCAGCTCAAAACTGCTGGTCCAAACAAAGAAGACCAACAGTAAGAAGACGACGTCGATCATCGGCGTCATCTTCAACTCCATCGGCTGGCGATCGGAACCTCCGGGCAACTTCATGGTGTGGATTCCTCGCGTACGGCGATTGCGGCATCCGTCACCCCGGCGATCGCGGCTTCCCGCAGGACCGGTTCGACGTATTGGTACTGGACCGCACCTTCACAGCGAATTCGGATCGCGGCGTCGGCGCCCGATCGGGCCAGCAGGTCGCCTAGGATCGGCCTCAGTTGATCGGCCGTGACCACATTGCCGCCCACCAAGATTCGGGCGGCCGCATCGACGCTGATCGTCAGCGGCATTTTTTCCAAATCGACAGGGTCAAAGCTGGCCGCGATGGGAAGATCCAGAGGAAGATGATTCTCTTGGCGGGCCAGGTGGCTGGACACCAAGAAGAAGATGATCAACAGAAAAACGACATCGATCATCGGTGTCATGTTGGCACCAACGGGTGAGCGACGATTCGAACCATAGCCGTGTGATTGGGGAACTCGCATTCGCCCATGGTACCTCACAGGTGTTGGTTTATCCGATACCCTTGACGGCATCACCACTTCGATTGCCAACGAAAAATGACCATGGCCGACAGCGTTACGTTTCTGAAAAATTTCCTGCGCAACCCCACTCAGGTCGGCGCGGTCGCGCCCAGCAGCACCGGTTTGGTGGATGCCATGGTCGATTGGTTTCAATGGGACACCGCACGGAACATCGTCGAGTTTGGACCGGGAACGGGCGTGTTCACCGAAGCCGTGCTGAAGCGAAAGCACGCCGACGCCAAGTTCTTTGCCATCGAACGATCGGCCGATCTGGCCCAGCGGACACGAGAGCGTTGTCCGGGTGTTACGGTTTACGAAGACAGTGTTGCCAACGTCGTCGATCTGTGCCGCAAGGAATCGATCGACCAGGTCGATGCGATCGTTTGTGGTTTGCCGTGGGCGTCGTTTTCCGATTTGCTGCAAATGGAAATCATGGATGCCATGTTGGAAGTTCTGGCCCCCGGCGGCCAATTCGCAACGTTCGCGTATTGGCAGGGCGTCGTCTTGCCCGCCGGGATGCGATTCTCGCGGCGACTGCGAAAGACGTTCCCGCACGTTGAACGCAGTCACACGGTCTGGAAAAACTTGCCGCCTGCTTTTGTGTATCGCTGCGTTCGGTGACGCACGTTTCGCTGGTTCCTAACCACCGGTGATTTGGCGGTAGCTCCACATGCAAACGGCCGCCGCACCGGCGAGCAACAGCAACGTGTAGATCGTCACGACGATCGACCAGAAGACTCTTTCCAAGGTCGAGAAACTCTTGTTCATCCACAGCAGTGGAATGCCCAGGAACCCCGTCACGGCAAATAAGATCGCAATCACGGCCCACTTGTTGTCGAGGAACTTAGCCGGTTCTTCGACGATTCGTGCCTCCACAACGGTGGCTTCGATGGGCTCGTCGGTCTGGTCGTCCATCAATCGCTTTCTGTTGTGTTGCTGTTGCCGGCCAGTAACGCTTGTGCTTTTTCAACAAGCGGCGCGACGTTGTCGTTGTTGCCGTAGAGTTCCACGATGCTGTACCAAATCTTGCGGGCCGGAACGACCTTCCCGTCTCGCATCAACTCGTCCGCTTCGGCAAGCTTTGCGGCGATCATTCGTGATGCTTCATCGGCATCGACACCCTCGTATTCAATCCGTGCGATTTGGCGACGGGCCAAGTTGACGAATGGCCGGTACTGGGGATCGCCACCAAGTAAGGTTTGCATCGATCGGTATTGATCCAACGCCGTGGCCGCATCGCCAAATCGTTCGTATCGGCTTGCTTCGGCGTATAAGCGTTCAGCTTCATTCTGTAGCGGCAGGTTGCGTTTCAGTTTGACTTCCAACGCGTGTTCGGCTTGATACATGTCGACACGATCGATCTGTTCTTTGACCCAATCGACATGTTCACCATCTGGAAATTTCTGCAGCATCGGTTCCAGATAAGACGACTTTGCTTGGTTCATCGCATTGCGACTCTGTTGGACAAGCAAATCCTCTGCGCGATCTCGCATTTGATCTTCGTTCAGCGGCCAAAGCAGATACGCGAACATGGCCACCACCGCGACCAATCCGGTAATCAAGACGAGCGGACGGTCGTGCCACGCGGGGACTTCGACAACGTCCTCGTCCATGCCAATTGCGTCGCGTCCCAGCAATTCGCGGGCGACATCGCGATCATGTTGGCTGGTTACCGCAAGCGCACTAAAACCGGCTGATGCGTGTTCGGCGACACCCGAACGAGACATCGATCGCTTGCGGACTTCGGCAAGTGCCAATGTCACCGCGCCGGCATTGATGGGACGATCAGTCGGCGACTTGGACAACAATTGCATGACCAGCTTGTTCATCCACACGGGACAATCAAGAACCAACGTTGCGGGCGACGGCGGTAGATCGTTGGCTACCGATTGGGAGACTTCTTCGATGGTTTCACCGGTGGCCGGCGGCAACCCGGTTAGCGACAGATACATGATCGCGCCGATGCCGTACAGATCGGTCGCTCGCGATGCGGCTGCGGGATCGACCAATAATTCCGGAGCTCGCATCGCCAATTCTTTGGCCGTTGGCGGTCGGTTGGTTCGATACGACGAATTGATACGGTCGATTCGAACATCGATCAGGACGGGGCTGAGTCCGGCGAAAAGAATTTTGTCCGATTCCAACCGACCATGCACGATGTCGTTTTGGTGCAGGTACTCGATGGCGGCGACCAAGGGTTCAGCCATGTCGAGCACCGTTTCCCACGACAAGCGTCCGCGGCGTTCAAGTTGCAACGCCAACGTTTCGCCTTCGATCAGTTCGTGCGCAAGATACGCATCCTTTTCCTCGAATCCGCCGCCGTAACACTTTGCGATCGCGGGATGCTGAAGCTTCTTTAACTGTTCCCATTCGCTCGCGAACGACGCCCGGGCTTCGGGGGTTCCGCCGAACGGCGTGGCAAAGACTTTGACCGCGACGGCCTTCTTCAATTGCACATGAATGGCACGCCAAACGCAGCTTTGCGACGGGTGATCGCCCAGCTTCGATTCGATCGCCAGTGGTCCGAGACGGCTGCGAGGCATAAATCAAGTGACATTGGATGAGGAGTAGACGTGGTATGCCGAGTATATCCAAGCTCTGCCGATCGATGCCCCGATCCGTCAATTTTCGGTGCTCGTTCTTGTGACCGGTCTAGCGATGTCCACCCCCCGCATCGTCGGCAGCATCGATTTGGTCGATCAAGTGGGCAATAAAGATTGATTTTCCGTAGCGGTATCGCTGTGGATCACCATCGCATTCCTTCCAACAGGCGACTTTGGCTTCTTCGTATCGAATCGCCGATTCGGGGTGCTGACGCAGATGATCTCGCATCCGAAGGGCTCGGCGCAACATCGGCGACGACTCCTGGACCAGCCAAACACGGTGCGTCGGCTCGGGTGTCTCGGGCGACAGCGATCGGGGTTTGATCAATGTGATGGCATCGCGGTTCCAATCGTCCGTCGATTGTTCGCGAAAGTTCAGCCCCTCGATCAACCGCCCGGCCGGCTCGATTCCTTCATCGTCCTGGACGGTTGCGAAGACGTCGATGGTGGGGCGGGCGATCAAACCCGAGATCGCGGTGCTGCCGACATGTTCGACGTTGGTGACCCATCCTTCACAGCTGAACAAGATGCTGCTGCGAGTCTGTTCAAATTCTTGACGCCAACGCGGATCGTAATGCATCAAGCGGACGATTTCATCGTGCATGGGAATCCCAGACGACAGGCGAAGGCAACATAGCAAGACCGTTGGTACATGAAAAAACCGAGCTCGGCCGTCGCGGCCGAACTCGGTTCATTGTCTCACGATCGTCAAGTCCGATCTACTTGTTGCTGGTCAACATCGCAACGCGGGATTGGGCCAGTTTGCTTTGAACCGAAGCAATGTAAGCAGCGTCGGCGTCACAAAGACGTGAATTGGGCACAGTGCAGGTGCGGCCATTCGCCTTCAGCAATCGGATGTTGCTTTCGTTGATCTCGATCAACTTGCCTTCGACATGGAAGTCGCCGGTGTTATCGATCCAAGTACGAACTTTCGCGTTGGCGATGGGGTCCGTCGAATCCGAAACGTTGGAAACGACTTGCAGCGCAGCCGATTTGGCTACAGGCGCGGGCTGAGCAATCGGAGCAGGCAACTCTTCGAAGGATTCGGTTACACCGAATAGGTCTTCGATGGTCGCTTGCTTCGCTTCGTCAGTCGTCTCGGTCGTTGAATCACCGAACAAGTCCTCGAGAACGCTGTCAGACGACTTTTCGCCGGCAGGCTCGGCAGGTTCGCTTCCGAACAGATCATCAATCGTCGAATCGGTTGCTGGCTTTTGTTCAGCAGGCGGATTTCCGAACAGGTCATCGCCAGCGTCGGCGGGAGCGGCTCCTTCACTCGGGTCACCGAACAGATCGTCCATTCCCGCATCGGCAGGTGCCGAATCAGCG
The DNA here is from genome assembly GCF_007860125.1 of Rubripirellula tenax. Classification (NCBI taxonomy): domain Bacteria; kingdom Pseudomonadati; phylum Planctomycetota; class Planctomycetia; order Pirellulales; family Pirellulaceae; genus Rubripirellula; species Rubripirellula tenax. The sequence goes on from NZ_SJPW01000003.1 coordinate 938,912, forward strand.
GGAGCCGGATCGCCGAACAAGTCTCCGCCAGCATCGGCCGGTGTCGGATCGCCAAACAAGTCTCCACCGGCATCGGCGGCCGGGGCTGGCTCGGAGGGACTTCCGAAGAGGTCGTCGGCGGGTGCTTGTGCGGCCGGGCTGTCTGCCGGAGCGCCGAACAAATCATCCGCAGGAATTTCTGGTTTGGCGGCAGGCGCCGGATCAGGGGTCGGTTCCGCCGCTGGCTCATCTTGTGGTTCGACCGTGGCTGCCGGTTCGACCGATGCAGCCGGAGTCGCCGAGTCCGACGGTGACGCGATCGGCGTCGTGTCGCTGGTGCTCATTTCGATCGGCTGCGCCGCCGATGGATACTCTTCGTGGATGGTACCGCTGTCGTACGAGTCGCTGATGATTGGCGATTCGACCATTGGCGTTGCGTAGTCTTCAATGATTGTTTCGCCCATCGGGACGTATGAATCCATGGGCATCGCCATTTCGACAGGGCTGCCGACGTCGACGGAACCATAGTCACACTGACAGCCCGACGAGGAACCCGAAACGGGCGATCCAACCATCGGAGCGGAGTAAACCGGAGCCGAATAGACGGGCTCGACATGAACCGGAGGACTGAACATCGCCGACGACGAAGGGCAGCAATCGATCGGAGCAGGTGGGAAAACGGGTGCGGTTGGACAAACCGGCACCGAGCATACGGGCATCGGTGCACAGCAGACGGCACTGCTGCGGCGTTTGAGATGGTGACGCAACCAACCGGCCGACACGGGGCTGGCACCCAACATCACGGTTAAAACACAGACGAGTGACCACTGGAACGTTTGACGAATCGTGCGATTCATGGCTTTGATATAACTCCTCCACAGTCGGGCTGCGGATTGCTAGAGGGAACGACAGCGGATCAAGCGGCCGCCCAAGTTCGGGTGGGAAATTTCCAACGAGTTTGATAGGCGAAGACTCCCCATGCTAGTTATGCGAAAATGAAGCGGCAAGAAGCGAATTCTAGCTAAAATGCGATAGTTGCGAAGCGAGGTGGGGTTTTGCCGATCCTGACGACGGAATTCGGGTGCCATCAAACCGGGAAATTCGTCAGACTCCCGCCTCAGCCTCGCCGATCGGCCGGTCGGACCCTCCGGCCACGACGGCCGCTGTTCAACCGGACAAATAGACATGATTCGCCTACTTCAGGGCCTGTTTTCGTCGATGAGCCTGGAACGGAAGTGCCTTCTGTTCTTCGGGTCGGCGCTGATGGTGTTGATGTTCGGGGCGTTTTTGGTCGTGGAAATGCTGGGCCAAAAGCTGGTCAAAAACACCACCCGCACGCGAGCCCGCGACTTTTACGCCGCCGAAGTGCTTCGACTGCACAACGACGCGATTTGGTCCGCTGATCAATCCCAGGAACAAGTCGGCCTGAAACGTGAAGTCCTGAACGGCCTCCGCGACATCATGCTGGACGACGAGTACGACACGTTGGAATCCAGCATCGAGTACGAGATCCTGGGGCTGACCGATTCGGTGAAGTACGCCAACTTGCCGGCGATCGAGTTGCCGAGTGATCCCAAAGAGATCGCGCGACTGGAAGAACTTGAAACCCAGTTTCGCGAGCGACTTGCGCGACAGATCGCCGTCAATCGACCCGATGTATCGACGCCGTTGGATCTGGGTGAGAACGAGCCGATGAGCCCGATCGGGTCCAGTTTGATTTCGATGGCGCCGCAAATCTACGACGAAGTCGGTCCCGTCGACGGTCGCTATGCGTACTACACGCCGATCTTTTCGACGCACGAATGCATGCAGTGTCACGCGATGCCTGGCACGTTTTCGTTGGATAACAACGAGGCGCCCAAAAAGTTGGCCATGCAGTACCCGTTTCGTGTCATGAAAGTCACGATGCCGTACGAACAAACCCAGCAACAAACGACGATGATTCGCGCCATCGTTGTTTCGCTTTGTATGTTGATCATCGCCGTCACGCTGTTTTTCTTGCACTGGATTCTGCGACACTTGGTGCTGTACCCGATGTACCACCTGCGTGACGTCAGCGACGCGATCACCCACGGTGACACCAACCAGCGCGCCGTGATCGAAACCGAAGACGAGTTCCGCGAACTTGCAGACGCGTTCAATCGAATGCTTCGCCACATGACCGAAACGCAAGACCAGATCCAAGAGGTCAACGAAGAACTCGACGCGCGGGTCGATCAACTGGCACAACTGAACTTGCAACTCTACGAAGCCAACCGGCTCAAGAGCGACTTCCTTGCCAACATGAGCCACGAACTGCGAACACCGCTGAACAGCATCATCGGATTCTCGGAAGTCCTGCAAGGCATCGATTCGCTGAACGACAAACAACGTCGCTATGCGTCGAACATTCAAAAGAGTGGCCGGCTGCTGCTGGAGATGATCAACGACATTTTGGACCTGGCCAAAGTCGAAGCCGGTAAAATGGAAGTCAAACGCAGCGACTTTGACTTGGCCCGTTTGGTTTCCGCCCAGTGCGACATGATCCATTCGCTTAGCGAAGACAAAAACATCTCGCTGTCGATGAAGCTGCCGGATAATTTGCCGATCGCATTCCAAGATCCCAACAAGCTTGGCCAGATCATCAACAACCTGCTCAGCAACGCGATCAAGTTCACGCCCGAAGGAGGCATGATCACTGTTTCGATCACCAACCTTGATCGCGGGCGATTCCGATTGGAAGTCACCGACACCGGCGTGGGTATCGCCGAAGAAGATCAACCGATCATTTTCGAAAAGTTTCGCCAAAGCGGCAAAGTGCTCGACGGCGAAGGACTGACCCGCGAATATGCGGGCACTGGGTTAGGCCTGTCGATCGTCAAAGAATTGGCGAAGCTACTTGGCGGCGAGGTCGACTTTCAAAGCGAACTGGGGCGAGGCAGTTCGTTCTGGGTGACGTTGCCGTGGCGATTGGTTGACCGTCGCTCGGGTGAAGCTTCTGTGTCCCCCGTCGAAGCGGCGTCCGCCTGACCATTGGGTGAAAGCCATCACGGCAATCGACCAAATTGCCGGATCGATCGCGAAGCAAGATATTGCTTTGCGAATCGTTCACGTTCTACAGTCTTCTCGTTCCATTCGGTTGGTACCGATGTCTCCGCCCCCCCCTGTTTGTCGTTTCGACCATCACCGATCCGGAACTTTCCCAGCCTCGCCACGCTCGGTTTCGGTGGTGCAATCGCGATGGTGGCGGGCCACCGTCGCCGTAAGAATCGCGTCGTCGCCTAGACGTTTTTCCAGGCGCGTTCTTTTGCACTATCAAGAACCGCTTCGCAAACCTGTTGGGTTTCCAACGCGTCGCGGAAACTCGGGTGCATCGCTTCGCCACTTTCCAGTGAGCTGATGAAGTCGGCGACTTGGTGCACGAACGTGTGCTCGTAACCGATTTGCAATCCTGGCACCCACCACTTGTCCATGTACGGTTGGTCGCCGGAATGGTCCGAAACGTGGATCGAACGCCAGCCTTTCAGCCGGCCTTCATCACTGTTGTCGAAGTACTGCAAGCGGTGCAAGTCGTGCAGGTCCCAGCGGATCGAAGCGTCGCGACCGTTGATTTCCAGCGTGTAAAGCGCCTTATGGCCGCGAGCGTATCGCGTCGATTCGAATAGCCCCAACGATCCGTTTTCGAAGTGGCACATGAACGCACACGCGTCATCGATCGTGACCTTCTCTTTCTTGCCCGTCTCGTTGTGCATCCGTTCTTTGACAAACGTTTCCGTCATCGCGCTGACGTCTTTGATCGATCCGTTCAACCAAATTGCGGTATCGATACAGTGGGCCAATAAGTCGCCCGTCACGCCCGACCCCGCCGCCGCGGCATCCAATCGCCACAGCGCCTCGCCGCCCTGGGGCAGATCTTCGTTGATCGTCCAGTCTTGTAAAAAATTGGCACGATAGTGATAGATCGTTCCTAGTTTGCCTTCGTCGATCAATTGCTTGGCCAAGGTTACCGCCGGCACACGGCGATAGTTGTACCAAACCGTATTGGCGACGCCGGCCTTTTCGACCGCTTCGCACATCCGCACGCCTTCTTCGGGCGTCAGCGCCAACGGCTTTTCGCACAGGATCATCTTGCCCGCTGCGGCCGCAGCGATCGCGATCTCGGCGTGCGAATTGTTCGGCGTGCAAATGTCGACCGCGTCAATATCGTCACGAGCGATCAGCGACTTCCAATCGGTTTCAATCGACTCGTATTGCCATTGATCGGCAAACGCTTGGACCTTTTCGGCGTTCCGTCCGCAAACGGCTTTCAGAACCGGGCGATGTTTCAGTTCCGGGAAAAAGTCGTTGACGCGTTTGTAACCGTTGGAGTGAGTCCGGCCCATGAAGCCGTAACCGATCAAGCCAATGTTGAGTGATTTCATAGTCTCTGATTTAGATCTCGAAGAACGACGACTGCAATGTCGTCAAAACAAAAGCGGGAACGAGATGACGAGAGTGTCGGCCCGACCCATGATTCAAGCGACAAGCCTACTCGTTCCATCCATGCGCATCTTGGACCGATAGCATCGCTGACAGAATGCTGTTCCACGTATCGGGCTTCTTCATCACGTCGTTGGGGAACATGCATCCGTCCCAACAAATGTGTTTGCACGTCGTCAACACATCGCCATGTTCGTCGCGCAACCAGTGTCCGGCATCGGTGGCGATGTCCAGTTTGCCGTTGGGATCGTTGGGCAAGCAGTGGCGACCTGTCTTGTCATGCGAACCGGTGCCGTGGACGGTGGCATCGTTTTGAGCAACGTGAAAGTCGATTGTCCAAGGACGCAGCGCGTGGGTCAGTTCCTTCAGCGCCGCCGCTTTCTTGGACTTGTCGTTCCAATCAAAATCGCTTGGCAAGATCGCGTCTTCGGGCGCGTTGTAACCCAGCAGATACAACAACGTGTGCGCCATGTCGGCTTGGAAACCCAATCGCTCGGGATGCCCGACCCGTTCGAGCAGGTCGACCATCTTTCGCCATGACTGCATCCCGCCCCAACAAATTTCGCCTTCGGCCGCCAGTCGCTCGTCGTACTCTTCCGCGATATCACAGGCCGCCTTCAAAGTGTCGGCGATCTTCGACTGATTCGCTTGTGGATCCTGGACCCAATCGGCGACCGAGGTTGCTGTGTCCAGCCGAACGACGCCATAGGGTCGAACGCCAAGTTCTCGCAGTTTTTTGGCGATCGTGCATCCTTTACGGACTTGCGTCAAAAACGCTTCGACTTGATCGGGATCACCCGCCGCCGAACCACCGCCGGTCGGTTCCCACACCGGCGCGACAACGCTGCCGATCACCAGTCCACGACTGCGAACACTTTCGGCCAACGCTTCTAGCTCTGCATCGGTGGCATCGATCGAAACGTGCGGATCGAACAAGAAGATATCGACGCCATCAAATTTACGTCCGTCGACTTCCGCCGCCGCTGTCATGTCCAACATTTCGTCCAGCGGAATGCAGGGATCATCCCCCTCGCCGCCCTTACCGACGACGCCAGGCCAAGCCGCATTGTGAAGTTTCGGAAATTGGTTGGGATGATTGGTCATGTCGATGCTTGTCGGTTGAGAGGGAAAGTTGATGAGCGTACGTTAGCCGTTCTACGCTGACGTGGTTGTTGCGTGTCAGGCGGGGCAGCCTGGCGTAGGGGTTAGCTTCCGGCCTTCGGCAGGTTGCCGTGTGTATCGGGACCGAAGTATCGCAGACCGACCAACGGTTCGGTGCCAAGATTTTCGATTTCAACACCCCCGGTTGCCGCGGTGTGCGAGATAAAAACTTCGTCGGACGTGTTTTCGCCGAAGCGGATCATCGCCGGAGTTTGCAGATCGAGTTTGCCCATGCGGCCTCGACCTTGCACGGTGATCCAGCTGCTGGCGCCGGGGTCTTTTAGCGTGCATTTCGCGCCGGGCTGGATCGTCAACTCTTTCGCGCTGAACAATTGACGGCCATCGACCGTGCCGTACACGATCCACAGGTCCTCGAACCCATCGCCGCTGCGGTCTTCATCGCGGACGGGTTCAAGGTAGTTGCTGTTTTTGAAGTGGGTGTCCACGTTCTTGTCCCAATCCAATTGTCCGACGATGAAGTCGAGGTCTTGGTGTTTTTCCTCAGGCATGTCCTTGACCAAAAGCGACCACGGCACATAGCGGCCTTCGACGATCGATTGATACATGCCGAACACATCGCTGCCCCATTGGGGTTCGTAAGTACAAAGCGATCCGGGCGCGTGCAACACACCGGGCGGAATCAGCCAACCGGTTCCCCGTTTGAGTCGGTAGGCACGGCTGAGATCAAGAATGCCGTTGTCACCCGCATTCCAGTTCTCCAGACATCGCCGTACGTCTTCGGGCTGGGTGCCGGGCTCCAATCCCATGAACGTGTAGGCAAAGTTATTGTCGACGTTGTTCAATTGTGGCGGGAAGTAATAGCTTTCGGGCTTGCCTTCCTGGCCCACCAACTTCGCGTCTTCAAACGATTGGTGCATGTGGTGAGGGATCGGGCCCATGTTGTCGAAGAACTTCGAGTACACCGGCCAACGATCGTACTGGTCGAAAATTTTCTTGCCGACAATGTCGGCGCCACGTTCGGCAATCGCGTCTTTGAGCAAGAACTTTTTGCCATCGTGCAAACAGAAACTGAGCCCCTCGTGCCAGACTCTCCCCTCGTTGGCGGCTTCGGTGGTGCTGCCGAACCATCGTTCGTCGATGCCACCACGATCGGCACCGAATCGGTAATAATCGCCGGGATGCAACTTGATGCGTCGTCCCGGATGAAGGAACGAACGGGGAACCCAAGTCGGCGTCAATCGCAGCAAGCCATCGCCGGCATTCATCGCCGAATCCAGCAGGGCACGAACGCTATCGCCTTGGATCAGGCCTTCATCGAGTTTGACGTTGCTCATCGTTGCCGTGACTTCTATCGGTTGGAGGTTAGGTGTAGGTATAGGAGTGAAATTTTTGCCGTTCGGTATCCGACAGCGGTCTCAGGTGTTTTATTAGGCGTCTGTTTTATTGGGCATCTGCGCACCGGGCAAGAAGTCGCATCAGCGAACCTTCCGGAACAAAGCCCACCAATTTTGATCAACAAGAATTCCTCTTTCCATCGATTTCTTTCACCATGGCCACACAATCCGTCAATCTTCGCAACCGCCGCGACCCCGCCGAAACCATTCAATGGAGCGACGATTCGCCGCTATCGATGGACGTCGAAACTCGCGCCGGCTCGATCTCGGTCCGTCATGGCCACTTCGCGGGCGGTGCTGCCGACCGAGTCGAGGTGATCGAAGTCGATACGGGCAGCGTCCGAGCCATGATCTTACCCGGTCGCGGTATGTCGATTTGGCGAATGGAGGCCAGTGGGATCGCGTTTAAGTGGAATTCACCCGTCGCCGGCCCGGTCCACCCGTCGCTGGTCCCCGTATTTGACCCCAACGGAATTGGGTGGCTCGAAGGTTTCGATGAACTGGTCGTCCGATGTGGGTTGGAAAGCAACGGCGCACCCGAACATGACTCCAGCGGCCGACTCGTCTATCCCCTGCACGGACGCATCGGAAACTTGCCCGCCACGTCGTTGGCGATCGAGTTTGATGAAGCATCGGGTCGACTGGAGGTTATCGGCGAAGTCTTGGAGTCGCGATTGTTCATCAAACGACTTCGCATGAAGAGTCGCATTCGTTTTCAAGCCGGCACCGCTGACGTCGAATTGCTGGACGACGTCACCAACGATCTGACCACACCGACAACGGTTCAACTGCTGTATCACATCAATATCGGTTCGCCCGTACTTGGCGAAGGAGCGACTTTCGAAGCGCCGCTGGATTCGCTTGCTCCCAAAGATTCATTGTCGGCCGGCGAAATGGACCGTTGGAACCAATTCGATGCGCCTGAGTCGGGTTATACCGAACGGGTGTACTTCGCCAAGTTGCGTGCCGACGATCATCATCATTCGAAGGTGATGTTGAAGTCTGCCGACGGTGCGACAGGCTTGGGGGTGACCGTTAACGTTCGCGGACTGCCCCGTTTCATTTTGTGGAAAAACACCGCCGCCGAAGGCGATGGCTACGTCGTCGGGATGGAGCCTGCCACCAATTACCCCAACACTCATTCGTTCGAACAGGCGCAGGGCCGAGTCGTCGAAATCCCTGGTGGTGAGACGGAATTGTTCCGCGTCAAACTGCATCCGCTGGTCGATGCGGAATCGGTTCGCGTGATGTCTGACAAAATCAAAGCGTTGCGAGGTGACGATCAGCCCGAGATCCACGCTCTGCCGCGACCGGGATGGTCGCCGGGTGCGTGAAAGCATCGGACCGAATCAACCATTGGTTCCGACTTTTTCTCTGCGCTAGGGCGTTACTTAACCGACATCCCGTCGATCTTGAAGATCGCGAAATGGCTCGCTCCCTTTGGCCCCACGCCACCGGGATATTTGTACTTTTCGGTATCGATCTTGAACTTGCCTTCGACAGTGACGGGACGCGTCACAAAATCGGTCGTCTTGCCCGGTTCCATTTCGATGATCACACAATCGAAAAGGGCTGCGCCGGGCCCAAAGCAGCACTCCTGGTTGTCTCGCACCAACACGAATTGGTCGATGCCCGTTTCTTTGAAGAGGGTTGCCGGCAGGATGTAGCCGCGCAATTTGACTTTCTTGCCATCCAATTGCTTGACGTCGTCAGAGAGCATCTCGGGTGCAAAGGAGGCGTCTTTTTCGATTTCAAATTTCAAATCGTCAAAGTTGATTTCGCCCTTGGCCTTGGAGGCTGCACTGCTGGATTGGTCGATCACTTTCGTGCCATTGCCGGTCGCCTGTTCTTCCGCCATCGCGGGGGCACAGGCGACCAAAATGGCGGCGGTGATGATGGCTCGGCAGCAAATGGACATATCGGACCTACGAGAGCAGCGGGGGAACCTACGTCCGATTATACCCCAGCGATCGATTCGGCCGACATATCAATCAAGTGCCGGTCCAATAGCGGTATGCCCGCATCGTTTGTCGGGCTGCTTCGTGCGGATCGGGGAATGGAAACGCCTCGGCGCACAAATAGCCGTCGTATCCGATTTTCCTGAGTGCGGCGATGATGGGACCAAACTGCATGTGCCCCAGTCCAACGGGCCGGCGATTGCTGTCGACGAAGTGGATATGTCCGACATGTTTTCCACCGGTAATCAGGGCATCCGCGATGCTAGATTCTTCGATATTCATGTGGAATAGGTCGCACAACAGACGCACGTTGTCGGTCGCCAGCGACTCCAGCATCGATACACCCTGGGCGACCGTACAGCATTGCCGCGTCTCGTAACGGTTCAGCGGTTCGTAGATCAGCGGGACGCCGTACTGGACCGCGTGAGCACCGCCATCCTGGAGTGCTTCGCACAGATAGCCTCGCGCCGTTTCCAGATCGCCGGTGTGACCGCTCGGCCCCTGCATCGATCCGATGATCGCGCTGGCCCCAAATTGGCCGGCAAAGTCGATGATGGTGCGAACGAAGTCTCTCGCCGTCGAACGTCGGCCTGCGTCGGGGTCGGCCAACTGCAACTTATGTTTCACCCAACCGGCACCCGTCCCGAACGCGGCACATTTCAAACCCGCATTGTCCAACATCGATTTCAGCGCGGCCGCGTCGATCGATTCAGGGCCGCCGGCAAAATCCGCCGCGAAAATCTCGACCGCGTCGTAACCCAATTCGGCCGCGAAGGCGATCGATTTTTCGAGTCCATCCCAAAGGACAAACGGTCCGCCGCGGGCTTCTTCGACAAGGCTGATGGTGATGCAAGACTTCATGGCAGTGAATGATCGGTGTGAAAGTGAAAGGTTGGAATACAAACGCCCCAGTCAAGGAATTAGGAATGAGCGAAAAATAAGTGTCCGACCCTCTGGAGACGTTGCTGAAACATTGTGAATTCGAAACGTCGGAGAGGGTCAGACCCCTTTTTCAGCAGGCTGCTAGGCGTCGTTGTTTTCGGGGCGTCCTTCGACGTACACCCAATTGTGAATCGGCTTCAAAATTTTCTTGACTTCTGCCACCAAAGTTTCGTCCATGGGTTCGTCCAGCCAATCACACCACTGGGACACGCGTTCGGGGTTGGCCGAACCCGTCACACAGCTTGCGAATTCCTTGTTGGCGCAACTGTATTGCAGCGCCAACTTGGCGATGTCGGTGCCCGCCGCTTTGCAGTGCGCGCTGGCCTTGGCGGCGACTTCGCGAACTTCCGGCGTTGCTTTGTGCCACACGGGCAATGTTGCATCGGTCAATAAACGCGCCGAGAACGGGGCCGCGTTGATCAGGCCCACGTTCTTCGCTTTGCAGGGTTCGACCAGTGCCAGCGCCATGTCGTTTTGAAGGGTGTAGTGGTTGTACGTCAGCACGACGTCCAAGTCGGTTCGCCGAATCATTTCGGTGAACATCTTCATCGGGTAACCGCTGACGCCGATGTACCGGACCTTTCCCTTTTCGACTTCCTTCCGCAATGCCGGCAGCGTTTCATTGACGATCTGGTCCAGGTCGACAAATTCGATGTCGTGACAGAAGACAATATCGATGTGATCGATCCGCATCCGTTCCAACGAGATGTCGATACTTTCGGCGACTCGGCGAGCACTGAAATCGAAGTGGGCTGGCGCGAACCGTCCCAGCTTGGTGCTGATCGCGTACGAGTCGCGCGGGATCTCGGGCAGCACCCGCCCCAACATCAATTCGCTCATGCCGCGACCGTAGTACGCCGCGGTGTCGATGTAATTCATGCCACGATCGAGCGCGACGTGGACGGCTTGCAAGGCGTCGCCGAGATCAATCTTCCTGAACTCGGCGCCGATCGACGAGGCACCAAATCCGAGTACGGGGAGGTCCAGATCGGTGCCCGCGAGATGACGCTTTTCCATATTTGGGAGTTCAAGGCGAATAGAGTGATTGAATAGGTGAACTGGGCGACAGCTTACCAAAAAAAAGGCCGCACTCGGAGCACCCGAGCGCGGCTTCATGAAATCGGTCGCCGGACGTTGCCTACGGCGACGTGTTGACTCGCACGGCATCAGCCGCGTCGACCTTATGCACCCAATTCGATGTCAATCTTGGCTTCGTCGGCTGCTTCACGCAGTTTCGACAATGCGCGAGCTTCCAGTTGACGAATGCGTTCTTTAGTAACGCCCATTTCTTCACCGACTTGCTTCAACGTCAGCGGTTCGCTGCCGCGGCCGAGGCCGAATCGTGCGGTGATGATCTTTTGCTCGCGTTCGTCCAAGCGATTGAGGATCTTGGAAAGCTCGCGTTGGCGAGTCTTCTGGACCGTTTCTTCGGCATACGGATCCATTCGTTCGTCTTGGCGAGACACGAACAACTCTTCGGTCGTGGTTCGGAAGCGATCGCGGTGCTTGTACTCGCTGGGGATCGTGCGAGCGAAGTTTTTCATGATCGCCCACGATGCATACGTGCTAAACTTATTGCCTCGCGAATAGTCGAACTTCTCGGCGGCGCGAATCAACGACATGTTGCCGTCGGACACCAAACCAAAGAAGTCATCGGTGCTGGCGACGTGACGCTTGGCGATCGAAACGACCAAACGCAAGTTGCTTTGCACGATCTTGTTCTTGACCAACACGGCGGCTTCGTAAAGATCATCGATCTCGTCCATGATCGCCGTTTTGTTGGCTTCGGCTGTTTCCAAACTGTCACGCAAGCGACTCGCTTTGTGCTTGTAGTAGTTCATTTGACGGAACAGGTGGTATTCCTGTTCGCGTGTCAAAAGGGCCACGTCGTAAAGCGCCGCCAAGTAACTTGGAAGCCCCGCAGGCACACGTACCTTGCGCGGCGCCGTAGCCGGTTCGGGCAGCGGGCCAAGGTATTCGGCTTCTCGCGAAACGTCGTCAAAGTCCTCGTTGTAGATATGGTCCAGCGGCAATTCGCCAATCTGTTCCAATCGCATATCCAGCAGGATGCGTCCGATGCTGGTCCGCGTGCGGTTGAATCGCTTGCACAATTGTGGCACGGACGCACCGTGCGTATGCAGTTTGAAGATCGCTCGCTTGTCGTCTTCGGTCAACACACCGCGATGGCTCGGGAAGATCGCGACGGTTTGATGATCGGCGTCGAAATTTTTCAATGTGTAGCGAATCGTTTCAGGGCTGCGACCCATTTGATTGGCGAGTTGACGAGTGACTTCCGACAACGTCGATCCGGCCTCGACCATTTGACGAGCCCGTTCGATCATCTCGCTCTTCTCGTCTTCGGTCAGTTGGCTGAATCGTTCGCCGCGACGGATCTTGTCACGATTGGCGGCGACGAATCGCTCGACACTGCTGTGCAAGAATCCGACGCGTTTGCGTCCGCCGAACAACATTCGACGGCTGACCAAACCGGCGTCACGCCAGCGGCTGATTGTCTTGGTGGAAACCCGAAACATCTTGCTGAGTTCATCGACCGTGTGAACCGGTTCGCCGGCCTCGTTGACTTCGACGTCGGCCGAATCGCTGAGGTCTTCGATCAACAGTCGCAGATCGTGCTTCAGATCGGCTTCGGCGATGCTGTGCCGGGTCGCCTTTTCGGGTCGATAGTTGGTGATTCGGAAACAGAGGTAATCAAAAGCGTAGGAGCGATCGGCTTCGATCTCGCCGTACAGTTTTTCTGCAAGGTTAGCCTGCTCGAGCTTCTTTGCCTTGGGGGCAAAGCGAGTCAGTTGGTCTCGTAGTTCCTTGATTTTCACGTCGCGATAATCTTCGTGCATCGCCAATTCTCCCGTTCCTGGTAGGTCGTCGATTCCGTTTCCCTGCGACCCCGGCGGATCGCTCGACTGTCTACCGATTGTTTTTCCCGGGTGTCGCTCAATCCGTAGAGCGATTTGTTTCAGGGGTGTGAAAAAGGAATCGGTGATGGCCGTGACACGTTTGGTCACCGCCGTCTGATTGCCCTGTTCACGATGGACGGCTCCTTGCCGCCCACTCCATTGTCCACTACGCGTCAATTTAATCCGCGTAGTTATGAGCCATGACCAACCGAAAATCCAGAAAGTTCGCCAAAAAACTCGGTTCAATCCGTTTCACCCACCCCATTCAGAGTGAATGAAAACGGCCATTTGAGTTCGTCCGAGTCGATGGAGAGCACCTGGATGCCCAACTGACCACCACAACTAGTAGGAAATTTTGGGCCAAAGTCGTCCCAAATCGGAAAAGTCCCGGCGATTTTCCTAACAAACCCTTTGCACCGCAGGGTTTACGGCTGTTGGACGAAGGTCGGCGAGTCCCGGACGCAGCCGGATCACCCAAACGGCCTTGTAACTCTTGCATCCGATTGCAAATTTGGCAGTCGCAAAATGAGAGCAAAAGGTCAGGTTGCGCCAAAACCGGGCAATGTGTGCGTCTGGGATCCGCGAGGCCTTCCGCGAGATGACGGCTGATCGAGTTGTCGGGCGGGTGGCGGGTTGTGTATCAGGCGGGTTGTAAAAAAATTTCCATTCAACCGATTTGGCCCGATCAGTCGATGTAGGTGAAACCGCTGTTTTGTGACTCGAACATCCGACCGGTTACCGATGCAATCCAAAGCCTTTCGAAGCTCAACCGACCGCCGACACTTTTTGATCGCCGCTTCTGCTGCTGCCACCAGTTTCATGGCACCGCTGGGAGGTTCGGCAATGGCGGCGGGATCGGCCGCCGGCTCGGTCATGCTGCGCCCCAATCCAAAGCAAAACCTCTTTCGTGTTCGCTGCGAACTTGAAGTGGAAGGGAACGTCAACCTTCCCAAGAACGCATTGGTGTCGCGCGAAAGCGAGATCCAGTTACCGATCACCAGCAAGGCTGTGCTGGACTACGAAGAACGTGTGACGCGCAAAAACGCCAACGATCCGACCATCGTGATGGCAGAACGGCACTACCACACGGCCGAGCGAAAAAGCACGCTGAACAAGACCGATACCGTTTGCGAATTGCGAGATTCTGTTCGCAGCACGGTCGTTCGACATGACGTGACACCCGAAGTGGTTTTCGCAGTCGACGATTATTTTCGCCGTGACGAGCTGGATCTGCTGCGGACGCCGGCGTCCAGCCTTGGCTTGGACGGATTGCTGCCGACCGAGGCGGTTGCGACGGGGACAAAGTATTCGCCGTCGATGGAATCGCTCGCCGCGGCGCTCAGCCTGTCGTCGGTCGAAGCGTCCAAGGTCGTTGCGGAAGTCGTTTCGATCACGGCCCAAGAAGCCAAAATTCAATTCACCGGTGACGTGGACGGATCGATCGAAGGCGTCCCCACGATCGTGCGAACGGTCGGCAAGTTGACGTTCGATCGCAAGCTGGGCGCATGTACGTGGCTGGCCATGGCGGTCCATGAGACTCGCGAAATCGGCAAAGCGGAACCTGGATTTGACGTTTCGGCGACGATCAAAATGGTCCGCAAACCGATGGCCCAACCGGTCGCGTTGGCGGCATCCAAGACGAAAGTGAACCCCACGGCACCGATTCCGGAAGACCGCCTTTATGTGGATTTGAAGAGCGATGAACTGGGCATCGGCGTGCTGATGGATCGTCGCTGGCGAATGATGTCGGACGTTCCCGGCGCGGCGATGATGCGGATGATCGAAAATGACCGCAGCATCGCCCAGTGCGATTTTCGGCCGCTCGCGACGCTGCCGAAGGGATCCCAGTGGACGCTCGATGCGTTTGAGGAAGACATCAAAAAGACCCTCGGCGAACAACTGGCTGATATCGTTTCGGCCGAAGAACGGGTCGGCGAAACGGGGCTGAGGGTGCTGCGAGTGGCCGCGACGGGCGCGGTTGAGGGCGTGCCGATTCAGTGGACGTTGATGCATTTGTCCGACGATTCGGGGCGGCGCGTGCTGGCAACGTTCACGATGGAGTCCAGGAATGCGTCGGTCTTTGCCGGTTCGGATCACCAACTGGGTGGCTCGCTGCGGTTGCTGGATCGAAAGTCGGCCGATGGCGAAATGGTCAGCGGAAAGTACGTGCTTGACGGCGAGACCCGAATCTCGCGAGCAAAACCACGCCGCGACGATAGTTCCGAAGTACAATCAGCAAGCGACCACAAATAGGTGCGATCGCATCGATAGCCGGCCAACCTTTGGCAAAGCAAAACGACGGTAGTAAAACATGTTGCTCGGACGTATCTCTAAAATCGTATTGACCACGACCTTGGTGGTGACCGGAATTGCCGGATCGGCGACCGCACAGAACGGTGCCAAGAAGGATCCATCGACGACGGAAGAGAGCCGTTTCGCGCCGGGCGTGCTGCAAGTGATTCCGCCAGCACCAGAGCCCGACGAAACATTCGACGGCCCGCAAACGCTGCAGTCACTCTTGGAAGCTCACCCCGAGATCCAGTTCGGTGGGGCAACCCATCCCGACGGCGAGCCACACTTTGATCCGCGCAGCCGAACCCTGGTCGAAATGGCAAAGCAGGTCATCCTGCGTCGCGAGATTTATGCGTTCGAGTTCGCGTTCAAGCCGCTGCGTCATATGTATTTGGATGTGCCTCGCGCGGACGGACGGATGCAACGCAAACTGATTTGGTACATGGTCTACCGCGTCCGTTATCGCGGTGGCGATCTGCGTCCCGCGCCCGACAAGGTCGCCGGCGTGTCGATCTACAAACGCGTCGAAGAAGTTCACTACGAATCGCGTCGGTTCTTCCCGATGCTGGTCCTTCGCGACCAGGTCAGCGATCAGGACTATGTCGACAACATTTTGCCGGCCGTCAAAGACAAAATCAAAGTCCGCGAACAGATCACCGCGCCGCTTTATAACTCGGTCGAAATCACGCGAGTCAGTGTGCCGTACGGTGCCGACGAATCGGGTGATGGCGTCTGGGGTGTGGCAACGTGGGAAGACGTCGACCCGAACTTGGACTTCGTGTCGGTCGAAGTCTTTGGACTGACCAATGCCTTCGAACAAGACGGCGAAGGCCCCAAGGCACCGTACCGTCGCAAGGCCTTGCAGCTGAACTTCTATCGCCCCGGCGATTCGATGAACCAGGTTGACGATCAAATTCTGTTCGGCGTTCCAGCCTATGCCAACGATAGCGAACAACAGTACATCTTGAAGCAGTACGGGCTGTCCGAGCGTCTGGATTACCGTTGGATCTTCCGCTAGGCGGCTCTACGGTTTGGCGTCGGTTGTGGCTATGATGAAGCGAATCCCCTAGTTTCGCTTCGTTTTTACCCAGGCCGGCTCGTTCATGTTCGTCGATCGCATCCAGATTGAATTGCAAGCCGGCAAGGGCGGCGACGGTTGTACCAGCATGCGGCGCGAAAAATTCGTGCCTCGTGGCGGTCCCGATGGCGGCGATGGCGGTGACGGTGCCAGCATCATTTTAGAAGCTCGGTTGGGCGTCAATTCGCTTGCGGCCCTGGCCAACCGGCAGTTCTATCGCGCCAAGAACGGCGGCCCCGGCGAAGGCTCCAAACGCT
Source organism: Rubripirellula tenax (assembly GCF_007860125.1). Classification (NCBI taxonomy): domain Bacteria; kingdom Pseudomonadati; phylum Planctomycetota; class Planctomycetia; order Pirellulales; family Pirellulaceae; genus Rubripirellula; species Rubripirellula tenax. Next base: position 955,307 of record NZ_SJPW01000003.1, read on the forward strand.
ACGGGAGGGGCGCAAAAGATCAAGTTCTCTACGTGCCGCCGGGCACCACCGTGATCGACGCGGCGGGCGGTTTCGTGATTCGCGATCTGAAGCGACCCGGTGACTCGTTCGTCGTCGCCCGCGGGGGACGTGGCGGTCGTGGGAACGCCCACTTCAAGACCGCCAACGATCGAGCCCCACGCCACTGTGAACCAGGATCGGCCGGTGAAGTCCGGTTGGTGATCTTGGAACTCAAATCGATCGCCGACGTCGGCTTGGTGGGCATGCCCAACGCGGGCAAGAGCACCCTGTTGAGCCGCATCAGCAGCGCGCGACCGGAAATCGCCGACTATCCATTCACGACCAAGCACCCCAACCTTGGCATCGTCGACTTGGGCGAAAAGTCGTTTGTCTTGGCCGATATCCCCGGATTGATCGAAGGGGCCAGCGAAGGCCTTGGGCTGGGGCACGAGTTCCTTCGTCACGTCGAACGCGCCGGGTTGTTGGTCCACTTGGTCGAACCTGCACCCACGGATGAAACCGACCCGATCGAAAACTACCAAGCGATCCGAGCCGAGTTGGCCCAGTACGATGCTTCGTTGGCCGAGCGAGAAGAAATCATCGTTGTTACGAAAAGTGAGTTGCCGGGCGCCGAAGACGTTCGCGCCGCGCTTCATCATCTGACCGGGAACGACGTCTACCTGATCAGTGCGGTCGTCGGTCGAGGGCTAACCGAATTGGTTGCCGAGATCGCTGGCCGTGTCGAGAAACGACGCGAAGCGATGATCGCCGCCGGCGAAGAAGTCACGCTGCTTCGCGAAACCGATGTCCGACCGATCGAAACCGATCGACCGAAACGATTGCCGCCTCACTTGGCCGGCCCGACGTCCGGTCTTTCTGATGGCCTGCAAGCCAAGGACATTGATCTGTGACGTCGACCGCATGCATGGTCGCGGTCGATGTTGGGAATACGGCGGTCAAATTGGCCGTCGAACAAGGGGATGCGATCGTTGATCATTCCATTGTCATCAGCCATACCGATTGGCATCAATCGGCGATCACTTGGGTCCGCGATCGGCTCGGGTGCAAGGACATGCAATGGCGTATCGCATCGGTGCATCAACGCGCCGCTGATCGATTGGTTGACGCCGTTCGAATTGCTGCACCGTCGGCGTCCATCGAATTGGTGACCCACCATGACGTGCCCATGCCGGTTGCGGTTGATTTTCCCGACCGACTGGGCATCGATCGGCTGCTCAGTGCGTTTCAGGCGCGTCGCATCACGAGAGATTCTTCACCCAATTCGGGCTCCTGCGGCCCGCTGGTCGTCATCGACGCCGGATCTGCCGTGACGGTCGACTGGGTGGATGGAGCAGGCCGATTTTGCGGCGGAGCGATTTTACCGGGATTGAGCCTGCAATCGCGAGCACTAGCGATGGGCACCGATGCCCTGCCTCAAATCGATTGGTCCGAACCCCATCAAGTTCGGATTCCGGCAACGAACACGGCCGATGCCATTTACGCGGGCATCCTGGTCGGTTTGGCAGCCGCCATCGACGGCCTGACCCAGCGTTACATCGAGTCGTGGCAACAAGCATCTGGATCGGACGATACCGTTCCGGTCATTTTGACGGGCGGAGACTCGCTGGTGCTGTCAGCTCACCTTCGACACGCCCATCATCAAAAACCGAACCTGGTGTGTCGCGGTCTATTAAACTTAAGTTCCCGCTGATTCCTTTCGACGCTGCAACCCCTCCATCATCATGTCGGCCCAAAAGCTTTCTGATCTCTTGCCAATTGGTGATACCAATTCAGCGCCTCATCCTTACCAGATTTTTGGACTTGAGGCCGGTGAACAAGATCTGCCGACCATTGCCTCGGCGGTACAGGCCACCGTGGCTCGGTTGCGTGGGGTGAAAGATGCAACGCCGCCGGCGCTGTGGAAACAAGCGGCTCAATTGGTTCAAGCCGCGCGAGTCACGTTGGCGGATCCCGCCAAGAAAGCCGAACTCGATGCACGCTTCGGCATCATTGCGGTTGACGAGACACCCAGTCCGACAACCGCTGCCCAAACGCCCGCTGCGAAGGTCGATCCGCTCGCCGGCATGCTGCCGCCGAGCAATCCGTTGGCGCCGGTCACAGCCGCTTCCACACCAACACCCGTTGCCACGCCTGAGCCCAACGCAATTCCGCCCGGAATTTTCGGCGCTCCGTCGGGACCCGCTGCGGCGACACCCGTTCAGCAATACGTTGCACCCGCAGCAATCGCCACACCCGTCATCCGCAAGGTTAGGCCGATCAAGACACGTCGCCGTTCGATGGTGGGGACGCTGATGATGGGAACGTTTTTGCTGGGGATGTTGGCTGCCATCGGCGTGTTATCGTATTTCTTGCTTTTTGGACCTGGGTCGCTGGCAATCACAAGCAAGGATGGATCGCTGACGATCTCGACGGGTCCTGGATCATCCGCGGGGTCAACCACGGGATCGACATCCGTTGCCGATCCGCGCCCCCTCGACCCGGACAATGACACGGCCAGACCCCGGCGATTCGATCCCGTGATGGGAAAGATGGGTGGCGACATGGAACCGCCGCAACCGTCGATCACGGAACTGCAACCATCGGTTGCACCGGAGGTCGCCGCAGAGCAAATGAACGCATCGGTTCAGGACATGAATCAAGACGGTGGCATGTCCGCCGGAATGACAGCGGCACCAACAGTCGCGAGTGAAGTCACCGCAGCGGACATCGCAAAAGCGGATGCCGAAATCGCACGAGTGACCAGTCTGTTGCGCCAGCCGAATTGGTCCGAGATGAAGTCGGCCGCCGAAGCCACGCAGCGACTTCCAATGCAAGGCGAACAAAAGATTCGCGTTAAGGGACTGTATCAGTTAGCCGATTTGGCAACCTACTATCGTGGCGGCGTCGAAAAGGGTGTCGAGTCGTTGCAGGTTGGCAATGACTTCGAAGTCACCAGCGATTTTCGAGTGGTGATTGTCGAAGTCGGTGCCGATTTTCTAGTCGTGCGATACAACGCCATGAATCGAACGTTCAAGTTTGACGAGTTCCCGCTTTCGCTCGCCAACCGGTTGGCCACGTTCTCGATCCCCGAAGGCCCGACACGGCAAGCATCGATGGCCGCCTATCAAGCGATCGCGCCCGTCAGCGATCAAGGCTATCGCGAGGAAGCGATCCAAATTCTGGGAACCCTCAGCGGCCAAGTCGAAGACGTGGACACGGCAGCGGTTATCGAAGCCATCAAGCTGGTCCATCCGTAGCAACGGGCTGTGCAAGGCGATTCACCTCAGCGAAGTTCATTCATCACTCGCTGCATCATCGAGAATCGATAGCCACGTGTCGCGATCGGTTGGCGGCACCAACCCGCCAAAAATCGCTCGAAGTCAGCCCACGCAAAGACATAAAGCCGGCGGCATTCCGATTCGAAGTCGTCGAAGTCACCTGCGTCGCTGGACTCACCTCCATTGCCGGGCCAATGCCGTCGGCATTCTGCAAAGTATCGATCCAGCAGCGAATCGCCTTGAGATTGCCGATCCGAATCGCCCGTTGCGCTTTCCAAAAAGTAGACGACGTCCTTCATTGCACAGCCGCCGCCAACGTATTGAAAATCAACCGCGGCGACGGACCTGCCATCCGGCGCGACGCAGAAATTATCGGTCTTCGCGTCGCCATGAATAATAGTGGGAAAGCGGCACCGACTTAGTTGTTCGTCGATGGCGGTTGCCAACGGTTTGAGCGGATGGTGGTCCGCCATCACATGCCATTCTTGCCGACGAGTGGCCAGATGCCAGTAGCTGCCCGTTTCCCACAAACCCGCCGGCTGGCAGTGGAGGAAACGCATATGAAACCGAGCCAACCATTCCAAGCCGGCTTTTACCGTGTTGGCGTCGGCGGACGAAAAACGCGACGCAAAGCCGGCCGCATCCAAGTCTTCGAGCAAAAAGACGATGCCGCCATCGGCACGCGAGATTCCATCACAGCCAGCGATCCGGCAGCCGTCGGTCAGTTTTCCGCTCCAATGTTCGTACCAGTTCGCTTCAACTTCATAGCTTCGCAACTTTCGTTGATGCGACACGTCACCGTCCGCTTCCGTGGGTAGGTTTTCCACCACCGGTGGCCGAACGTGTTTGACGATCATCGATTCGGCCCGCCCACCTTGCAATGAAACTCGCCAAATTTGTCCATAACCGCTCCAAAGCGTTTGCAGTTTTTCCCATCGGCTGATGCGAGAAGCCCCCGTCATTTCAAGGATCCACGGTTCGACATCGTGATGCATGGTGGCTAAGCGGTTTGGGGAGGGGGAGAAATGGATAGAAGTCTGCAGAGACTATCTTTGTTTTTCCCTTTGAAGGCGTTTGGCGAATTCCGAAAAAATCATGGGATTCGTAATAGTATTCGCTGGGGAGGGAACTTATCATTTCGCCGCTATTCTGATCGTCACATCCCGACATGGGTTCTGTGGGAACCCTAAGCGAGGACTGGCGAATAAAGTTTTCTGGCTTCGGTCATTCTGGCCGAATCCTCGTTCGCCCAGGCCATGCATTGCATGGGAGTCACGATGTCTCAGTTGCGTCTCTCGGTTAGGTTCTGCACCGCGGCTTTCATTTTCGTTCTGGCTGTCGCGATCTTCTCGCCAGCATCCCAGGCAGGCACCTTCGTTGCCGCCAATGCTTCGGAAGCCCGGTTGATCGAAGCCAAGATCAAAGCGGCCCATTTTTTGTCCAAGGCAACCTTTGGGCCGACCGAATCAGGGATCGACCAATTGGCGAGTCGGATTCGACAGGTCGGTTACCGCCGCGCGTGCGAAGAATGGATTGATGATCAGTTCGATATGGTCGACAACCCCTCGTCGGGCAACTTTGTCCGCAGCCATGTCGAAACCGTTTCACAAATGCTAAGCCAAGACGGTCTTACCAATACGCAAACCAACGCCTACGTCCCCCGTTATCGAAACCAAGCGTGGTGGGACATCGCCCTGCGAAGCGACGACCAGCTTCGCCAGCGTTTTGCTTGGGCCCTATCACAGATTTTCGTGACCGCTGGCGATTCGTTTACGAATACGACGGCTGATTTCAGTGGTGACGGAACCTGGTTGGGGACGGTCCGCTACTACGACGAAGTTTTGGTCGACAACGCGTTCGGAAACTACCGCGATTTGCTTTCGACGATGACGTATTCGCCGATCATGGGCAACTACCTCAGCCATATCGGCAATCGCAAGGCAAACGTCGCGGGCCAGCGTTTTCCCGACGAGAACTATGCTCGCGAAATCATGCAGCTGTTTTCGATCGGGCTGTACAAACTGCACGTTGACGGCCGTCCCGTTTTGACGAGCCAAGGCGAATTGATTCCGACGTATGACAACGAAGACATCAAGTCGCTCGCACGTTTGTTCACGGGGTTCAAGAACAATAACACCAACACGAACTTCTACGGCATGTGGAATCACAATCAGCCGATGCTGATTTTCCCGCCCGAACACGACAACAATCGAAATTACAGCGAAACGCCCGGTGCGCCAGAAGCAAAAACGTTTTTAGGGTCAACGCTGACAACCCAAATGCCCTCAACGCTAAGCAACACGGCGGCCAACGTCATTTTGGTAAAACAGGAGGTGGACGAGGGCTTGGACGTGATTTTTAATCACCCGAATGTTGGGCCATTCATCAGTCGCTTGTTGATCCAGCGAATGGTCAAGTCGAATCCGACGCGAAGTTACATTCGCCGCGTGGCGACGACGTTCAATGACAATGGATCGGGCGTAAAGGGCGATTTCCGTGCGGTGCTGAAGGCGATTTTGTTGGATCCGGAACTTTCACGCGGCCAACGCATCTCGCGAAAACGCTTGCCCGACCGTGTCGAAGTCACCGAACGGGGAACCGAGTTTACGCGTCTGCGAGAACCTTTGTTGCGTGTGACGGCCATGATTCGCGCCTTGAATCCGACCAGTGACAGCCCCGTTGGTTCGATGATGATCCGGTATAGCAACAGCGACTTTGGGCAGGAGCCCTACCTGTCGCCTAGCGTCTTCAACTTCTATCTGCCTGATTTTCAACCGCCGGGCGATATCACTGACTTTCAACCTTCGCGGCTGATCCCATCTTCAGGACTCTATGCGCCCGAGTTCCAGATCATGGACGCGGTGGTTGCCAACAGGGCAACCAACAAGTTCATCAGTTGGTTGCGAGCCGGGAATATCTCCAACACGTTGTACAACGGCAACGGCTACACCTTCACTAACAAGATCACCTTCGATCTGGCCGACGAGATGGCGATGGTTGCCACGCCCGCCGGGATGCGGGATTTGCTGCAAGATCTGGACTTGCGATTGTGCAACGGAACGCTAAACGAGGATTCCAAGTCCATCATCATCGGTGCGCTGCAAACGTATGCAAACGCAAGTACGGCATCGGATGCCGAGGTTCGTTTGGAAGAGACATTGATCGCTGTGTTGACGTCGCCGAACTGCATGATCGAAGAGTAGTCGATGTTCGCAAGGTTCAAGGTGCAAGGTGCAAGGTGCAAGGCATCGGCAACGGCCGACGGCCGACGACGTGAGTCCGCGATGTCGGGGTAAAAGTAGAAGCTCGATCGTAGACAACTCAATCAATTTTCAGCACATCCATTCCTGGTTTGATGACCATGCAATTCAATCGAAAATCAGACGACGGCACTTCTCGACGAAACGTTCTGAAAACCGCGGCGGTTGGCTGCGGCATGATGAGCAATCTGTCGCTGGTTTCGGCATTCCTGAATTTGCAAGCGACGCAAACGCTTGCCGCTGGTAGTGGACCATCCGACCACAAGGCGCTCGTTTGCGTGTTCCTCAAGGGCGGCAACGACTCGTTCAATATGCTCGCTCCCAAGGGCAGCGAATACCTAAGCTATAGCGAAGCCCGTGGTAGTTCGCTCAATGGCGTTCCCACAGGCGACGGCATTGCGATTCCTGAACAGGGTGCCGATTCGTTGCTCGATATCGCCGGGCCATCGGGACGAACGTTCGGGGTTCACCCTCGGTTGGGCGACGAGGTCAGTAACCTGAATTCGGCAGCAACCGGCGGCAACGGAATCCGCGGCCTTTACAACAACGGGAAATTGTCGTTCATTGCCAATGTTGGGTCGCTGATCGAGCCCACCGACTACGCCAGTTATCAGGCCCGGTCGAACTTGCCGGTGGGTCTGTTTTCTCATTCGGATCTTCAACGGCACTGGATGTCGAGTGTTCCCCAGGACCGATCGCACTTGAAGGGTTGGGGCGGCAAGATGGCCGACCTGCTGTATTCGATGAATGACCCCTCGTCGATTTCGATGAACATTTCGTTGTCCGGCGTGAATAAGTTTCAAACCGGCAGCACGGTGAATCCCTACTCGATCGATACGGGTTCGGCGGGCGGTGCAACGGGCGTCTTCAATTACTCGCCAAACCCGGCAAATGCGTCAAATAATCGAAACCGGGCGTTCAATGTGATGCGTAGCGGCTTGTTGGGTCAGACGTACGACGATCTGTTGTCGAAAACGTTGGCTCAGTCGCACTTGCTTTCGATGCAGTCGGCGTTGGATTTCAACAATGCGGTCAGCGCGGTTACGGTCAACACGGTATTCGATACCGACTCGTTCAGCCAAAGGATGAAACGAGTTGCCCAGGTCATTGGTGCTCGTGAAAGTGGGACTGGGTTGGGGCAGCGTCGCCAAGTGTTCTTCGTCGACCTTGGCAGCTTTGATCATCATGCCAGCTTGCTGACCAATCATGACAATTACATGGAGATTCTGAGCAACGGGCTGAGTTCTTTCTATCAAGCCACGGTCGAGTTGGGTGTCGAAGACAATGTCGTGACATTCACGGCTTCGGATTTCGCGAGAACATTATCGAGCAACGGAAGCGGATCGGACCACGCTTGGGGCGGCAACCATATCGTGATGGGCGGCGAGATCGCCGGTGGAAACATCCGAGGCGACTATCCAACGAACTTGAAGACGCCGACCTTCAACGGATCAACGATCGATTTGGGTCGCGGTCGGTTGATCCCGACGACGTCGGTTGACCAATACAACGCCGAACTGGCCACATGGTTTGGTGTTTCAAACAGCGATCTAGCTGACGTGCTGCCCAACCTCAGTAACTTTAGCGGGCTCACGCCGCTGAGCCTGTTTGCGTAAGCAGGCGTTTTCGTCTTTCCTGCGGGAGTTGTCCAAGCGAGTCAGGCAAGTTGTCGCTGCGCCGGATCAGCGGAACACGACGCGGATCCAATCCGTCGGTACCGGGATCAGTTCGTCCTTGGCGACGCTCATCGCGGCCAGGATCTTTGCTGAAACGAACCAACTGTTTTCGCCGAAGGGCGAATCGGTTGCGATCGGCAAGTCGACGATATCGCGGCGCTGAATGGCGATCTCCATTGTTGTTCGCTCGTCTTGTCGTGCAACGTCCAAGTACCACGTCGGTTGCCAGGCGGGGTTGCCGTCGATCGAATCGTGGGTTCGTCGCGTCAGCGTGGATTGCAGTTGCATCGATGTGAACAGGTCTTTGTCGGTGTCGATGCAAATTCGCACTCGATCCGAACCCGTCAAATCATGATCGCGCGATGTCGATGTTCCGCCGTCCCGTGTGCCGTCCCTCGTGTCGTCACGCAGCGCGTCCGATGGACACTCGACGGCGAAATAAACGTAATCATCGTCGTAGGACATTCGCACCGATACCGATGAATGCCGCGAGGCATCGCCTTGTCGCCAACATGTGTCGTCCAGGATGCCGTCCAGGTGCGGCGGCGTGGCGGTGCGGAATGCCGTGATGACTTGCGGCCCGCGTTGGCGAAGCAGCGGCGACCAGGAACTGCCGTTGGAATCAGCCAACAATCGCATGCTGGCCGGTTGATCGTCGGTGGCTTGCAACGGTGCCTCGTCGCCTCGCCGCCGCGCCGCTTCGACGCCTAACAGGACCGCCGGGTGAAACTCCCAAGCCAAATCCACTTCGCCAATAGAACTCTTCACCGGGTTGGGGGCATAATCGATTTGCGATGGTTGAGGCACGAACACCGGCGTGGTCGCCGAGACTTGGCGAACCTGGCCCAACGATGAAGCGCCGATCGAGGCTGCGTCGACGATCGAATTTTCCGCGGTGAATGTCGGATCGGGTAAGGACTGAAACGGCGATACGGCAACCGATTGTGACTTCTGGGTCGAAGCGTTGAGCGTCAACGCTTGCGTGGCCAACATTGTCGACGACAGTCGTTTCCATTCTTGGCTTAGGTTCAGCGATTCCAGTCGCAATCTGGCCCACTGGCCCGCCGATCGATGGGGGAATCGCGTCGCGATTTCACGCAGCACGGTCTTGTGAGCTTCGACGATCTCCGACGCGTCGGTGGATGTCTCGGACAAGACCGCCCACGCGAACCGAAACTGATCTTCTTTGGCCGTTTGGTCTAGCGCCATCGCCAGAGTCTTGGCAAGCGAATCATCCGATCGTGATCGCGCCAGTAATTGTTCGATCCGTTTGGACTGCTTCATTCTGGCTTGCACGATTTGCAATTGTCGGCGAGACGCCGGTGAATCTCGGTCGGTGATTCGTTGTCCAGGATGAAGTCGCAATCCCGATGCTACGGATTCACCCGTTTTTCGGGACGGACTCGCGTCGTAGAGAAAGCGAATGGAGATCGATTCGGTCACGGTCCGCTGGGGCGACACCAATTGCAAAGCATCGCTCGCCAAGTCGCTGGCAAGCACACCCGACTTGGGCAACAGCGCGTCGCGGTGCAGCGTTGTCGACATCGATTGCCCGGTGCTGTAGACGGCTACTCGATCGACACCGGCCGCAGTCGCGGCTTCAAAAAAGGCGTCTCGAGTCTCCGGTGCAAGCGTTTGATCCAGAACAACAGCCGAAGGACGATGGATGGCGATCCATTTCATCGCCGACTGGAATCGGTCGTCGGCGTCGGTGGCGAATCGGTCTGCGCCGGCACCGCCCAGCATCACGGCGGCTTGTCCGGCCAAGTCGATCTCGGTGAAATCGTTTGCGGGATCCGAAAGTTTCGCATCCGATACATCCAATAGCAACGACGTTCGGTGACGTGACTCCAGCGATTCGCTGCCCAGCAGCGCCCAGGGCACCGAGCGAGCATCGGCGGCAACCAGCAACACCGCCGGTCGGCGTCCCTGTCCGTGTCGTATCGTCCAGTTCTTGCCGTCATCATCGCTGGTCAAGATCACGCCGTGGTCACCCACCGCGCAAACCGCGTGGTCACCGAAGCGACACGCATCGCGAATCGGCGCGTGAACGGTGGTGGCTCGTACCCAAGCCAGCCATTGATCGGATGAATTCAGTTCGGGAGCAACGGGTAAGTCTGCAAATTCGCTTCCCGTCGCGTTCCAGTCGCGGCCACCGTTTCGGCTTTCAAAGCGGCGGGTTAGCGATGGATGCGACCAGTCGCCGGAGACCGAAAGGGCTCGGTCTTCTTGAATTTCGATGTGGCGCAGTCTCGGCAAGTCATTGTTAAGACTCCGTCGCCACGTAGCGCCGCGGTCATCGGTGACCAAGACGACACCGCGACTGATCCGAGTGATGGCGTCATAGTGGCCTCCGACAGCAATCGCGCGATCCTGGCCAATCCAAACGACATCGTCCAAGCGGCACTCGGCGTTGCTTTCCGCAGCAGTCCAGCTTGCGCCGCCGTCGGTTGTGAAAAGGATCGATCCGCGATCACCCACGGCGATCCCAGACGACCCGCCATCGAAGGCAACGGCGCGGAGGGCCGCATCGGGGCGCAGCAGTCTGGTTTGCGAGTAGGTGGGTGTCGGTTCGGGGGTCGCGGCATCGACGATCCGGCAATTTCCGATCACCAAGGCTGCCGAGATCAGAAAGCAGCCGTAAAATCGGCAAAATCCACCAGAATCCGTCGTGACGTTGCGGCTGGGGTTTTGGGGCGTTTTGGCGATCATGCGTTCCATCCTTTGACCATCTCTGCGGCCCCGATCAAGACGATCCATCCGAGCACCATATTGGCCGCGACATACGCCGTCGAAGCAGTCAAACGGCCGTCGATCGCCAGCGAAGCCGACTCGGACGAAAATGTCGAAAAGGTGGTTAGCCCGCCCAGAAAGCCGACTTGAAGTGCTAATCGAACCCGCTCTGCCATCATCCCCTCAACAGCCGTGTACTCGATCAGTCCCCCGATCGCCGCACAACCCAGCACGTTTGCGATCGTTGTGCCGATCATGGATGACCCGCCGGGAACCGCGATGGCGGCCAGGGTGATCAGGTAACGAGCCACCGATCCGAGGGCTCCCCCCCCGGCGATCGCGATCAAATTGAACCAAGTAGTCATCGACGAGAACCGTTTTAACCATTGCCTAAGTTTCGGCACGAACTTACGTTAGCGAGTAGGTTCGGAGTTTCGGCCAGCCGCGTAAACGCCAGTTTTTTCGGTCTCCCGTTTTGACGAGCCCTTGTTTGTCGGTTTTTACCGACTTTCCCCCACCACAACGCATTTTTCTGTTCAAAAGAGCACATGAGTACTGCGAAAGCCGCTATCCAACCCAAAGTGACCACCGGTGCCGATATTTTGGTCAAATCGTTGGTAGACCACGGCGTCGACGTACTTTTCGCCTATCCGGGCGGATGCAGCATGCCGATGCACCAGGCGCTGACCCGTTTCGGTAGCTCGATCCGCACGATTTTGCCCCGCCACGAGCAGGGCGGCGCCTTCGCGGCCCAAGGTTATTCACGCAGCACCGGCAAAGTCGGTGTCGTGATGGCGACCAGCGGTCCCGGTGCCACCAACTTGGTAACGGCGATCGCCGACGCCAAGCTGGACAGCATTCCGTTGCTGTGCATCACCGGCCAAGTGCCGACCAAGGCGATCGGCAGCGACGCGTTTCAAGAAACGCCGATGGTCGAAGTTTGTCGCGGCATCACCAAGCACCACTACTTGGTCACCAAAGTCAGCGACTTGCCGCGGATCATGAAGGAAGCGTTCCACCTTTGCCAAAGCGGACGTCCCGGTCCGGTGATCGTGGATATGCCCAAGGACGTTCAGATGGCGGACTTGTCGGACATCGACATGGATCCACCGATGAATCTGCCCGGATACCAATCGGCACCGCCACAAGTCGCGACCGAAGCGGTTCGTCAAATTGCAGCGGCCGTCAAATTGGCGCGGCGTCCGGTCATCTATGCCGGCGGCGGTGTCATCATCGGCAGTGCCAGCGAAGAGCTACGCGAATTCATCAACAAGACCGGTATCCCGACCGTGACCACCGTCATGGGCATCGGTGCGGTTCCGCCTGAGAATGAGTTCTCGATGGATTGGTTGGGCATGCACGGCGCAGCCTACGCGAACTATGCCGTTCGCGATTGCGACTTGTTGATCGCGCTGGGCGTTCGATTCGACGATCGCGTCACTGGAAAAATCGAAGCGTTTGCCAAAGACGCCAAGATTATTCACGTCGACATCGATGCTTCGGAACTGAACAAAATAAAGACGGCGCACATCCCGGTTCGCGGCGATGTGAAACAAGTGTTGACGGAAGTCAACAAGATCGTTCAAAAGCCCGAGATCGACGATTGGCGTAAACATTGTGTCGACTTGAAAGCGAAGTATCCGCTGAAGTATGACGAGAAGTTCGACGGCATCTTGCAGCAACACGCGATCAAAACGCTTAGCGACATGACCGCCGACATGGACACCTATGTCAGCGTCGGCGTCGGCCAGCATCAAATGTGGGCGGCGCAGTTCTTCAAGTTCCGTCGTCCACGCACGTGGATGAGCAGCAGCGGCTTGGGAACGATGGGCTTCGGTTTGCCGTCGGCGATGGGAGTCCAAGCGGCTCACCCGGGCGCGCTGTCGATCGATATCGACGGTGACGGCAGCTTCCAAATGAATATCCAAGAATTGGCGACGTGCTTCTGTGAAGAGTTGCCGGTCAAGGTGTTCCTGTTGAACAACCAACACTTGGGAATGGTCGTCCAGTGGGAAGACCGTTTCATGGAACGCAACCGCGCCCACACTTACTTGGGCCCGATTCATCACGAAGAAGCGAAGGGTAAAAGCAGCGCCGATCGGTATCAATACGCCGAAGATCGCTATCCCGACTTCGTCAAGATCGCGCACGGCTACGGTTGCGGCGCGTCAACGGTGCGCAAGAAAGCGGACCTGGAAGGCGCGATCCGCGAAATGATCGAGCACAAAGGTCCGTATCTGTTGGACGTCCAAGTGCCTTACCAAGAGCACGTGCTGCCGATGATTCCCGGTGGTCAAACCGTCGACGACATGATTCTGGAATAGGCGTTTGGATCAATGGGGGATGGCCGTTAACGAAGTCGACGGCCAGCTTCATTTCAATACGTCGCAGAAGAACTCGACCACCTTCTCGCTGGTCTTTGGGTTCAAGAACGTCAGCATGTGGCCTTGTCCGGGCATGACCTGCATGCGGCTGTCCACGCCGGCCGCGATTTGCGCGGCGTGAAATTCTTTGCTGGTTTTTATCGGCACGATGATATCGTTGTCGCCGTGAATGATTTGAGTGACCGGATCATCGGGTGATGCGTGTGCCGTGGGCGACGCGGCAACATAGGTGCCGGGTTTCTCGCGACGTGAACCGCCCAGAAAGTATGCCAGCGTCGTGTTGTCGACCGGCAGCGTGCGAAAATCACACGGTGGGCCGCCCACGCAAATCGCGCGGATCTTGGGCAAGTCCTTCCATCGTTCGTCGCTTGCCGGCCAATCGCTTGCCGCCGTTTGCCGCTCGATCGGTTCGTCCGCCAATGACGCCACAAGCGCCGTCAAGTGACCGCCCGCCGAATACCCGAACACGCCCAGCCGACTCAGATCGATCGACCATCGCTTTGCACTTGATTTGACCCACAGCATCGCTGCGCGAACGTCGTCGACCTGGGACGGGAACTTAAACGCCGGCGCCAGCCGATAGTTCATGTTGATGACCACAAAGCCTTGCTTGGCAAGCAACTTCGCGTAGCCTTCGACAGTCCATTTGTCGCCGCTCATCCATCCCCCGCCGTGGACCACAATGATCGCCGGATAGCCTTCGGCGGGCGGCGGGCCAGTCGGCGAAAGGACGTCGCACAAGCCTGCTTTGCCGTCGTTGTCGCAGTACCGTTGGTCGGCCGTAGACTCAATCGGACGGTTCGGTGCGGCGGGTAATGCGGCTTCGTCTGCGACGGCAATCCGGCTCGCTAGCGCCAATGTCGCGGAAAGCAGCATTATGCCCAACAACCAATGTTGAGTTCGGGTTACACACATAGATCGACAAGTGGTCCGGTGGGATGAATGGACTTCCGACGTATAATAGCCCGTCGGCGACCTCGGTCGTCAATTCTCAATCTGGAAAGCCACTATGACAGTCGAACTCAATACCGTCCCCGAAGCCGTTGAAGCGATTCGCGCCGGAGAGGTGGTTATCGTCGTCGATGCCGAAGATCGCGAGAACGAGGGCGACTACATTTGCGCTGCTGAGAAAGCGACGCCCGAAGCAATCAATTTCATGTTGTCCGGACGTGGACAGTTGTGCGTCTCGATCTTGCCCGACGTCGCAAAGCGGTTGGAATTGAATCCGGTCGTGGTCCAGAACGACGCGCCGTTAAAAACCGCATTTCTGACACCGATCGACATTCGCACTGCGAAAACAGGAATCACGGCATCGGAACGTGCGGAAACCATTCGCACACTGGCATCGGGCGACTGCAAAGCCGACGACTTTGTGCGGCCCGGGCATGTGTATCCGCTGCTGGCCAAGCAGGGCGGCGTATTGCGACGCGCCGGACATACCGAAGCCGCAATGGATTTGGCTCGCATGGCGGGTCTCGCACCCGTCGCGGCGCTGTGTGAAATTTTGGACGAATCGGGCGAACGGGCGACGCGGGAAGGGTTGGGTGCGATCGCTCAAAAACACAACCTCAAGATCATCAGCATCGAACAGTTGATCGCCCACCGTCGAGTCAGCGAAAAGCTGATCACAAGAAGCGCCGAAGCTCAATTGCCGACGAAGTACGGGAACTTCACCGTCGTTGTCTACGCGGTCGACTACGAGGCTCAAGAACCGATTGCGTTGGTCTTCGGAGATCTATCGGCCGAAGGAATGCCGGCGTTGGTTCGGATGCACAGCAGTTGCTTCACGGGCGACTTGGTGGCATCGCTGCGATGTGACTGTGGCGACCAATTGCACATGGCGCTGCAGATGATTTCCAGCGAAGGACGTGGCGCGCTGATCTACCTTCCCCAAGAAGGCCGTGGCATCGGGTTGGCCCAAAAGATTCGCGCCTACGCGTTACAGGACAAGGGAATGGATACCGTCGAGGCCAATCATGCACTTGGGTTCAAAGCCGACATGCGAGACTACGGCATCGGTTTGCAGATTTTGAAGGATCTCGGACTGAGCGAAGTACGCCTGCTGACCAACAACCCCAAGAAAACCGAAGCGTTCAACCTAAGAGGTTTCGATCTTCGCGTCGTCGATCAGGTCCCGATCGTTTCGGACGTGAACGAACACAACCAAAAGTATCTCGACACCAAACGCGACAAGATGGGCCACAATTTACCTGGACGATAAGTCCGCGTTCCGAAAAACGGGAGGGTAAGTCCGAGTTCATTCGGGCGACGTGACTTCCCGCGATTGCAGTCCCGTCAAAAGCTGAGTCGCGGCGGCTGCGATCTCGTCCACCGCATCGGGTGTATAGCCTTCCCAAACGCCGACGATTTTTCCGGCGGGGCTGATCAACATCGATGTCGGGTAATAGAGCGACGGTTGTTCCAGCCGATCGACCGCACTTTGGCGGGTCAGTCCACGAGGATCGGCCAATGCCGGGCTGTTGATGTTTTCGCTAGCGAAGTACTCGCGAGTCTTCTGTGCGAGCCCTCCCATCGTTTCTCCGCCGCCCGACTCGCACGACACGGGTACGAAACGAAAATTCGAATTCGCGGAAAGCTGGGTCGCCGTTTCGGCCAAGTGCGGATACTCCATTCGACATGGCGGGCACCACGTTCCCCAAAAATGCAATAAACGGACGGTGCCCTCGGGCGCAATCTCATCCGCGTTCATCGCTTTGCCCGAATCCAGGGCGACCAAATCCAATTGCGGCAATTCCTTGCCGACCGCTACATGATCGGTCGCCGACGAATTCGTTGATCGATTCAACCGTGTTACAAAAATCGTGCCCAAAAACGCGATCGCCAACGCGATCCATAGTCCCTTGCGGACTGCCGAACGCGTTTTCGGTGATGATTGATCATGCGGATGCGAATCGGATGCTGACAAGGTATCGTTGCGGGGTAAGAGTCCGTAACCAGGATCGCGACGTAGGGTCGCAACGCTCGGTTATGCTTCAAGGTGCGAATTCATAGTACAGCGAATGCCGTCGAAACAGAATTGCAGTTTGGTCGTACGGTTGGTTGGAACCGTCTTGCCAGTAATGTCCCTTTGGGGGCTCCCATCCGCTGCGCAAAATCCGGCGACCCTCCATGATCCGATCCGAGTCGTTGAACCTCGGTTGGTCGAAAGCAGTGGTTTGGCGATCTCGCGTCGCACTCACGGCGTCTTTTGGACGCACAACGATTCGGGCGGGAAAGCCGAATTGTTCGCGTTTGATTTGACGGGACAGAGTGTCGGCCATTTGCGTTTTCCCGGTATCCGAACCGCCGTCGACTGGGAAGATATGGTTTCCTACGTCGACAACGAGGTGCCGCGACTGTTGGTTGCCGACTGTGGTGATAACGGTGAGAATCGGTCGTCTGTCATGCTTTACCTGTTCGACGAACCGTCACTCGACAGCGACGGAAGCGATGTGATTCTGCAATCGTTGCGGGTCACCTATACCGACGGTCCTCGAGACTGCGAAGCTGTTGCCGTCGATCGACAGCGGCGCTTGATTGTGATGGTGACGAAGTCCGCTTTGCCGTACTGTGGTGTGTACACCATCCCGCTGCCCGATCGCATTTCGGCCGACCCTGCATCGTCCATGGATGTCGTGGCAACTCGAGTGACCACCTTGAATGTGCCCATGGTGACGGGAGCCGACTTCGATGATGCGACGGGTGACTTTTGGATCGTCAATTACTTTCAAGCGTTTCGATATGCAGCCGTCGAATCGAGGCCGTTGCTCGATCAGTTGTCCGCGCTGCCCACGGCGACCGACTTGCCGAAACTGCGACAGATCGAAGCCGTCGCTGTTGACCAGTCGTCCAGGTTGTGGATCACGAGTGAAGGAAATCCGACGTGGGTCACGAAAGTACCGACGGCCAAGCCTTAAAACCGATACACGGAGTCTGTGCAGTGTTTGAAGTCGAGCAGAAGTTTCACATCGACGATCGCGAGGGACTGATCGGTCGGTTGAACGATTTGGGGTGGCGGTTGGCGTCGACCCAGCAGCATCGCGATACGTACTACAACCACCCGAGTCGTGATTTCGGCGAAACGCGAGAAGCGTTGCGTGTTCGGCGAGTCGATGGTGTCCCGATGGTGACTTACAAAGGCGTCAAGTTGCCCGGTGCGGTGAAGGCTCGCCGCGAACTGGAATGGCGATTGGACCCCGGCGACATCGACGGATCGAACATGGAGGAACTGCTCGTTCTTTTGGGGTTTCGCAGTGTCGCCACCGTTTGCAAAGTCCGCCTGAGTTTTGATCCACCGGCCACAGACACTCATTCCGCCGATTTAGCTGGCATCGTCGTCGTGGTCGATCATGTCGATGAAGTCGGCCATTTCGCGGAGATCGAGGTGGTAGCGGCCGATGAAAATGGCGTGGAGGAAGCGAGAAACAGGGTGGAAACGCTCGGAAACACGCTGGGGTTGCACCAAACCGAACCCCGGAGCTATTTGAGGATGTTGTTAGAAGTCAACGGATAAATTTGCGTGAATGGCCTGAATCGCCTATGCTGCGCGGTCGGTGATAGGGCAAAAAAAGTCGTGCATCACTGGGCTGGCTTGGTGAAATTCGCAAGCCGGTTTTGACTTCGTTGGACAATCACTCATCGACTGCTACCCACCCTACGGAAGAAAAAAACATGATGAAGAAAATTTTGAGCTGCTTTGCAATCCTTTTGGTCGCTGGTGCGACCGTTGTTGCAGGCGACGTCGATCTGGAAGGCGTCACCTGCGTCGTCGCGCCCAAACCTGCGACCGAGGGCAAGTCGGCTGATTACAAAGACGGCAAAGTCTACTTTTGCTGTGGCGGATGTGCCGGCAAGTTTGCTGCCAACACAAAGAAGTTCGCGACCAAGGCGAATCATCAACTGGTTGCCACCAAGCAGTACGAACAAAAAGCGTGTCCGATGAGCGGCCGCGATCTGAATCCGGAAACCGCAACCACGGTTGCCGGCACGAAGGTCGCGTTCTGCTGCGATGGTTGCAAAGGTACTGTTGAGAAAGCCGAAGACGACGAAGCCAAGCTGAAGTTGGTATTTGCCGACAAGGCATTCGCAAAAGCATTCAAAAAAGTATCGGCTGAATAAGCGATTCGAAACGATGAAGGCCGGGACGCGTCTCGGCCTTCATCGTTTCATGAATGCACTTCTCTTAACACCGTTCGTCTTTCAATTCGGGCGGCACGTCGGCGAGCGCCGAATCAGGCAGCTCGAACGAACCGGCCAGCAGGTCGCGATCATCGTTTACTAGTTCGGGATAACGCGCCGAAAGCACCTCGACGGCAAAGATCTCTTGCACGGCGTCTTCGAATTTTATGTAGGCGACGGTCTCGCCGCTTTCGATATTGACCACCCACACGCCGCACGTGCGTTGTTCTAATTCGCGTTCGGCAATCGGGATGCCGCCGAAGACCGCCGACTCGCGGACTTGGGAAAGACCGATGAATGCGAGCGGCCCTGCGAACGATAGACCTCGCGTGAATCCCGGCAACGTCGCGACGGATTCGTATCGCCCGGTGGCCGCGTCGATGAATCCGAAACCGCCTTCACCGGATTGCAGCACCCACAATCGATCTCGATACCAGCGCGGCGAATGTGGCATCGACAAACCTCGCGTGATCACTTCATCGGTGTCGACGTCGATCAACAGACCTCCGTCTCGCTTGTTGGCACGCCATCCACCGGGCTCATTGGTTTCACCCAGCGCGGTGACGTAACGGACTCTGTCATCTCGCATCGCCAAGCCGTTCAAGTGACAGCAGTCCGCCGGCAAGTATCGATCGATGAACTTCGGTCGCCAAACCGGATCGAAGCAATACGTATCGCTGCGACGACAAAGGCAACTGAAACGTGTATTGACCACCCATAGTTCTTCATCCACCCACGCCATCTCATGGATTTGGATATCACCGGTCCAGTGCGTCGTCCGCGGCAGAAAGCAGGCATCATGCGTGACAGGCGTTTCCGCCGATTCATTTGCCTTGGCATCGACCTTGGTGCACACGGCGGGTAAATCATGGAACTCCCAAATGCTGGTCGCTGCCCCCACCGCCAAACGATTCCCCCGAATCGCCAACCCCATCGGTTTGTCGAACGACCGAAAATGTGTATTTAGCAAACCGTGCTGGGAACGCAGCATCACCAAGCGTCCGGCTTGGTACGTCGTCACCATCACCGAAATGCCCAAGTGATCAAGGATCTCGGGCAGGTTCGAAGTGTGGATGCTGCGAAGGGGTTGAGGCGTTGGTTCCGGCTGGGACATCAAAGTCGCGTGGGATGAAGGGAAAGATTCGGATCAAGCCACGCGACCGGTCGTGTGGCAGTTAACCAAACATACTCGACAAGAACGCGTTGTCCGATAGAAGTTGATCCACCGCGTCCTCGGACGCTTCCGAGGATGCCGATTCGTTGTCCATTCCCGTCGGTTCCGCCGTCGGATTTCCATTGCCCAAGCGTGTCCCAAACTCGCCGACCACGCCGTTGTCGGATCCCGTCGATACGGCCAGCGGATCGTCGGCGGATCTGGGCGAAGTCGTTTCCAGTCGCTGGATCAGTTCGCGGATCGGAATCAATTCCAAATCGGCTGGTGACGAATCGCTATTCGCTTGCCGCGCCAGTTGGTTGATCACTCGCAACGCATCGATCGCGGTCGCACGGTTATCCCCATTGTGGTCGAAGTACACGTCCGGGAACTCGGCGACCGAACCGGGGTCAACGAGATCCTGGGACACGCCGTCCGAGAATTGACGTCGCCCTAGTTCGTTGATGATTCGCAACGCGTCCGATGCGGTGACTTCGCCGTCGTTGTTGATGTCGGCCGGTTGCAAGAAATTTTGCCATCCGCGTGCGATGCTGACCTTCAGATACTCGTCGCCACCCGACGCCGTTGTATCGGCTGTCAAGAAGAACGTGCCGTCAATGATCTCGGATCCGGTCAGTCGCCACTTGTTCGCTTCCAAAACTTCAAGCGTGTCCGATACGTCCGCTTTCACGACCAAAGTTCTTGATGTCGGCGCCGTCCGTGCGACGGCGGCCGCGTCGATTTTCAAAGTGGAAGGCAGTTCGTCGGCCAAATCAAACGTACCGAAGTTCTCGATCGTCAACTTCTCGTTCGTCGCATCGAACACGCCACCTTCGCCGACGATGGAAAGTCGATTGAAGCCGTTGTTTCCGTTCAGCCGAATCCCGCCCGCCGGGATTGCGAATCCGTCGGAGGTGTCGACCGTGACGACGTCATCATTGTCGTCGCCGATCACGTCAAGCGTGTCGACGCTTGTCGACGACACGGCAAACAGAGTGACGGATTCGCTGCGAACGGTCGCGCCACTGGAGTCCGATCGAACGATCGGATTGACGCCCGCTGTTCCCGCCGTGACCGACGTCGATTGGTCGCCGTCGATGATGGAGATCAAATAGTCTTCGACCTCGCCGTCATTGGCTGCGCCGATTGGCGATAACCCACCCAAGCTGCTGATTCGGAATCGAGCCGCCGTCGATCCGATCGATGATCCGGCGGGTACGGTGAAACTGATCACGTTGCGGCCGGCAATGACGGACGTGCTGGTCACGATTTGTTCGGCCGGATCGTCCCAATCACCGTCGCGATTGAAATCGATCCAGCCATCCAAGACGGCATCCAAGGAAGACGTCACGATCAAACTTGTTGTTGTGTCGGTCGCTTGCTCGGTGACGATCGAGGCGTTGAAGATGATCCCGCCCTCGTCGTCTTCGCCGCTGTCGTCATCACCGGCTGCGTCCAGGCCCGTGGACGCCAATCCGTCGGGTTCGGCATCCACTGATGTTCCCAAGAACAACGGTCCGGTGATGTGACGAGCGCCATCTTGTTCCAACGTAACTGGATACGACGCTGCTAGACCCGATCCCGCGGCCGTCGGTGCGTCGCCGAAGTCGAATGATGCGGTCACATTCACGCTGCCCGTCGCGGTCGAGCGGTTTCCAGCATCGTCGATCGCCGTGAACGTGACCAAGGTGGAGCCGATCGGGAACACGGTCGGTGCGTCGCTTACGATCGTGATGTCGGCGTCAACGACGTCGGTGGCAAGTGCTTGTGAAAGGAAGTCCGCGATCGTGGCTTCGCTTGCATCGACACCATCGACGTTCGCCGCGGTTGCCGTCACTGTCGACGGCGCTGTCAGAATCGGCGCCGTCGTGTCGACGATCGAGATCGTGATGTCCGCCGTCGCGATATTGCCCGCCGCGTCGGTCGCCGTGAAGGTGACGGTGTGAACGCCGAGCGAAAGAACTCCGTCGGCATCATGGGTCAGCGTCGGACTGGGATCAACAATGTCCGTGACCCCAATCGAATTTAAGAACGTGGACAACGCTTCACCGTCGGTGGCCAGGCCGCCGACGGCGTCCGCTTCGATCGTCGTGTCCGTCGGAGGCGTCAGCGTCGGCGCCGTGGTGTCCGTCACCGTGACCGTGGTGGTTGATGTGCCGATGTTTCCGGATTGGTCGGTGGCAGTGAACGTGATGACGGTATCGCCGACTGGGAAAATCGTCGGCGCGTCGTTCGCCAGCGTCGGCGTGGCATCCACAATGTCCGTTGTCGTCGCTAGTGCAATCAAGTCTGTAATTTGTGCATCGGTTGCATCGACGCCACCGATCACATTCCCCTCGATCGAAATACCTGCCGGCGCGAACACGGTGGGCGATTCCGTGTCGACGACGGTTACCACGATCGATCCCACCGTCACGTTGCCCGCGTCATCGGTTGCCGTGAATGTGACGGTATTGTCACCGATCGACAATGTTTCGGTTACATCGTTGGTCAACGTGACTTGGCGGTCAGCGATATCGGTTGCCGAAGTGGACCGTAACCGTTGTTGAAGTACGACGTTGGATGGTGTCAATCCGTCTCGCGAATCGGCTTCGATCGCGGGACCGTCGACCAACGTCAACGTGGGCGCGGTCGTGTCGACGACGGTAACAATGGCTGCTTGGGACGTCGTATTGCCCAGCGAATCTGTCGCCGTAAACGTCACCATTGTATCGCCCAGGAAGAACACTTCGGGGGCGTTGTGCGTGATCGTGGGATTCGTGTCGACGACATCCGTGGCGATGGCGGCCGATAGGAAGGCGGCGATCGCTTCGCCGTCGCCGGCGGCACCGTCGAACTGATCCGCTTCGACCGAAATCGACGCGGGGATACTCAAGTCGGGCCCGGCCGTGTCGACAATGATGGAGAACGACTCCGCTGCGTTGCTGGGATTTCCTGCTCCGTCGACAACGGCCGCGGCGGGAAGATCGACGGTCACCGGGCCGTCGGCGAGCGCAACGACCGACACGGTGAAGTTGCCGCTGCCGGTATTTTGAATGCGAGTCACCCGCCCGTTGCCGACATTGAAATCGGGAAACGCCAACCCGCTGACGGTCTCGCCCATCTGGACCGTGACGGTAAACGTGGGATCACCGATGGGGCCGGCGGGGCCCGTGATGACGGGCGTCGGCGGCGTTGTATCCACGGTTACGCTGATCGACGCCGAAGCGAGGCTTTCATTTCCCGCGTCGTCCGTGGACGCAGCCCCAGGAACATTGATCACGATGATCCCATCAGCATCCGCATCAATCGTTGCGGTGTAGTTGCCACCGCCAAGCGATTCAAGCAAGGCAACGCTGCCACCAACGACGCTGATATCCGAAGCATCGAATCCGTTGACGGGCTCGCCGAAGGCAATCGAAACCGTAAACGGATCCGCGTTTGTGATCGCTTCGGCCGAACTGAGCAAGGGTTGAGGCGGTGTCGTGTCCACCAGCAGTATAAAAGTCGAGGATGCAACGTTCGCGTTACCGGTCAGGTCGGTCGTTACCGCCGCGGGGACCGCGACGGTAACGTCTCCATCGTTGGTCGCAAGGACTGTTGCGGTGAAGTTACCATCGCCATCGTCGACCAAGTCGAGTACCGTTCCGCCGGTGACCGCCAAATCGTTGGTTGTCAAATTGGTTACCGGTTCACCAAAAACGACGCTCACTTCGAACGGGTTGGTTCGATTCGGCGAGTTCGGGCCGGCAACGACCGGAGTCGGCGGCGTTGCGTCGTAGGTAACCGAGTAAGGGGTTGCCACCCGATTCGGATTGCCGGCCAAGTCCGTGGCGACATCCGCGGCAACATCGATGGAAACCAGTCCATCGGACACGATGTCGACCGTCAATGTGAAGCGTCCGTTACCGTTGTCCGTCATTTGCCCGATCGTTGCACCGACCAGCGTCACGTCGGAGCTGTCAAAACCGATCACGGGTTGACCAAAATCAACCGTCACGTCGATCGGGTTCAAGTTGGTTCGCAGACTCGGCCCGCTGATGATCGGCGTCGGCGGTACTCGATCGACGATCAAGCTAAACAAATTGGACGGCAACGTGACTTTGTTGCCGGAATCCAATGCAGCACCGCTTCGAATGTTGACCGATACGACGCCATCCGCGGTTGGATTCAGATTGAACGAATAACGTCCCGAACCCAGATCGGTGAAATCAGAAACGGCGGCGCCCGCGAGCACCAAGTCGCTTTGGGTGAAGCCCGTGACGGATTGGCCGAAGTCAACGGTGGTTGGCACGGTCGACAAACGCGTCGGGTTCGCGACGGTGGATGTGATCACGGGTTGTACGAAATCATCGTCGGCGATGACTGCGACGACCTGTTGGATTCCCAGCAACCCGCCACCGGTCACGCCGACAATATCGACCACCAAAGTTTCATTCGACTCAACAAGTCCGTCGTCAATCGCCGTCACGACCACCGACGCGGTGACTTCACCGGCGGGAATCAAGATTTGAGTGCCCGAGAGAACGTAGTCCGCAGGATTCGATGCGGACCCGGTGAATCGAAGGTCAATGACGACGTCGGCACTGACGGGATTGGCAATCGTTGCCGAAACGTTTGCGATTCCGCCGGCTTCGCTGATCGATGTTTGATCGATGGCGAGTGTCACGTTGGGAAGCACGCTGATCACCAGATCGTTACCATCGCCGCCCGTGTAGGAGACGACTGCCGTCATTCCAGAGCCCAGGAAGTTCGACAAAAGCGCGCCTTCGGCCAAGCCCGCAAACGTACCAACGATGGACTCGGTTCCGGCTAGATCCAACACGACAAACTGATCACCGGCGATCGGAAAAAAACCAGTGGTCGACGCGGTCGCCAAGCTGACTCGGGCACCGAACGTGACACCTTGCGAGGCACGAATCTGGTCATGTTGATCAACGGCAGTGCCCGCGACGAGTCCCTCAAGTTCCAGCCCAACGGAGCTGTCGTTGGTGAGAATCAGACGGCCATCGATGTCCAGAACTCCTGGGGAGCTGCCAGGCGTGATATTTCCCGACAACGTGACATCGCCGCCAATGATGTCGACACCAGCCGACGAATTGGTGATCGGTCCGGTTGTGGCTCGAAGCGTAACGGGATTGTCGACCGCATCCAGCACGTTGATGTGAATCGATTGACCCGTGATCGTGATCGCATCGGTAAACGCCGCCGAGTCGATGTCAACGGCGCCGCTCGTCGCATTGCCAATCGTGATCAACGCAAATCCGTCGGCCAATTTTGCCAGTTCGGTATCGTCAAGCGAAAGGGTGCCTACACCGCCGCCGAGGCCAATGGTTGCACCGGAGGTTTGTGAGGTTAGGTTCAAGTTTCCGGCGCCGTTGATCGAGTTGGCAGCGCTGATGTCGATCACGTCGGCGATGATGTCCAGCCGTCCGGTTCCTGTTGCCGAGCCGATCGTGGCGTCGACACCGACAATAACATCGTTGTCGGTGTCGAGAGCGCCTTGGCCGTCGAGCCGAATGTTGGCCCGGTCGGTGGCTTCAATGATCGCGCCATTCTGTAACCCGATCCCCGTTCCGCCTTGTCCACTCCCGCGGCCGGTGACCAATATGTCTCCGTTGCCTGATGATAGGATCGATCCCGACAGCATCAGGACCCCTTCGTTGGATTGGCTCGTCGCATTGCCGGCGGTGCCAAACAACTGGACGACTCCGTCGACAGTTTGGATCGACGCAGGCGTTCCCGAGAACTGGATGCCGCGACCGGATAGTGCCGTATCGGTGCCGACACCTCGGACGACAATTTCGGCCGCTGCAGATCCGGTTCCCGTTGACGATACCGAAGAGCCGTCGTTGAACACGACGCCCGAATTCGAGTCGCCGGTTCCGCTTGCCGTGCCGGTGATCGTGATGTCGCCGACCACCGATTGAACGTGAGCGTCGACGCCTTGGATCAACGTTCCCCAATTGAAACTAACGCCGTTGCCGGCCGCTCCATTGATGGTGATCTTGGCCGCTTCGATACCGGTGCCCGTTGACTCGACTGTACCGCCGACCAACCGAATGCCGTGATTGAAGTCCTCTGTTCCAATGCCACCGGTTCCGGTGATTGCGATGTCGCCATCGATGGAGCTGATCCGAGTACCTGCATCCGCGATTTCGACGCCTGCGTTGATGCGTGCGCCATCGCCGCCCGTTCCAGCGATCGTCAACGTGCCGGCCGAGGGGCCGAAACCTGTCGATGTCACTTGGCTGTCGGCGGCAATTCGCACGCCGGCGTTTCCTTGGCCGTCGACTTCGTCGCCGCCACGCCCGTCCAATCGGATGTCGCCGGTGATCGACGTGACAACGGTCTGTTGCAGTTCGATTCCCGAAAAGTCACCCGCCGCCGCATCCGCCGTGCGATTGCCGACGACGGTGATGTCGCCGTTCTGGGTCGACAAACCGGCGTTTTTCGACGCAAAGAAGTTACGGTCAGCGATGATCGAGAGGTTGCCGTCACCCGTGGTAGATAGGGTCGCGCCATCAAGCGTCACTTCATCACCAACGACGTTCAAATCCGCGCCCGCCAGATCGATCGTGCCTCGGAAGTTGATTGTGTCGGACCCAACCTGTCCTCCGTCGATCGTCAATTGGACCGCGGGGATCAAGACCGACACGCTTGCGCCGAACGACGATCCGATCAAGAGCTCGCCGGCGTTATTGCCGCTCGGCGTGATCGTTTCGGTCGCATCCGAGTACCGCAGCAGCAAACGATCATGGACCAGCGTGCTGACCACGCTGCTGGTGTCCGAGTACGCGATCGCAGGCCCACCCGCCAACGAAATGTTGCCGTTGGACGAGTCCACAAAGTCGTATGTTGCCTCGGTAAATTGACCGCCAACCATCCGCAGGGTGTCACTGGTTGCCGGGTCGCCACCGTTGACGGTGATCGACTTGTCAAATTCACCAGGCGCGAAATCGATCGTGATCGAGTCGTTGCCGCCAAGCGAATTGACAATGATTTCGCTTCCGATCACGTCTGCGAACGGAACCGTCACGCGGTCTGTTCCGCTTCCGACCGCGGTAGGGATGTTGGACGTGACGATTTGGTCGACGCCGGTGATGACAAACAACTGGTTTTCGGTGTCCGACGCAATCGTGATGTTCTCGGCGAAGTTGCCGCTGTCGTCGGTGACCAACAAATTGCCTGACGCATCAAGCATTACGTTCGTGACGCCCTCGGTTGCGCTAAGCAGTTCGGTAACTTTGTCCAGCAACCAACTGCCGCGGCCCAGCGTGCCCGCGACCAGAACGTCGTCGACTGCGTCGTAATCCATGTCGAACGTGATCACGTTGGGCAAGCCCAGTCCGACCAATTCCCAAGTTCCCAGCGAATCGGATAGCGACGCGAACACGCCGGCGTTGGTTCCGACCAAGACCGCATCGACGACGGCCGAGCTGACGTAAGTGACTGAGAAAAAGCGGCTCGCCAGCGACAACAGATCGCCGGTCACATCGTTCCAGCTGGCGCCGACGTCGGTGGTCGTAAACACCGAATTGGTATCGATGACGAATGCGCTGGCCCAATCCTCGGGATCAATCGCCAAATCGATGATGTCTTGGCCGGTCGGGTCGGCCGCGGTGAGAGCCAACGGATCGGTTCCATTGGTGCGGACAAAAATATCGTCGTCGGATCCGACCCACAGCACGTCGGCATTGTCGACGCCATCCTTGCGACCACCGTACGCCAACGCACTTTGAGTGCTGCCGCCGTTGGGGCCTTCGACAAGTCCAACAACCGTTTCAGCTTGGTCGAACGTCTCGTAAGTTTGCGACCCACCCTGGATCACCAATCGCATCGGATCGATGGCGTTGATCGCAAGCGGAGTAACGAAGACGCCGTCATTGTTGAATCCTGCCAGCGACGGAAAGCGTTGGTTGACCAAGTTGCCCGAAGCGTCCCAAGTCGTTTTCCGAAACGCGCCGAGATTCTGGAAACTGGAATAACGCACCGATTGGTTGTTCGCCGCCAACGAAACATTGTCGATCGCGATGTCGCCACCGTCGGCCGTTGAAAGGCTGACCCAGGGTGCTCCGTCGACGATAGTTTGATACGTCGAACCGGTGTCTTGATTGCCGCTCATGATCGTATCGGACAAGTTGTCGTAGGCCACGTTGTGTGACTCAGTCACTTGCAAGTTGCCAATGACGCCGAACCAATCACCCGTGTTGTCCTGCGGGCTGGTGCGTCGATACACACCGCCGTCATCGGTCTCGATCAAGTTGCCAGCCGCGTCAAATGTCATCTCGCGTGAATCGGCATGCGGTGACGACCCGCTGGCGGTGCCGCCGCCCGCCGCGCCAAGCGAACTGCTGTGCGTCAGGTGAACGAATTGAGTTCCCGCCGGCAAACTTGCGTCGCCGCGAAATAGTCGACCGCTAAAGTCACGAGCGCCGATCGAGTTTGGGAAACTTCCCGCGTCGCCATCGCTGCGCGGTTGGCGGTCGCCACCGACATAGACGAGGTTCGGATTGTTCGGGTCGGCAACGATCGAGAAGTGGATGCTACCTTGTCCGCCGGCCAATTCTTCGGGCGTTGCGTTGTCCAACGGCCCGGGACCTTTTTGGCCTCGCGGGTTCAGCCCGACGTCGGTGCCGTTTTCGTTCGTCTTGGGCGAATCCATCTGGACCCACGTTTGTCCGCCATCGCCCGAGCGGAACAATCCCTTCATGTCACCAAAGTTGATGATGGCGGCATAGACATTGTTCTGAGTCCCGACTGCCATTTCCAAGTTTGTGGTTTCGCCGCTGATGATCAGGGCATCCATTTCGGGACTGCTAACTTTTGTCCAAGAAGCACCGAAATCGATCGATCGATATGCTCCGTTGAGTCCACCTGAGTTGTCGCCGAACACCACCGACGTATACATCACGTTCGGATTGACGGGATCGACGACTAAGTCGTAGCTGAATCCGCTGGGCAGTCCGGTTGCCGTTCCGTCACCCGTGGAAACTCGGGTGAAGGTCGCGCCGGCGTCATCGCTTCGGAAGATGCCGGTGTTGTTGAATCCGCCACCATCGGCGACGTTCACCGACGCCACGACGTTGTCGCCATCGGCTGCGATGCCGGAGATGTTGCCGCCGGCAAGGTTGTCGTCCAGCACCGTCCATGACGCGCCGCCATCGGTCGTCTTGTAGATGCCGACGCGGTCGTTGCCCCGGCGGCCAAAGCTGCTGTATCGGCCCGTGCCGACGTAGATCGTTTGGAAGGTCGGATCGGCAGTGTCAAAAGCCATCGCACCGATGGACAGCGACGGCAAGTCGTCGGTCAGCGGCGTCCAATTGGGCGTCGCTGCCGTTGCATTGTCGGTTCGCCAAACGCCGCCGTTGGTTGCCCCGATGTAAAGGATGTCAGCATCGGTCGGATGGGCCAGCACGGTGTGGATGGCCCCAACGATTTGCCCATTGGGAGCGATCGCTTCGACTTGCCCGTTCGTCGCCGAGAATGGACCTTGCGGCGACCAGGTTCGATTGCTCGACGAGTTCACAACGACGTCGTCGATGTACCATCCTTCACGCAACACACTGATGTCGGTCGTCAATTGAAACTCGATGCGGATCGTGTCGCCGACAAAGGGCGATAGGTCCAGTTCGATCGGTTCAAAGCCATTGGTTCGTACCGGCATCTCCGCGCCGCTGGTTGCGATCAATGTCGATGTACCTAACGAGTCGACGACGCGGACGGTTGCAAAGTCGAAGTTGCGTTCGGTTTCCAAGAACGTGTTGAAGAGCAATTTCGCAGACGCCGCGCGCGTCAAATCGACCGGCGGCGAAGTCAACGTGCCATCGGCAAAGTTGGTGTAGAGTCCACCGCCGTCGGGGCCTTCGCCGGCGCCGAAATAGAAACTGTGGTCGGGCGAGTGTCCCAGGTCGGCGGCGCGACCATCGGACAGGTGCCAAAGATCAGCCGGCCCCGATGATGTGAACCCGTCGGCATCCGCGATGCCACCGACACCCGAAAAGTCGGCCAACAAATTGGCGGCCAACAAATCGCGTCGCTCCAAAGACTGAACCGTCAATTGTTTGCGACCACGTCGACGGCGGGTGGCTTTTTGTCGAAGTGTTGGGGTGCCAGTTCGGCCCAGCCAGCCTTGTACGCAATGACGCATGATGTAACTCTTGGATGTATTACTATTGGGCAAACAACGCGATCGGAGGCAACATCCCCAGGCGGAAAATCCAGGTCGGAAAATCCAGGTCGAAAAATCCGACGGAACCATTTGCTTCGGTTCCCTCTGTGGTGTCGATGGGAGAGCCCCCGAGGGGATCGATTGTAATGGTCCGGCGAAAGCAAATGTCGGCTGAATAGCCGAAGCACGTCCCGGTCGGTAAGTCCCAAGCCAGCAGGCTACGATCCCAGATACTTTTGCGAAGACGAAAAAGACAGCCGAACCGGGTCGCCAGCCAGTCTTCAAGATCATTTTCCCGAGAATTTTCGGGAAAAACGCCCAGCAAAGTGATGCAAATTCACTCTCGCGGGGAACCGTTGGTTAAGTTCAAAGAAAGTGGATGGGGACTGAATCCCTCTTTCGTTTTAACGCCGGTTCGGTTTTTCACCGATGGCGTCTCCGCTCTCTTTAGACAGGATCAACAATGAGACATCCAATTTGCGTTTGCTTGGTATTACTGGCAATGGGTTTGGTAAGCGGTTGCGGCGAACCAGAGCCCACAGTCATCGGCGCCGGCGATGATGCTGCGTTTACCGATCCGAATCTGAACCCGGGCGCGAACCCCGACTATGATGCCGTTGACGAAGCTGTTGAAGAATAGTCGCGGGCAATCTCCCGAAGTCATAAAACGAGAGTCCCAAAAAAACGGGCAGCCTCCGAGATCGGAAGCTGCCCGTAATTGTTTGAACCGTAAGCGAGTCACCCAAGGGCGACCGCTTCGTCATACGATTGAGAAACCTACAGCTCCTCTTCAATCACTTCACTACTGGCTCGCGTGCCCAAAGCGCCCCATAGCCCATACGGGCTGGCTGAACCCGGTACGTTTGCAATCGGTGGCGCGCTGTTGGTCCCGTTCAGCCAAACCGATGCGGCCGAACTGGCACCCGCTTCGATCGAATCGGTGATGAACTTGACGGCGCCATCGCCCATCAATACGTGAGCTCCGCCCTGGTGACGACTACTCACAGTGAAAACGCCAGCAGATCCGTCGGCGCCACCTTGGCAGATTTCATTGTTTGGCGGCAGGATTGTATTGAACGACGTTCGTAATGCCCGACCGTCCGACCAGTTATAACCTCGCTTTTGCGTGACATTGTGGTTTTGGTTATCCGCAGTAGAGCCGGACCAGACGGCTACCTGGACTGGGTCCCAAAAATTGGGGCGGAGCGGATCACGTAGCGGACGGCAAGTCAATGGATTGTCTCGAACGGTTGCGTTATCGCCCGGCGCGTTGATTCCGTCGGTACGCACGTCGCGGTCGCCCAAATCGGTCGCAATCTCGCCTCCCATGATCGTGTTTGACAATCCGTCCAGAACATCTCGGAATTTCAATTCTTTGTTCAAAACAAACATGCCACGAGCAGCCGCTTGGATGCGGCGATGTCGCCAAGTCTGATTGTTACGCCAAGCACCCTGGTTGAAATTCCAGAAGCTGTCGTTGGTAAAGTCAACTCCGTCACCGATACAAGCGGCGTAGTTGGTTCGTCCGAATGCGGGCAGACCCGTACCCGGGTCGCTGGGGCAGCGAAGGGCCGGCAGTTCGGTCGACCACGGAATATAGTTCCGCTGCCAACACACCGGGCCCATCGCGGACCAAGGAATGGTCGGCGTGTTACCGTTGGTCATGAAGTTGTTCGGATTCGAGATCTGCTCCCAAACGGCCTGCTGTTCGATGAACGGAAGCAAACCAACCAAATAGCTGGACAAGATCCGATTGTTCCCGCCACCGCCACCGGCAACACCGGCGTTGGCGGAGTTGGTCGGGCTCTTGGTACCCGAGCCCTGCATAGGCAACTGCTTGTAGGCCGAATGGTAATTGTGAACGGCCAAGCCAATCTGCTTGAAATTGTTGCTGCAGCTCATTCGCCGCGCCGCTTCGCGTGCCGCCTGGACAGCCGGCAACAGAAGTCCGACTAGGACTCCAATAATGGCAATGACAACCAAAAGTTCCACCAATGTGAAACCAGCTCTTTTGAATCGCATGATTCGATTTACTCCATGAGAAAAGAAAAAAGTGGCATCGAAAAACGAAAGATGCCGCTACTTTGAAACGTCGTAGGAGTTCCATGAATAAGGTGCGTTCTCGCTTCATGAAAATTCGCGATCACGGCCACTAAACATGAAGACCCCTACGATTCCGGCTTTCAGTCTCAGGTTTGCGGCGGGGGGAAGCAAGGCAAATCGGGCGGCTCACCCGGTGTTTGATAAAAAAACACGGGCATATTGAGTTTTGTTACCGAGGCTTTGAGATTGAACGCCAACCTTAGGGAACTTGTGAGGGTTTCGCTCATGGCTGAAATCGCCGTGCGACGCCTCAATTCTGTCCAGCAACTTGGGCTTGGCGGCGGCACATGGGCTCGCTCTTGTCATTACCATAGACGCACTTCTTCGGTCGTCATGATCCAAATGGGCTTCCGGTTTTCAGTGAAAGTTGTTGGAGTTGCGGGCCATGCGTCAGATGCTGTTTTTGTTTTGGGTGTGCTTGGTTAGCGTCGTATTTGGTGTCGCCCAAGCAGAGTCGCCGAACGTCGTCTTCATTTTGGCGGACGACTTGGGATACCGCGAACTTGGTTCGTTCGGGCAAGCCAAAATTCGAACTCCAAATCTAGATCGGTTGGCGGCCAGCGGAATGCGGTTGACCCAGCACTACAGCGGCAACGCGGTTTGTGCTCCGTCACGTTGCGTGTTGTTGACGGGCAAACACCCCGGACACGCGTTCGTTCGCGACAACCGTTCCACACCGCCCGAGGGACAATATCCAATTCCCGATGACGAAGTCACCTTGCACGAATTGATGAAGCGAGTCGGTTACGTGACCGGCGCGTTCGGCAAGTGGGGACTCGGCGGCCCCGGTTCGACCGGCGTCCCGCTGAGCCAGGGCGTCGACCGGTTCGTGGGATATCTGTGTCAATCGAAAGCGCACACCTATTACCCCGATTCGATTTGGGATGATGGCCAACCGATGCCGCTGGCCAACACGCCGCCCATTCCCGGGCACGCCGGTCTGGCCAAGGACGCCGATCCCAACG
The DNA here is from genome assembly GCF_007860125.1 of Rubripirellula tenax. Taxonomy (NCBI): domain Bacteria; kingdom Pseudomonadati; phylum Planctomycetota; class Planctomycetia; order Pirellulales; family Pirellulaceae; genus Rubripirellula; species Rubripirellula tenax. Next base: position 988,187 of record NZ_SJPW01000003.1, read on the forward strand.
ACCCGCAAAGCTACGACGTCTTCAAAGGACAAGACTATGCACCGGATCGAATCAATGCCGCCGCGCTCGATTTCGTTCGCACCAACAAGGACACGCCGTTCTTCTTGTACTATCCCAGCGTGATCCCGCACGTTGCCCTGCACGTGCCCGAGGAAGAACTAAAACCCTACTTGAAACTTGGATGGAACGATCCGCCGTTCACACGCGACGGCGGCGGGTACACGCCGCACTTCACGCCGCGCGCCGCCTATGCCGCGATGATTTCACGGCTGGATCGCTACGTCGGAAATCTGTTGGCGTTGCTTGATGAACTCGACTTGACGGACAACACGATCGTCGTTTTCACCAGCGACAATGGGACGACCCACTTGGGCGAAGAGGTGGACTACAAGTTTTTTGACAGCGTCGGCGAACTACGCGGTTTGAAGGGCTCGCTGTACGAAGGCGGTGTTCGCGTTCCCACCATCGTCCGTTGGCCCGGTCACGTCACGCCCGGTTCGGTCAGTGATCACGTCAGCGGATTCGAAGACTGGGTTCCCACGCTGCTAGAAGTCGTCGGGGGTGCCGAGGTGATCCCCAACGCGATCGACGGTATTTCGATGCTGCCGACATTGGTGGGAAAGTCGCAGCCCGAACGACCGTATCTGTATCGTGAGTTTGCAGGCTACGGTGGCCAACAATCGATCCGCGTCGGTGACTGGAAAGCCATTCGTCAAAGCATGACGAAGGGAAATTTGGAGGTCGAACTGTACAACCTTTCCGATGACGTGGGTGAATCCAACAACGTTGCGAGCGAACACCCCAAAGTGGTCGAAGAAATGGCCGCCATGATGTCTTCGGTGCGCACGCCTTCGTCGGAATTTCCACTGATCCCGCTGGATGGTCCGGTCAAAAAACGCAAGCCGGTCTCGGTAGGTGCTTCGCAACCGAAGCGGCCGTAAGAACACCGGTTTCACCGACCCGACGGGGCGTCGGCGCCGGGTTAGAATCTGACACATGACCCTTGATGCCATCTCTGCGTTCTTGGATTCCTCGCCGACGATCCGCTTGTTAAAGGCGGACTTGGGCGCGTACGTCGTCTTCTTTTTGCGTCAGTCGTTCAAAGCGAACCACGAAGATTCCGCGATCGCTTTTTCGCACGATGACTTGATCCACCGGCTGCAGTGTTTCCAGGACGAATTGCGTGACGAGGACCAGCAGGCCTTGGTCGGATCCGCCGATCGGTATTTGCGTGAGTGGTCCGACGCGGGCTGGCTGCGGCGATTTTTGCCGGCCGATTCGTCGGGGGCACACTACCAACTGACGCGTTACAGCGAAGACGCGATTCGTTTTGTTGATAACGCCTTATCGCGTGACTCGCGGCTGGTCGGCACCGAGAGCCGGTTGCGGTTGGTGATCGATACGTTGGTCGATCTGGTGCGGGGCGCGTCGTCAGATCCCGATCGACGCTTGAAAGACTTGTTGGCCGAGCGACAACGAATCGACGACGAAATCGAATCGGTTCGCGGTGGCGGAAAAGTCGAAACTTACCATCCGGCGCAAATTCGCGAACGGTTTCACACGGCGGTCGATCTGCTGAAGACACTGCAGGGTGACTTCCGCGCCGTCGAGGACCGGTTCGAAGAAATCGGTCGTCAAGTGCAACGCGATGCGTTGACGGATGATCGTCGGCGCGGGCAGATTTTGGCGACGGCGCTAGATGCCGAAGACTTGATCAAGCAACAGGACGAAGGCGTCAGCTTCAACGCCTTCGTCAATTTTTTGTTCGCGCCCCAGGCACAGGCCAAGCTTCGTGAAACGATTGCCGAGGTCACGCGGATCGACGCGATCTGTGACCAGCGATCCGCAGTCGAACACGTCCGTGCGATGGTGCCGTCGTTGCTGGCCGAAGCGGACAACGTGCTTCGGCAAACCGGTCGTCTGTCGCATACGCTGCGCCGGTTGCTGGACGATCAATCGGTCGGCCACCGCAAGCGAACCGCTGAGGTGCTGCGAGACATTCGCACGATGGCGTCACGGCTGAAACATCAAGTGGAATCATCCGATGCCTCGCCAGATATCGGAATGGAAATCGAGACCACGATTGGCGTGGCATCGCCGTTTGCTCGCCCATTTTGGACTCCGCCGCAAGTTTTTGATGTCGCAGTCGAAATGCAAGTCATTGACCTGGCAACGGCCCAGCGTGAAGCACGAAAGCTGGCCGGCTTACAACGACTGGAATGGGAACGAATGCGAGATGCGATCGCCCGCGAGACTCGCCGGCGGCCATCGATCGGATTGTCAGAACTGATCAAGCTTCGCCCATTGAAAGTCGGCATCATTGAAATGGTGGGATGGATTCAAATCGCTCACGAAGACGGGCATCGGATCGATCGTGATGCCGAAGAAGAAATCCACGTGACGACGCAAGATGCGGTGACCGGAAAGATGACGACTCTGGCCGTCCGTGTGCCCGTCGTCACTTTCCATCGGACCAGCGAAGTTGCCAACGCCCCGATCCGCACCAAAAGGCCACGTTGATGGACGGGAACGAAAACCAGAACGATACGTTGTCACCAGACTCGTTGCCGCCGCCCGTCCCGTGGGCACCGGCGGCGGTTCGTTTGCTGCAAAGCATTGTCTATCACGATGACGCCGGTGATCACTGGAACCAAATCTTGGCCGGCGTGACGCCACTTAGCGACTACTTTGCCCGCATCGGTTTGATGTTGATCGTCAACGAAGAAGACGGAATGGCCTACCTGCGTCAGATTGAACCCGAAGTCTTGCCGCCGGATTATCCGTCGATTCCGCGGCTGTTTCGCAGTGTGCGATTGACGTTCGAAGCGTCGTTGTTGTGTGTGCTGCTGCGTGACGAGTTGCGGCGGTTCGAAGAAGAAATTCATCGCGACGATCGCTGCGTGATCGAACAGTCGTCGCTGTTGGAAATCTGGCAAAGCCTTGTTCCCGGCGAGGACGATGCGGTGCGAGCGAATCGAAACTTGGGTGGGCAATTACGAAAGTTGGAAGAGCTGAAGTTCGTCCGCCAATTCGAAAAACAACCGCCAAGCTGGGAAGTACGTCGCATCCTAAAAGCACGCTTGCCGCTGGCGGACTTGGAACGTTTGCGGGCAGATCTGGAAACTGAATTGATGCGACGTTCCAATGGTGCAGATGCACCGGAGTCGGCGACGGAGGTTCTGGACGACAATGAGGAGGATTCAAATGAATGACCCCAGACATCACCCCCAACCGATGTCTCTGTTCAGTGATGAAGATGCCGTTGTCGATGTTGATCGCCGGCCCGGGTTTCGGCTGTCGACCTTCGAAGTGTTCAACTGGGGCACGTTCGACGGACAAGTGCATTGCTTCAACCCGCTGGGGACGACGTCGTTGTTGGTGGGCGAAAACGGGGCCGGTAAGTCGACGCTCGTCGACGCGATGTTGACGTTGTTGGTGCGTCCCGGCGTCCGTAACTACAACGTCGCAGCGGGGGCCACCAAGAAAGAGCGAGACGAACGGACCTACATCCGCGGTGCCTACGACCGAACGGCCGGGCGCGATGAAAAGCCGCAAATTCAATACCTGCGTGACGGCAACGGATACTACACGGCGCTGTTGGCAACGTTCGCTAGCGCGACGTCGGGAAAACAGTTCACGCTTTGCCAAGTGATGTATCTGACGTCCTCAGGTGACAAGAAAATCTACTACGGTTTCGACACCAAGCCACGCAGCATTGCCGGCGATCTGGGGGAGTTAAAATCGGGCAGCGACATCAAGGCGGCAATGACCGATCGTGGCTTTCAAGTCACCGAGAGCTACAAGCAGTATCACGGATGGTTTCAACGCCAAGCCAAGTTTCGCCCCAAGGCGATGGACATCTTCAACCAAACCGTCGCGGTTAAAGACGTGCAGCGTTTGGACCAGTTCATTCGCGACCACATGCTGGAAAAGAAGCCCTGGAATGACAAGGTTGCCAGCCTGCTGCAACACTTCGCCGAGCTAAGTGAAGCCCACCGCGCGCTGGTTCAAGTACGCCAACAGTCGGAACTGCTGCTGCCGATCGTGAAGACCGGAAAACGCTATCGAAAGGCAAACGAACAACTGCAATTGGCCCGCGACCAACACGCCGCCGCAGCCTTGTTTTTTGACAGTGCCACTGCCGACCTGCTGCGACCGTTGTGCGCGAAGTGGCAATTGCGAGTCAGCCATTTGGACGAAGAAATCAAGGTGCTCGACGTCGCGCTGAAGGCCAAGCGAAGTGACGCCGCGCGACTGGAACACGAGATCGCGCATAGCGGCGGAGCACGGTTGCAACGATTGCCGGATTTGATTGCCGCTGAAGAACAGCTCGCAAAATCCAAGCGTGACAAACGTTTGATCTTTGAATCAAAAATGAAGCAAACCGGCATCACGATTTCGATCAACAGTTCTCAAAAGCTCGAAGAGGCCCAAGCAAAGGTCTCGCGAGTCCATGACGATCTGCAAACGAAACGCGCCACCGCTATCGAACAGATGAGCGCGCGTGAATACGAACTGGGCAAGCTAAAACATCAACTGGACGACGACGCCGCCGAATTGGAATCGCTGCGTCGACGCAAAGGCAACTTGCCCGACGCGTTCATCGAAGTACGAGCAGCGATCTGCGAAGCATTCCAGTGGTCGCCCAGCGACTTGCCGTTCGCCGCCGAGCTGATTGCGGTCGACCCAGATCATTCACGTTGGGAAGCGTCGATTGAACAGGTGCTGCATTCCTTTGCACGCACGTTGATGGTGCCCGATGACATGTACGCGCGTGTTTCGGGGTACGTCGACGGTCGCCGGTTGACCGACTCGCGTGGCCGCGGCGTTCGATTGACGTACGACCGAGTGTCACAGGCATCGACGGCAACGGATGCGGTTTCGGGTGAGTTGTCGTTGCCCGAAATGTTGCAGTACCGCGACGATCATCCGTTGGCCGTTTATGTTCGCGGTGAAATCCGGCACCGTTTTGATCACTTGGCGTGTGAAACGATCAGCGAGTTCCAGATGGCATCGCGGCGGGCCATGACGATCCATCGGCACGTCAAGCAAAACCATCGCCAACACGCCAAGGACGACCGAAACCACGAAGGCGATCGTCGCAGCTTTGTGCTGGGATGGGACAACCGTGCCAAACGTGAAGCTCTGGAGCAATCGATCCGCCGTCAACAAGCCGCGCTCGAAGATTGCAAAACGGCGATCGCCGCGCTGCGTCAAACCAGCGACCGGGCCACTTCGCTACTGACCGTCATCGACGAAATAAAACTAACAACCGACTTTGACGCGATCGACGATCATCGTCACGATTTCGAAGTGTCACAGTTGCGATTGGAAAAACAGAAACTGGAAGCGTCGAATGATCGCGTCATCGAATTGAAATCAAAGTTGGCGGCGATCAATTCCGAAATTACCGGGCTGGATTCGGATCGTGATTCCTATTTTGATGAACGCTCGCGAACGAAGAAACAGCTCGACGACGGATCTGGAACGCTCGCGGCTGTTGACAAGACGCTAGCGGATGCGGACGCCGATGGAACGCTTGCCACCGCTGGGGATCACTTTGCCGGGATCGCCACACAGATGGGAAATCGGACCCTATCAATCGAAAACATGGGGCGATTACCGACTCAAGTTGCCCACGAGTTATCGATTCGCGTCAGTGAATCGGAACAGAGTATCGAACCGATTCGAAATCGTTTGACGACGGCGATGGGACGCCTGTTGACGAAGTTTCCCGTGTTTGAGTCTGAACTGGATCCCACGCCGCAGTCGCTGGTCAGTTTCGAGTCGTTGCATGATCGGATTTTGAAAGACGATTTGCCGCGTCATGAACGACGGTTTCGACAACGGCTGAAGGAAAAAGTGTTGCAAGAGATCGGTTTGCTGCATGGGTCGTTGGAAGACGAACGTGAAGAGATTCGAAGCAAGATCGAGGTTCTCAACGAAGCACTGCGGCGGCTTGATTGGCGACCGGGCACGTTCATGCGTTTGGAACCGAGCGATACCAGTGACGCCGAGATCCGCGACTTTCGGCGTGACTTGGCCGGCTGTCTCGAAGGCACGCTGGACGGTACCGATGACGCGAACGAAGCCACGTTCGGACGTATCGAAAAGCTTGTCGGGCGTCTGCGTGACGACGCCAATTTGCGCTGGCGCGAGAAAGTGATTGACGTTCGCAACTGGTTCAAGTTTGCTGCTCGCGAATACGACGCCGCGACCGGCGATCCGGGCAGCTACTACGATGGCGGCACCGGGCAATCCGGCGGCGAAAAGGGGAAACTTGCGTTCTTGGTTTTGGTCGCCGCGATTGCGTATCAGTATGACTTGCGACCGGACGAACCGGACAGCGAACGATTGCATTTCGTAATGGTCGACGAAATGTTCTCACGCAGCGATGACACGCGAGCCAAGTACGCGCTGAATCTGTTCGCCCGCTTCGGGTTACAACTAGCGATCGTCGCGCCGCTGGATGCAAAAGCAAAGATCACCGAAAGCTATGTCGGCATGTACGGCCATATCATCAAAGACCCCGACACGAACCGCAGCGAGCTGATCAGTTTGACCGCCCAGCAGTATCGTGATGTTCAGGCCGAAGAACCGAGCTGATGATCACACCCGAAGCGATCATCGAAAAGGCGAAACGGATTTATCCGAAGGCGGTCAAGGCATGGCTGGCGAACGAGCAAGCGGTGTTTTTTCCACACCGCGTTCCCGTCAACCTTTCGCTCGCCAAGAACTATGCCGCGGCGATTACAGAGGTCGAACGGCTTCGTCAATCATCCAAAGAAGTTCGTGGTCACGGCTATACGGTCGAGTATGAATCGCGTCGCAGTCGCACGTTTGGGTTGAACCAATTCCCAGCGGCCATTTGGATCGACACGATGAACGACCTGGTGCGTTTGGCGGATGTGTCTGTGGATTGGCAGCGTCTTCAAGTTGCGGTCGGTATCTTTCGTGATCGCGCGGTCGAGTTGTTGCCATGGTTGGAACGTCAATCAAATTGGCGGAAGCTGTTGGACGTTGCCGACGACTTGCCTGGGTTGCTGGACATTGTGGATTACTTTCGATCTCACCCACGACCAGATTGTTTCGCTCGCGAATTGCCGATTGCTGTGTCGACAAAGCTGCTGGAATCAAACCGTCGCCGGATCGCCGGTTGGTTAGACATCGTGTTGCCAGCCGATGCGATCGACCCGCGTTACGGATACGACGCGTTTGAGCCTCGTTACGGGTTGCGTTACACGCGGCCGCATTTCTTGTTGCGAGTGCTTGACCTCGAGCTGCAATCCGAACTCGGCTTGCCGTTTGACGAGCTCTCGTTACCGGCCGAATCACTCTCGCAGTTGCCCGTCGTCAAGACGCAAGTGTTGATCGTCGAGAACAAGGTCAATCTACTAACGCTGCCGCCGATGAAGCGAACGGTCGCGTTGGGCGGACTCGGTAACGGCGTGACGCAGCTCGACGACGTAGGCTGGCTTCATGAGAATCCGGTCGTGTATTGGGGCGATCTGGATGCCGACGGGTTCGTGATTCTAGATCGCTTGCGTCATTCGATCGAACAGGTGCAAAGTGTTTTGATGAACCAAACGACGTTCGACAAGTTTGAAGAACTTGCCACAACTGGCAACGGATCGGGGCCCCGAGAATTGACCCATTTGCACGACGCAGAACGCGAGTGTTACGAAAACCTTTGCCGCACCAACCGGCGGTTGGAACAGGAGCACCTGCCGGTTGGGGCTTTGCTAGATGAAATGAAAAGCATGGCAAGCGACTCATCGATTTGGTGAGCCGCTGGCGGTAAGGCCTCGGGTACAGCAGCAAGACCCGCCCGTTCACGGTAACGTCCGGCTTCGCTTCGTCCTCCCTTTTCAATGCGGCCTGAGCGTCAGCGATTCTTGTCGATCTTTTGTAGAGTGGGTCAAATCGCGATAGCGATGCAGACCCACCGATGCGGCAAACACGCGAAAGGCGGTGGGTCATCGCGGCCTGCCGGCACTCTCGACCCACCCTACACGACTACGATCCCGAGGCCGAGCTGTCGATCGCACTGGGTGCAGTGATCGAGCATGATCGTACCGTGTTGACGTATCGCAATTTGAAAGTGAAACGTTTGCCAGAAGAACAGGACTGAGCGAAAGGGACAGCACCGTCGGTCGGACGTGTTGATGCGAACATCTTGCTGCAGCCCCATGTTGTGTCAGATAGACTATGGGATTCCGTTCCTTCAACCACTGTATTTCAATGCGCCAACTTTTCTCGCTGGCTTGGGTCGTTTTTTCGTGCGTTTGGTCCGGGTTGTTGGATGCAGCCGAGCCGGATTTGGTGACGTGGGAGACACGGCAACTCTCGTCACAGTTCTTTAGCGAGTCGGCGACGACGGGCGACTTCAATCGCGATGGGATCGCGGACGTTGCGTCGGGGCCATTTTGGTATGAGGGCCCAGACTTACAAGCGGCAAACCGATTCTATGCGGGCGACGCGTTCGATCCGCATGGATACTCTGACAATTTCTTTGCCTTCACCGACGACTTCAATGGTGACGGCTGGGACGACATCCTGGTGTATGGTTTTCCGGGCAAAGATGCTTCGTGGTTTGAAAATCCTAAGAGGCAAGATCGTTTTTGGCCGCGACATCAAGTGCTGGATAACGTTGACAACGAATCGCCAACGTTCGTGGACATCAACGGCGATGGATCGCGAGACATCGTCTGCAGCAGCGACGGATACTTTGGTTTCGCCGAAATTCGAGGCGATGAGCCGGCGGCAAAATGGACCTTTCGCCGGGTGAGTGACCAGTCCGCCGGTGGCAAGTTCATGCACGGCTTGGGCGTCGGCGATATCGACGGTGACGGGCGAATGGACTTGATCGAAAAAAGCGGTTGGTGGCAGCAGCCCGTGTCGCTGGATGGTGATCCGGTTTGGACGAAACATGCGTTCGAGTTTGCGCCCGGTCGTGGATCGGCGCAAATGTTTGCCTACGATGTCGACGGGGATGGCGACAATGACGTGATCACTTCACTGGATGCCCATGGTTGCGGGCTGGCGTGGTACGAACAAACCGGCGGTGAAGAATCGCCTTCGGAATTCTCAAAGCATCTGATCTTGGGGTCGAAGGCCGGCGATAATCCGTATGGCGTTCTGTTTTCACAGTTGCATGCCGTCGATCTGGTCGACATCAACGGCGACGGATTGAAAGACATCGTCACGGGCAAACGTTGGTGGGCGCACGGTCCTCACGGTGACGCTGATCCGAATGATCCGGCGGTGCTGTATTGGTTCCAACTCGATCGGTCCGCCGAAGGAATCGCGACTTGGATTCCTCATCGAATTGACGATGCATCTGGCGTCGGTACCGACGTTTGCGTGGCAGACATCAACGGCGATCAGGCGCCCGATGTGATCGTTGGCAATAAGAAGGGAACCTTCGTCAGCGTACAGAAACGGTTGAAACCGGATGCGATCGGTAGCGGTCGATTCCGACCACGATCGACCGACATGAACGCGAGCAGCCGGACCGATGGGCTGCCTAATAACGACGGCTTGTCGCCGACCGATGCAGCGAAAGCGATGACGGTTCCCGAAGGCTTTCGCGTGCAGTTGGCGGCCGGCGAACCGTTGGTCCATCAACCGGTTGCGATGACCTTTGACGAACGAGGACGGCTGTGGATTGCCGAAGCGCACACCTATCCGGTTCGCGCGCCCGAGGGCGAAGGTGATGACAAGATCATCATCTTGGAAGACGTGGACCACGATGGAGTGTTTGACAAACGAACCGTGTTCGTCGACGGATTGAACTTGGTCAGCGGATTGGAAGTCGGGTTCGGCGGCGTGTGGGTCGGTGCGGCACCGTACTTGATGTTCATTCCCGACGCCGACGGTGACGACGTCCCCGACAGTGCGCCGCAAATTTTGCTGGATGGCTTCGGCTATCAAGACACTCACGAAACTTTGAATGCGTTCATCTGGGGCCCCGACGGATGGTTATATGGTTGTCACGGTGTGTTCACACATTCGTCGGTGGGAAAACCGGGGACGGCAAAAGGCGACCGTACTCCGCTGAATTGTGGCGTTTGGCGATACCATCCCGTGCGGCATGAATTCGACGTGTTCGCGCGCGGAACCAGCAATCCGTGGGGCGTGGATTTCAACGAACACGGCCAAGCTTTCATCACCGCTTGTGTGATTCCGCACATGTTCCACATGATTCAGGGCGGCCGATACCATCGCCAAGGCGGACGACATTTCAATCCGCATATCTACGAAGACATTCAAACGATCGCGGACCACGCGCATTATGCCGGCAACATTCGCGACCATGCTTGGTGGGGACGTGATCAGCCCGTCGGTGCTGACGATACGCATGCAGCCGGCGGTGGCCATGCCCATTGTGGGGCAATGATCTACTTGGCCGACAATTGGCCGCACCAGTATCGCGGATCTATCTTCATGGCGAATATCCATGGCAACCGGATCAACAACGACATTCTCAGTCGCCAAGGCAGCGGCTACGTCGCATCGCACGGCGCCGACTTGCTATTTGCGAACGACCGTTGGTTTCGCGCGATCAACATGAAGTACGGGCCCGACGGCAGTGTCTACATGATCGATTGGTACGACAAGAATGCCTGTCACCGCGCGGACAAGGAAATTTGGGATCGAAGTAACGGGCGAGTTTACCGAGTATCGTTCGGTACCACCGAGTTACCGGGACTGTCTCTTGACGACGTGACACTGAACGAACTGGCGTCGATGCATCGCAGCACCAACGAAAACCACGTACGAACCGCACGCCGGTTGATGCAAGAGAAGATGTTGTTGGATGGCGATTCCGTTGGCGTCGAAGATCGCGTGGCGGCAACCAAGTTGCTGCGAGAAATCGCGATGGGCGACGAAGAAGTATCGCTGCGACTGCGAGCGATTTGGACGCTGCACTGTATCAATGAACTCGCCGAAGCGGACCTTGAAACGCTGCTGCAGGAACGCGGTCACAAGTCGGAATACCTGCGAGCTTGGGCGATCCAGCTTGCCATGGAAGACTCTGTCGCGGGCGAGTCACTGCTGGCGAGTTTCGCCGAGATGTCACGGCGCGATCCGTCGCCGTTGGTCCGACTCTATTTGGCCTCGGCGCTGCAGCGACTGCCGCTGGAATCACGATGGGAGATCGCAGCGGGTTTGCTCAGCCACGCTGACGACGCGGACGATCCGAATTTGCCTTTGATGGATTGGTACGGCATCGAACCGCTTGTACCGGCCGACACGGACCGGGCACTCGCGTTAGCATCCGGTTGCCGAATTCCAAAAGTTAGTCAGTTCATTTTTCGTCGTGCCGCGGCCGATGCGGGCAGCATTGGTCCGCTGCTAACGTCGCTCGGAAAGACCGACAAAGTGGAAACGCAGTCGATCATGTTGGGTGAAGTCGTTGCGGCGATCAAGGATCAAGGCAAGCTGACGATGCCCGAGGCGTGGCCGGATGTCTACGCCATGCTGTCAGCAAGCGAGGACGCGAAAATCCGCCAGCAAGCTCAACTGGTTACGGTCAAGTTCGGCGACGCGTCGATCTTTCCGGCGTTGCGGGCGATTGCAAGTGACACTTCGGCGCCTGCCGATCAACGCACCAGTGCGTTGCAAGCATTGATCGCCGGCAAGGACAGCGCGCTTGCGCCGACGTTGATTTCGCTGCTAGACGATGATGCGATGCGGGCAGCGGCGATCCGTGCTTCGGCAGGCTTTGATGACGCAGCGATACCCGATGCGATTCTTACTCGTTATCAAACCTTTGCACCGGCCGAGCGAGCGGATGCGGTGGCAACGCTGGCATCTCGAACGGCGTGGGCACTTCGGTTACTGGGCGCATTGGAAGGGGGCATCGTCGACCGCAAAGACTTATCCGCATTCAACATCCGGCAAATGCAACTGCTCGATGACGCAGCACTTTCCGAACGGATCAACAAGACTTGGGGATCGATTCGTGCAACGTCGGATGAAAAAAAACGACAGATCGGGTTTTGGAAACAGAAGCTAAACGCCGAAGCACTTCGATCGGCAAATCGATCGCACGGCCGTCTGCTGTACAATCAAACTTGCGGTAAGTGTCACCAGTTGTTTGGGCAGGGCGAAAAAATCGGTCCCGACATCACCGGCAGCAACCGTGGCGACTTGGAATACACGCTGCAGAACATCTTGGACCCCAGTGCGTTGGTGGGTCGCGATTATCAAACCACCACGGTCTTGACGGTCGATGGCCGGACGATCAACGGGCTGGTGCGGGAAACGAACGAGACTGCGATCGTGATTCAGACGGCAAACGAACGCTTGGTGATCGATCGCGACGACATCGAGGCCCAGAAGTTGACCGAAGTTTCGATGATGCCCGACGGGCAACTCGATCAACTGAAACCGGATGAAGTGGTCGACTTGATCGCCTACTTGGCCAGCCGAACGCAAGTGCCACTGCCCGGCGACGGCCCCTACTTCAGCGACGCAACGGGACGCGTCGAAGGTGCGATCGAGGGTGAGTCGCTGGTCGTCGCGAAGATCACCGGCGGCCGCGCCAAGCCGCAGGAAATGAGCAGTTTCAAGGCTGGCACGTGGAGCGGTAATTCGCAACTGTGGTGGACTGGCGGGAAGGTGGGCGACCGACTGAGTTTGACCATTCCGGTGAAGCAGGCCGGGCGTTACGAAGTGTTCGTCGCGATGACGCAAGCACACGACTATGGAATCATCCGTTTCGGTGTGAACGATTCGCAAGTGGCTGAGAAATTCGATCTGTTCAACGGCCCCGTGGTCGTCTCGACCGTGCCGATCTCATTGGGCACGTTCGAATGGGCATCAGGCGACAACATGCTGCACGTTTCGATCGAGGGGAAGAACCCGCAAGCTTCGCCCGGATTCATGTTTGGTCTGGACTACGTGTACCTCAAGCAACAAGTGCCAAGTGAGTAGTTCAAGGACGAACGTGATCAGCAACTTGATCGAATGAAGGAACGATTGCTGGCTTATCCACGTGAGCAGCGTCACAGTTCAACATAGGGTTGCCCGTTTCGGACCACCCTTCGTGGCCCTGCGACTCCGCTCGCGGGGTGTACGGTGTGTTTGCTGAACTGCTTTGCAGTTCACGTCCCGCGAGCTGAGTCGCGGGTCCACATAGGGTTGCCCGTTTCGTGACGCTGCGACTCCGCTTACCAGCTATGCTGATGGGTCGACTATCAACTTCCCTCCTTTGCGGATACCACCATGCTTCTGAATCGTCGCGCCGCTCTCGCCGCGTCTGTCGCCACGATCGCGGCCGCGGTCACGCCTCGGCCCGCATCTGCCCGGTCGCCTACGAAACGAAAGTTTACGATGTCGCTGCGGTGTGGATCGGTGGGCGTGAACGTGAACCAAGCCACGGCGATCGATTTGGCGATTCGAAATGGATTCGAGGCGGTCACGCCCGAATCTCATGATTTGGCGAAGTGGTCGACGGACGAACGTGACCAGCGACTCGGTCGAATGAAGCAAGCGAACCTCAGGTGGGGCGCCGCCGGATTGCCCGTCGAATTTCGCAAAGACGAGACGACCTATCAAAACGACTTGAAGGAACTGCCCCGGCTTGCCGCTGCGATGCAGGTAGCCGGCGTGACTCGCGTCGGAACGTATTTGATGCCGTGCAGCGACGACCTGACTTACACCGAAAACTTCCGCGTTCATGCCGATCGGCTGCGCGAGTGCTCGAAGATCTTGGGCGATCACGGCCAACGTTTCGGAATGGAATACGTCGGGCCAAAGACGCTATGGACGTCCAAGCGATATCCGTTCCTTCACACCATGGCCGAAACCAAAGATCTGATATCGGCGATCGGTTTGGACAATGTCGGATTGGTCCTTGATAGCTGGCACTGGTACACCGCCGGCGAAACCGCGGCGGTTATTTTGGCACTGTCCAACGACGATGTCGTGGCATGCGACTTGAATGACGCACCGACCGGCCTTGAAGTCGATCAACAAATCGACAACCAACGCGAGTTGCCGCTGGCCACCGGCGTGATCGACTTGAAGTCGTTCTTGAAATCGCTTGTTGCCATCGGATACGACGGGCCGATCCGCGCCGAACCATTCAATCAAGAACTCGCCGCGATGGACGACGAGCCCGCTGCGGCGGCAACGGCGAAGGCGATGAAGACCGCCTTCGCATTGGTCGATGATGTCTCATAGAGGCATCGAAAAGGTGTCACGACGACGCGTCATTGTGCTTCGGTCAGTTCACCGATCGCATAGTCGCTCGGCCGCTTCCCGGGAATGAACTTTCCAAACCCAAACGGTGTCGGTTGATAGTCGCCGACGATGGAGACATTCAAGTCGGGTTTGATTTGATTCTCCATTCCCATGCACCAGAACGACGCGTTGATCAGCATTCGCCGCACGCCTTCGCTAGGCAAGTCGTCGGCGGAACCCATCGTGGTCGTGAAGACGCGACCACCGTTGTAGGTGCGCGTCCACGCGATCGGCATCATCGGTGAATTGCGTTCGTCGGTGACGGGAGCGTCATCGGAGTTCATTCCGGTCAAAATCTGGCCTTGAACGACTGCGTGGCCGTCGCCGGATAGCGGCAACGTTACCGCGTACACATCCGTCGGTCCCCAGATTTCGCCTGGCTTGATGCCTCGGACGATCGGATGATCCGCGTCGGCGATGATGCCGCGAGTCGATTCATGGCCGTGGTTGCCATGGTGGGCAACCCAGGTCTCGCCAAACACCCGGCGGCCAAAACCGCCGGCGAATTCACCTTCTTTGTTGTTCCATGAATACTTGGCGTATTGTCGATCGGCGGGAATGTCGAATGGATGCGTCGACGTGCGAACGCCGATCAGCGGGCGACCGGCTTCCACGTAATCGAGGATCATTTGCATTTGATCGTCGGCTAGGTTGCGGAACCGCAGTCCCAAAATCGCCAAGTCTGCCGACGCCAGCGATTCGAGCCCTGGGATGTTCGTGACATCGTCTGGATTGATTTCGCCCGTCGCTGGATCGATGGCAAACAAGACGGTGCACCGGAAACCAAGGTTCTGGGACAGGATTTTTGCCAACTGTGGCATCGCTTCTTCGCTGCGGTATTCGTGATCACCCGAAACCAAAACGATGTGCTTCCCGGCACCCGGCCCATCGCCGCCCGGGAACGTCAGCCATCGATCGTCCATCGACTCCGTCGACGTCAACGTTTGGTAGACAGCGTGCGACGAACGGCCACCAGCACGAAGGTAGGCAATCAGGTCGGCGATTTCATCGGGCTGGAATGTATCTAGCAATCCGGCCGGCATCATGCTGGTTTCGGCCGGGCGAGTTTCCTCGATCGTGTCGCGTTTGACTTGCGTTTGCGACGACGGATCAAGCATATTGGTCATCACCGCCAAGCTGTCCTCGCGCATATTGACCACGCGTCCGATGATGACGCGACCGTCGTCGGTCAAGAATTGCGTGGCGCCATACTGGTCGCTGATCACCTTGCTGGGCTCGATCATGGAAACCAGCAAGTCGTGAACATTGAAACGGCCGCCTGCCGCGGTCAGATCAGGGCCCAGGATGCCGCCCTGCGATCCCATGCGGTGGCACTTGTAGCACTGTGCCGACGCGAAAATTTCCTTGCCGCGTTCAAAGTTGGGCACATGCGAGTCATCGGTTGACGACGCGAGCAAGTCGTCGACGGTCCATTGCTTGACGAACGGTCGCGCAGCAGCCTCGGGTTCATCGCCAGCTTTTTGCGGTGGATTGATCACCGAGGCAAGCCTTTTCTGTGCCTTTTCGGGCAACCGCTCCAAAGCCTCCTTTTTAATGTTGTCGATGAAACCGCCGAAAGACATTCCGCCTCGCGCCGATTGAATGTCGCTGAACCAAGTGAAGTAATCGCGATGAAGTTTCCCCGTCCAGCCTTTTTTGACTCCTCGCAGCGCCATCGCGTAGTAGATCTGGTTTTCTTGGCTGGGCGAGGCTTTCATTTCGGCCACGATCTTCGCCGTCGCGTCACCAGCGTTCAAATAAATCAGCATTTGAGCCAGTTCGCGATCCAGTTCGTTGACGCCGGTTGGGAATCGGTTTTCGATCTTCGCCAGAATCTGGTTTGCGTCGTCGTCCTTGATTTTCCCCAACCGCATTCCAACCAATCCGTAGGCACGCAGCAGATCGATTTTCTGGCTCGGTGCCAGTGATTCCCAATCGATCGAATTGAGTGCGGTCAATGCGTTTGCCTTGTCGTCAGCTTTGCCTGAGCGAGCCAGCGCGATGACCGCCAAAATCTTGCCGTCAGGTTCCGTCATGGTGGCGATCCGATCCCGCCATCGTTCGACAGGTTGATGTTCCAGCGCAATCCGAGCGGCGAAACGAATGGCTCGATCGGTGTGCGACAAGTGTTCCAAGACCATGGGAACGGAATCCGCCGACGTTTCACCGACGTGCATCGCTTCGAGTTGGTGCCGGATGTCGCGAAGTTTCGCGGCTTCCTGATCGACCACGGGTGCCGCCGCAGCGTCTGGTGTTCCGGTGTAGCTGACACGGTACAAGCCGCTTTGCGTTTGTCGGCCACCGATCGTGAAGTACATCGCGCCGTCGGTGGGGTGAATCAAAATGTCGGTCACTGGAAGCGGCGCTGCAGTCGTGAACGTTTCGTACGAACCGGTGTACGAGCTGCCGTCGGGTGTCAATTCGACAGCGTGAATGTTGCCGTAGCTCCAATCGCAAATGAACAGACTGTTTTGATACTTGGCCGGGAACTTTGCTCCGTAGCCAAAACAGATTCCCGTCGGCGATCCCGGGCCTATCTCGACCGCGGCGCCAAACGAATCGGGGTAATAGGCGGGCCATTTTCCGGTGCCGTTACGCCATCCGAACTCGGCACCGCTGATCACGTGGTTGACGCGTGTGGGGCGATACCAGGGTGTGCCGACGTCCCATTCCATGTCGGCGTCATAAGCGAACAGTTCGCCTTGACGATTGAGGGCGATGTCGTATTCGTTGCGAAACCCGGTCGCGATCAGTTCCGTGTCGGTCGCGTCCTCGTTGAACGAAACGATGAATCCGCCCGGCGCCAAACGGTCTGCGTTGTGACCTCGCGCGTCGGGCATCCGGCCGAGCAAGTGATCTTCGTCCCAATTGCGAGGCACTCGGCTGCGCGTGATGTTTTCGGGAAGTGTCGTGTTGTTGCCGGCACACATGATGATCCGCTGACCATCGGGCGACAGGATCATCGCGTGCGGTCCGTGTTCGGTTCCGCCGTTGAGCGGAATGATATGTTCCTTCTTGTCGTACTGGTCGTCGCCATCGGTGTCGGTCAATCGCCAGACGCCCGATGGGAAATCACGCGAGTTGACGTTCGCATAAAGGGAGCCGAACGCGCACAACAGACCCTGAGCGCCCTCGAACTCGATCGCCAGCTTTTCGACCTGAGGCGTCTCGCCACTGACATCGATTCGGTACAAGCCACCGTACTGGTCGCATGCCACCAAACGGCCCTGCGGGTCGACGGTCAAGCTGACCCAAGATCCTTGTTGCTCACCGGGGACTTCGTAAACCAATTCGATTTGGAAGCCCTCGGGCAAGCTGAATTGATCGGCGGGCGTGACGCCCAATCCACCGGCGATGGCGGTGCAGGCCGCGACGGATGCCGTGGCAAGTAAAAACAGAGACAAGAAAAATCGCATCTGCGATAGGCCTTTACGTTTCAGGGGGTGGGTTCACAGGAGGGATGCGTCCCGATGATAACCGCATACGGGCGTCTGCTCCAACGCTGTTGAATTCAAAAACATAAAACGCGAGCGACTTTCTGCCGTAGCTGCGATCGCGTCACGATTTGTTATGTTGTCGGGGTCAAAAAGCGTCCAATTCATGCGGCACGGGGAGCTTCTAGCTATGTCATCGTCATCTTTGGTTCAAGATTCGGCAAACCTGCAACGACGCGTCGGTTGGGACGCGCAACTTTCGTCCGATCCGGCCGAACTGGAACGTTTGCACAGCTATATCGCTTTCCAGATGGCATCCGCGGGATTGACGCCGCCGGACGACTCGAACTCGGACTCCATGGCCGCGTTCTCGGCGGGTATTTTGGACTCGCTGAAGGAAAAGAACCGCTTGCTGGCCGAGCACAGGGCTCCCGTCGATGGTCGTATCGAATCTTTCCTGCAGGACTATTTCCGCGACGAAGTCGGTGACGAACCGTTGCGTTTGCCAAGTCGGTCGTTGACGCTCGATCGTCACGGCATGGCGCGAGAATTGAGTTTGCCACTGGGCGCCAACCACTACGAAAACGAATTGGTCGAGTCACATCGTTGTCTCAACGGGGTGCTCAACAACCCTCGCGCCGATCGTCGCACGACGGCGGGTACGTTCCACGTCGCCGAGGGCGGGTTGCCGATCCCGGGTGACAAGCGAGCCGTTCCGAAAAACGTTTTCGTGAATCTGTTCCGCGCCGCGATGAATCCACCAGACTCATTGATGGAATTACCGTACGCGTCGCAGACCAATCAGCCCGCCCACACCTGGGTGTCATTGCTCTTGCGTCCGTCGGTATGCCCCGAAGTACTGGGTTACTGTGAATCGAAGTCGCTAGAAGTTCGTTTCTTTGCCCCCGGTACCCTGGTCAGCAACCTGGACTTCGTCGAATCGATCTTTGGCAATGCCGGGGACCCGTTGATCGCCGCCAACGACGCCAGCGTCGACGTCCACGGCTGGAGCGGCCATACCGGATGCGTGATTTTGGCGACTCACTTGACGTCGCTGACCAAGAAAGAACTCGGTCTGCCGCACTATGACGAAGCCACTGATCGACAACGCCGTGATTCGATGTGCTGGAAAGATGAAAGCGAAAAGTACAACGACGGCGGCGCGTTCAAGATCACGTGCCGCGATGCATCGGGCACGATGTTGACGCTGATCGCGGACAACTACTACGGGTACTGCAAGAAAGAGGTGAAGACACAGATCAGCTTCGCCACCAATCTGATGGGAAACACCGAAGAAGAGCACGCCGGTGGCGCTCTCGCGTTCGCGTCTTATTCACTTGGTGAGGAATTCCAGGTCAATAGCCGACGCTACAACGGTCGCACGTTCGACGAGATGGCGGCCGAGTACCCTTCATTCATCGATGTTCAAGCGAACGGCTACGGCATCGATCGCAACGATCCGTCGGTGATCTACATTCCCGAATCCGCGAAAGCTTCACTGGCTGATAAGTGCATCCAATGGACACGAGACGGTGAAGAGCATCGCATTCCGCTGTTGCCTCGCAATATTTACATCGCGCCAAGCGGTTACAAAATCCAACTCGAAAAACACCCCAACGCTCCGTCATGGCGATTGATCGGGACCGTCGGCGAGGGCATCTTTTGCCACAAGCCCTGTACCGTCAGCGGCGGCGGAAAAAGCGAGATCAGCAAGAGTCTCCGCGACTACATGTTGTACGGTCCGATTTTTGTCGCCGATCACGAAAAGGATTTCGCTAAACTGGACGAGATCTTCGATCGCAATTACCAAGATCGATGGGACCCCAATACCGACGACAAGCCGGTCTATAAAGATCGACCAAGCCGTAGCGTGCTGGGCCCCGAGCGCAGCCTCGGCAGCATGATTCAATTGCTGACACCACAGCCCAACTTCAGCCCCGAATACAACGCTTGGTTGGCGACCATCCCGGACAACGTCTATGCGTTGGCGCTGATCATCAAGCGGTTCATCAGGCCCGGAATGGAAAAGGATTGGCGTAGTTATTTTGGTGTCGATATCGTCAACGGCTCGCCGGGCCACGAGTTGAAAATCGGTGACCGTACGCTTGTGGGTACTTACCTACGGATCGGCTTGGATGATCAACGATGGCGAACGTTCAAATTGCGTCAGGACTTTATCGCGGCCGACAAAGTCCAACGCGAAGACGACATCAGCTGCAGCGTCGTCGTGCCGGCCAGTCGGGTCGATCAAGTCGGTGCGGGCGTGCCCGTCGCGGGCAGCTACAAGTTTGTCGAGAACTGCGAATTTCGTTTGTTCCAGCGTCCCGATGATGCCATCCACCGCGGTTTGGACAAACAGACCGAATGGGACTTGTCTCAACCGGGCAGCTTCATTAGCAACTTCCAAGCACTGCCGACGGAAATGGCTCGCGACTTGGTCGAAGACGCGATCGAGTTCGACAAATACAGTCCGCCGATGAAAGACTTGCTGCTTCGTGCTGCCAAACAAAAAGACGGTTTCGTCGTCAGCACCGCGCACCCACGCCTTTTGCCCGACGGTTCGCGCACGACCAATCCACGTTATTTGCAAAACCGCCCCGACATGGTCAACGCCCGCGATACCTATGTCGCGATGCGTGGTATGCAGTTGCACCGGAAGTTAGCCGAAGGCGCCCCGGTTCATGCGCCCGTCGGATCGGTCTTGAGCGGTCGTCGCAACAATCCGCCCGAAGCGGAAAAAGGAATTCGTTCGCTGGCGGTTTACTCGCCGCTGCACTATCAGGAACTTCCCGAATTGGTGATGGATTATGTCTGTTCGCTGACCGGCAAAAGCCCCAGCACAACGGGTGCGGGCAGCGAAGGAGCGTTGACCAAGGGGCCGTTCAACGCGTTGATGCCATCGATCGATTTGAACTCGATGGTTGTGTCGATGATCTTGACCGAGCTTGCCGGTTTCAGCACGCCGGCCGGTCACATCGGACCCAAGTTCGCCATCGGACACGACATCTCGCTTTTGATTCCCGAAGTGTGGTGTCGAATGGGACCCGAGGAACGCGATCCCAAAGCCTTGATCAAATCCAAAATGATGGAAAAGGTCGAAGACTTTGAAGTCGACGGCGTCGCGATCCCTGCCAGCCGATTGGGTTACCGAATCACTCGCAAGTTCGTGCGAACCTATTTGGGGCGGATCTTTGACAATCCTGCCAAAGTGTTCCCCGATGAATTGTTGAAACCCGAACTGCAAGATCCCGCATCGTTCGCGGACGGAATCCTGCACATCGCCGAGGCTCAAAAACGCGTGGCACTGCAATACATGTCCGACGGTGGATACGAATTGGCGTGCCCGCCGCTGCAGGCTGTTTTGAGCATCATGGCGTATGGCGAATACGAAGGAAAATCGATCACGGACCCCGAAGTTCGTAGCCTTTTCTCGCGAGACGCAATGCTGCAGAGTGATTGGTACAAACGTCGGCTCGTCACCAAACAGGATCGCGACCTCAGCCATTGGAAGTCGTTCGAGCAACGCCTGACGGCGGTGATCGCCGAATTGTCCGACGGTGCAATGTCAGCGGCGGAGAAAGCAGAGACGGCGGAAATGAGTGAACGATTGCAGTTCGTCCGTGACCGCATCAACGAAGTCTCGTCCCCGGGATATCAGGAGTCGCTCGTCGGCACCCTGGGCGCCGACCCGATGCAACCTTCGTTGACCGACAAATCGATGATCAACAAACTGGCCGGCGTTTGATTGTGACGGCTCGATAGAAAGCGTCCCTGTACAACTCGGATGCCCCGTTCGGCACTGGGCATTCGAGTCTATCAGCCTGTTGAAAAAGGGGCTTGACCCTCTCCGACGTTTCGAATTCACAACGTTTCAGCAATGTCTCCAAAGGTCAGGCCCCTTTTCAACAGGTTGCTATGGGAATCGGGGGCAGTTTGTATGATGTTATCTGGTGAAAAGCAGGCGGTGCGGATTGTCCTGCGTCCATCGTTTCACCTGTGTCTCTGAAGCGCCGATTCGGTGCATCAGGATCTGCCCCATCTTGGGCATCGTTGTCGCACAGCCTGCAAAATGGGTGCGGTCGGCCGACCATGCGGCGCCGTCGTCGGTGACTTCAACCGTTTGGTCGCCCAGTGAGTAGTTTCCAGGGCCGAGTCCGGCCGCACTGATGGCGTCGGTGACAATGATGATCCGGTCGTCCGGAACGCACTTGAAATAGTTTCCCAGGGCAAAGTCGGGGACGTGATGTCCGTCAGCGATGAACGAGATGAACAAGCGATCGCTGCGAGCGAGGACCCGTTGGATGATGTTGTCGTGGCGGGGCAGCGATGCCGGGCATCCGTTGCCCAAATGTGTGTACAACGCCAATCCAGCATCGATGGCCGCATCAAGTTCCTCAGCGGATGCGTCGGAGTGACCGCCAGCAACAACGATGCCTTGATCGGTCAAGTGCCCCGTGACGCCGCCGCCCGGGTCGGACTCCGGTGCAAGCGTTAGCATTTTGATGTGGCCACGGCCGGCCCCGACAAGTCGATCGGCAACGTCCGCGTTGGCGGGGACGACAGCGGACTTCGGGTGAGCACCGACATAACCATCGACGGGGCTGATGAAGGGACCTTCGATGTGAATGCCCGCGATAATACGTCTGACTTCATCGACTTCATCCATCGCTCGCGCGATGCGGTCGATCCTGGCAATCATCGTGTCGATCGGCGCGGTGATGATGGTCGCTAAAATTTGGTCGACGCCGTCGTTGGCGAGTCGTCGGCAGACCCGCACAAAATCGGCATCGTCCAACGAATCGGCATTGAAATCGACGCCCGCGTACCCGTTGACTTGAAGATCGAAATAGCCGGTCATGCGACACGTTCCAATTCGGATCGGGTGTCGGAGCGGAGACTCGCCGAAGACGCTTCGTCAATCACCAGTATCGTGTTTGCGTGCCGTTTCAGGACACTCGCGGGGACATCCGGTGTGATCGGGCCTTCGATTGTGGCTGCGACGGCGACGGCCTTTTGCGAATCGGGGACGCTGCAGTAGATCTTTGCTGACTTTAGAATCTGTGACACGGACATGCTGATCGCATGCGTCGGAACGTCTTCCAATGAAGCGAACCAACCTTCACCGACCTGTTGCATTCGGCACGGTTGGTCCAGTTCGACGCAGAGGTAGGGTTCCGTCGTCTCGAAATCGGCGGGCGGATCGTTGAACGCTAGGTGCCCGTTTTCACCGATGCCAACAAGGGCAACATCGATACGAGTTTTTGCGATCAATGGACTGACTCTTGCGATCGTTGCCGCGGGGTCTTGGTCGCCGTAGAGAAACTGAAAATCGGCAAGCTTGACGAGGTCAACGAATCGTTCCTTCAGATAGCGACAGAACGAAGCCGGGTGGTCGGGCGAGAGACCCGCGTATTCGTCCAAGTGGAATCCGTACACGCGTGTCCAGTCGATGTCTGTGGCTTGAACCAAGTTCGAAAGCACTTCGAACTGCGAGGCTCCGGTGGCGACGATCAGATTCGCCGATCCATAGCGTTGGATTGCGGATCGCAGGTCTTCCGCTGCGCGACTTGCCACGATACGCCCCATCGTGTCCCGGTTGCTCGTTAAAATCGTTTGCATGTCAGGTCATTCGATGTGGTGGAATCGTACGGAAATAGGTGAAGCATGAGTCGTCAGATCTTAATAGTTTTCGCATTGGGATGGTGTTCGCTTGCGACGCTTTGTGCGGATGAACCCCATTCGGATGCCGCTGAAAGTGTCGGCGGAATGATCCGAGTCTTGCCATCGGGAAAGCGTCCCCATGATGCTCGGCTGGGCGAACTGAAAACGCTCAATGGGCATTTTCCTTTCGCCGTACCGGCCAACCCCGCCCAGTGGTATTCGCGGGCCGAGTCACTTCGTCGCCGGGTTTTGGTGGCGACGGGGTTGTGGCCGATGCCGGAGCGAGCACCGATTCACGCGACCATCTACGGCAAGGTCCAACGCGACGGATTCACAGTCGAGAAAGTTTCCTTCGAAAGCCTGCCCGGCCATTTCGTAACGGGTCTGTTGTTTCGTCCATCGGATTCCAGTCTCGCGAAACGCCCAGGGGTCTTGTCGCCTCATGGCCATGGCGGACGCAATCAAGCATTCACTGACGATGAACTGGCCACGCAATTGAACAGCGGCGGTGAGCACTTCGCCGCATCGGGCCGAACGCCCAAATTGGCTCGCTGCGCACAGTTGGCTCGGATGGGGTGCGTGACCTTCATCTTCGACATGCTTGGCTATTGCGATTCGGTGCAGATCCCATTCGAGGTCGCCCATCGTCACGCGGACGTGCGGCCGGTGGAAACCGAAAGCACTGACGACGCGTGGGTCTTCTACAGTCCTCAAGCGGATCTGCGATTGCAATCCGTCATGGGGCTGCAAACTTTCAACGCGATCCGTTCCCTCGATTTTCTAGCATCGCTGCCGGACGTCGACGCCGATCGGTTGGCCGTCACCGGCGGCAGCGGCGGTGGCACCCAATCGATCCTGTTGGGTGCGATCGATGATCGAATCAAAGTCTCGTTCCCCAACGGCATGGTTTCCACATCGATGCAGGGCGGGTGTTACTGCGAGAATTGCAACCTGCTGCGGATCGGAACGGGGAACGTTGAGCTAGCCGCGCTGATGGCGCCTCGTCCCCAAGCGATGACGGCCGCCAACGATTGGACATCGGCGATGATGACAGACGGCTATCCGCAATTGAAATGGTTGTACGCGATGGTCGGTAACGCTGACGATGTTCATTGTCGACCGCTGCTGCAGTTTCCCCACAACTATAACTACGTCACTCGTGCGACGATGTATTCGTGGTTCAATCGACACTTGTCGCTGGGCTTGGATGAACCGATCGTCGAGGGCGACTTCACTCCGCTAAGCGTCGCCGAGACGACGGTTTGGGACGACGAACATCGGGCGCCCACATCCGTTGGGCCCCAGCACGAACGAGCCATTTGTCGATGGTGGGATCAGCAATCCAGAACCATGCCGGGAATTGGGATGTCGATAGCGGGTGACAACTTGAGCGAGTTTCGATCGGTCGTCGGCGCCGCATGGCAAACGATGATCGATGGTGAACTGCCGATCGACGTTCGCTATCGTGAAGTCCGTTCGCAGCAGCGTGGCGGTTTGAATTTTTCGATGGGGTTGGTGACCGCTCCCGCTCGGGGCGTCGAGTTGCCGGTGGTCATTATCCGAAGCGAATCGGGGGCATCGGCAACCGGTCGAGTGGTCGTGTGGACAGACGGGCTTGGCAAGTCGGCGATTTTAAAACAGTTGACTGACTCGCGTTCGTTGCTTCGCCAGATCGTTGCCAAGGGTGACACCGTTTTGTTGCCGGACTTGTTCGAACAAGGCGAATTTCGCGACGACGGCGTGCCTCTGGATCGACAGCGCCGCGTCGACGATGCACGAGCCTATTCGGCTTTCACGTTGGGCTACAACCCGACGCTGGTTGCCCATCGAAGTAGTGACTTGCTGGCCATCATCAAGTACGCCAAGCAAGTCGGTGCCGACCAAGTCGTGATGATCGCCACCGGCGGTTCAGCCTCTTACGCGGCGTTGGCGGCTGCGATTGCCGGTAACGTCGTCGATCATGCAATCATCGATACGCAGGGGTTTCGTTTTGCAGCGATCGACGATTGGCAAGACGCAAACTTTGTCCCCGGCGCAGTCAAGTACGGAGACATGCCAGCCATTCTCGCGCTTCGCGCCCCGCACCGTTTGACGGTCATCGGCGAAAGAGATTTGCCGGTGCTCGTCGAGCAAGTTTTTAAGGCCGCCGGCGCATCTAAAAGTGTCGATTCAAAGGCGAATGTCGATGCGAATTTGATCGAAGAGTTCCATCGGTAACCGGTGGCCCGATGTGGCACCGCGGCTCCGCTCGCGGGATGGATACTGCAAAGCAGTGTTCGAACAGAAGTTGCGAGACGCGCGAGGAATTTTCGGTCGGAGACACCGGTAGCGATTCTCGTGAAAATCATTGCTCCGCAACTAGCTCGATTCAAGACCTTGAAAAGATATCCGGAAACATCGAACCGCGGCAATCAGCCACAACGTTCGCTCTTCTCGGTCGAGCGATTGTTTGAGACTCTAACGCACCATCGTTCCGAGCGACCGATGGCGACGCTTATGCCGGACTGCGAACCAACCGATCAACAAGAAGCACGCTGCTATCGAAGAAGGTTCTGGTACTGCCGACAGAGTAATCGTGTCTCCACTGCCATTGACGGTCCAAACATACGGAGCCGAAACGTTGTCCACGCCGAGACTGTTAAAAGTCTGTCCTTGAAATGTCAGCGAGCCCGAAATTTGCGAATTGTTGACGTAGTTTCGCGGCATCGTAATCGCAGAGCTAGAGACACTTAATGGATCACCTAGAAACTGGCTTCCCGGCGCTCTCCCCCCGCTGCCGAATATCTGAGATGTCGCAATTGCGGCACTATAGATCTCCGTTGCCGTGCCACCTGGTGACGCCAAACTAATGTCGCCACCAGACGGAGTGATGCCGCCAAAGCTGAACGAAAGGCCAGGTGAGCCAACTCCGCTGACGTCCAGGCTCCCACTATAGGCGAACACGACATTTCCCGCCGTTTCCTGCATCTGAATCAGAATCGCAGCTTGCGTCGATGCCGTATCGAGGCAGATCAAAAACACAAAAGCAGCTAAGAACATTCGCATATTGATTCCCCGACGATAAACATTGACCAGCGGTGGGATCATAGTTGCAGCAATGTCCCGTTTCCACCAATTTCTGGGTGCAGAAAGGTCGATTCCTTGGGAAAAACGACTGCGGAGTATTGAGAATCGAATTCGCAGACATTGCAAGCGAGTCGCTTGCGTTTGAAGAAACGCAGCTACAGATGCACGCAGTTGGACACCGAGGGCAAAACGTAGATGGTGCTCGAATGAGTCTAGACCGAGATGTCGCCGCGTCGAATCTTGTTTGCGCGATCACGAATTTCGTCCATCTCGGACGGTGACTTTCGCTCCAGGTTTTTGATCTGCATCACCATGCGATGGTTCTTGGTGAATCGCTCTCGGTTTCGATCCAGAAAGTCCCAGTACAGCGTCGTGACGGGACATGCGTCGTCGCCGATGGCTTCGTTGTACTTGTATCGGCACGTTTTGCAGTGATTGCTCATTTTGTTGATGTAATTGCCGCTCGCACAATACGGCTTCGTCGCCATCACACCACCATCACCGTGCTGGCTCATTCCCAATGCGTTGGGCAAACTGACCCAATCGACTGCGTCGGCGTACATCGCCATATGCCATTCATTGAATTTGGCGGGATGGACGCCCATCAACTGGGCGAATAAGCCCAGCACCATCAACCGCTGGATGTGGTGGGCGTACGCAGTATCGATCAGCAACCGCATTGCATCAGCGACGCATGCCATGTTGGTTCGCCCATCCCAATAGGAGCTCGGCACGTCTTGATCGAGATCACAATCGAGCGAATTGAGCGTCGCGTATTCGGGCATACGCGTCCAGTAAACGCCGCGAACATATTCACGCCATCCCAAAATTTGTCGAACGAATCCTTCCGTTGCAGCCAGCGGCGCGGTTCCATTTCGGTAGGCCGCGACGGCGGCGTCGACAACTTCGCGGGGGCTGAGCAAGTGCAAGTTGATCGCATTGGACAATCGCGAATGGTACAGGAACGTTTCGCCCGTCCACATCGCGTCTTGGTACTTTCCGAAATTCGCCAGCCGGTGTTCGATGAAGTCGGCGAGGTATCGGAGTGCCTGTTTGCGATTGACGGGTAAGTCGAACTGGTCGCACTTGCCAGGGTGATCGTTGAACCGGGCTTCGACCATCGTGATGACGTCGCGCGTGATCGCATCGGGTCGGAATGTCGGCGGAGAGGGGACGTCACCGGGGCCACCTTTGCCGAACTTGCCGCGGTTGTCTTTGTCGAAATTCCATTGGCCGCCTTCGGGGGCGCCATCGCTGTCCAGCAGCACTCGATGCTCTTCTCGCATCACGCGGTAAAAATTTTCCAGGACCATCGACTTGCGACCGTCCGACCACTGGGCAAACCGATCGATCGAGCAATAGAAGTGTCGATCCTCGCGTACTTCCATCGCGACGTCGGCTTCGCGTGTGGTCGTTTCCAACGCCGCCAGAACGCGATGGTCACCCGGTTGGACGAGGATGATTTTTTCGAAGGCCTGTTCGGCGAGCGTTTCGGCAAGCAAGCTCGCAAAACTGGTGGATCGAGCTTTCCGGCCATCGATGGGCAACTCGTGGTACAGCACCGTCTTTCCCGAACCACGAAGCTCATCGCGAAAATGCCTCATGGGCGAAAAGAAGGCGACCAATCGGGTTTTGTGGCACCAAACGTGGGTCGATTCGTCCTGGTTTTCAGCCATCCAAACTCGATCGCGTTGCTCGTCGAAATCCTCCAGCGCGGCCGAATCGTGATTGAGTTGGTCGCCCAAAACCAGGACGAGGTTGCGGAGTGTGTTCACGTGCATTCAGATAGCGAAGAGTTGGCCGTGGCATCGTTGCGACGCGCGGCGTTATCGGATGTGTGACTTTAGGAGTATGCCAAGGTGCGTCTATTATTGTTGCTGGCTTGCCTGGTTGCTTCGCCCTGGGCGGTGGCCGAAGTGTACAAGTCGCTGCCGCCGACCGGCATTGAAATCGATGCAGCCGTTGCCCAGAAACTGAAGACGCGAGTCGCGGACTTGGATCTTGAAATCGCTTCGCAAAAAAGCGATGCGACGGATGCCAGCGATTGGACGCCCGACGTTGAAGTGCTGGTGCGGGCGGTGCGATTGGCGCTGCAGCAAAACTTGTTCTTCAAAGAATCAGAGGTCAAGGATGCGTCGCGTTTGTTGGACGAAGCCGAGCGGCGACTGAAGGCAGCGAAGTCGGGCGACCGCGGTTTGAAGTTGCTGGGTTGGAACGGAAAGGCATCGAAAGAACCGACGTTGTTGGTCGGTGGTTTTACGTCCGACATCGATGATTCGGTCCAGCCTTACGGATTGGTTGTTCCAGCAACGTTTTCGGAAAATTTTTCAGGCGGTCGAGGTCCGCATCGGTTGGACGTTTGGCTTCACGGCCGCGGTGACACGAAGACGGAGATTCCGTTTTTGAAAGAACGCATGACGAAGGTGGGCGAGTACGCGCCCGCTGGGACGTTTGTTTTGCATCCGTTCGGTCGACACTGTGTGGC
This sequence comes from Rubripirellula tenax, assembly GCF_007860125.1. Taxonomy (NCBI): domain Bacteria; kingdom Pseudomonadati; phylum Planctomycetota; class Planctomycetia; order Pirellulales; family Pirellulaceae; genus Rubripirellula; species Rubripirellula tenax. The sequence goes on from NZ_SJPW01000003.1 coordinate 1,017,086, forward strand.
GTTCAAGTTCGCGGGTGAAACGGATGTTTACGAAGCGATCGACCATGTCGCCGAATTGGTATCCGTCGATCGTGACCGCGTGGCGATGCGAGGATTTTCGATGGGCGGCGCCGGCGTGTGGCACATGGCCGTTCACGATCCGACACGGTGGTTCGCGGCCAACCCGGGTGCCGGATTCGTCGACACGATCGTCTATCAAGGTTGGACCGAAAAATCGCCGGTCGAGTGGACACCGACGCGAACGAAGCTGTTGAATTGGTACGACGTACTGCCTTGGGTCACGAATCTTCGCAATACATCACTGGTCGCGTACAGCGGCGAAGTCGACAAGCAGCGTGAAGCTGCCGAGCGGGTTACTGCCGCGGCCAAGGCGGCAGGCATCGAATACGAACACATCATTGGCAAAGATATGGGCCACAAAATTGATCCACCGTCGGCCAAGAAAATTGATGGATTGCTGCAGCGGTTGGCGAAATCCGATCCGCCGTCCCCGCGAAGAAAAATCGATTTTGTGACCTACCACTTACGCTATCACCAGGCCGATTGGTTGTCGGTCGAGGGGTTGGCCGAACAGTTCTCGCCGGGACGCGTCGGTGCGGAATTGGTCGACGATCACTCCGTCAAGATCACCACCGACGGCGTCACTCGTTTGCGATTGAACTTTGCCAAATCGGGTTGGCCGGGTGATGCGGTTCCGGTTCGCGTTGACATTGATGGTCAGTCGGTGGAGGCCGTCGATGGCGGAAAAGCGAAGGGGTTACAGTGCGAACTCTATCGCGATGGCGATTGGAAATTGGAACGCGATTTCGCGAAGACGCTTCGCAAACGACCGGGCGTGCAAGGACCGATCGACGACGCGTTTTGCGGTCGGTTCGTGTTCGTGTCGCCCAGTCGTCCGGCCGTGCACGGAAATGTCCAACGATGGATTGATCGCGAGATGGCCTACGCATCGCAGCGATGGCAAACGTTGATGCGTGGCGAAGCGAGGTTTGTGAAAGACACCGACGTGACCGAAGAAATGATCGCCAGCTGTCACTTGGTTTGCTTTGGCGACTTCACCAGCAACCGATACTTGGCCGGGATCGCTGGTGGTTTGCCAATCCAGTGGAATAAGGAAACGATCGCCGTCGGCGGCAAGAGTTTTGATCCGGTGAATCATGCGGTGGCGATGTGCTTTCCGAATCCGAAAAATCCCCATCGTTACGTGGTCGTCAACAGCGGCATGACGTTCCGTGAGTTTTCGAACACCAGCAACTCACGCCAAATTGCGATGTTGCCGGACTGGGCTGTCATCGACGTCACTGCCGAAGACGACACGATTTTTGCCGGTCACATTGCGGCCGACGGATTCTTCGATGAACAATGGAAGCTCAAAGAATGAAAGACCGTACTCAGATGACTCGCTTGCCAACGGTCGACGACTGCGAAGGATGCGGCGTGTGCTGCATGCACATGGGATACCCGCCCTACCTGCGAGGCGAAGATGGTGGCCGCGTCGAAGTCTATTGGACTCGCATGCCACCCGAACTGAAACGCGAGTGGTTGGAGTACGTCGAGAACTACCAGGTTGCCGAGGGCGAATTGGATGGTCCGTGCGTTTGGTTCGACTTAGAAAGCCGACGCTGCAAGCACCACGACGCGCGGCCGAGCGTGTGCCGCGATTTTGAAGTCGGCAGCAAGGGCTGCCGTGATTGGCGCAAGGCCTACGAAATTTCGTAGCCGAGGTTATCGCCGGGCGATACGCTTAGCGATCGCTTCACGCGACAGCGGCATGATCGTGGCTGCACCACCGGAGTTGAAGAGCAAGTCTTCGCGAGTCGGCTTGGCGTCGGTGTTGTCGTACTGGACCAAGTACGCACCGATCTGCAAACCGGCTTCTTCGTAAACCGGTGGCCAGAATTCTTCGCCGCGAATCGCAAGCGTCTTGGCCAACAATCGTGTTGCTCGTCCCGAGAATCCGCTAAGCACCATGTCCAAGCGACCGAGGGCTTCGCGGAACAGATAGAAAACCAACGCAGTGTCTTTGTTCTTGCCGCCGACGTAGGCCCATGTGCCGTCGTCTTTTTCGTAATAGAAACCGGGCTCGGGCGCGTCTTCGTTCTTGCTGAGTCGGAGCCCTGCCGAGGCGCCACCCGGTTGCGGGTCGGTGTCACGGTAACGCAAAAAGAACGGACATGACCGGGCCGAAACGTCGTCGACGTCGTCTTCGGTGACGAACGGTGTGCATCCGAACGCGTCGGCGAACAACAGTTCGACGACGGGATTACTTTTCACACTGCCGATACAGACCATGCCGCGGTCGCCTTGGGCTTCGACAAAGCCTTCGAAGACTTCGGTGGCTCGGTTGCGAGCATCTTCGAGCGAGACTTGGCCGGGGCTCCACACCAATGTTTGTTGCAATCGGTCGGGCATGGGAACTGCTTGGGCAGTGCTCTCTTCACCATCGGCCGACCCGTGGTGCTTGGCAGCACCACCAAGCGTCGAGACGCCGTTGAGCAGTTCGCCGAACAGCACGGCGTCGCTGGCCACGACCGTCGCATTGTCGGGCGACGCGGTGTCCGAGTTCTCGCGAACACCCAGGACGATTTCGATCTCCCCACGGCGAGCCAGCAATTCCCAAAAGTTTTCTGCATTGACGGCGAACAAGGCACCGGGCAATTGGTCGGCCGGGGCGTATCCGTGGTCGATCAAGTAGTCGCAAATGCGGGACAATGCATCCAGCGGAATGTACTTGGCTTCGTTTTTCAAAAGTGACGCGACTTGGTGTCGGTCCAGCCCCGTATGTTCGACGATCGACTTGATCGTGCCAGGTCGTTTGCGTCGATCGGGTGTGTGCCCGAGAAGTTCCGCCAAACGGAATGCGTATCTCATGGAAGGCCGCTAAATGGGTGGGGGAAAAGGGCTAAGGGTAACGAGATGCCTGTAGTGTAGCAGGCTGTCATGTTGGGATTCGGGTTCCCGTTGCCGTTTTTGACCGCAACCCGCCTGGGTAAACCGTTTGCTATCCACGACTTTCGATGTTAGCAGTGTATTTCTTTAGGTCCAGGTTTTTGAACCCAATTCCAAATAAAGTGAAATAATACGCCTTTGTTGCCGGTGCAATCGCCGTTTCCGCACTGAAAGCGATCGAATTGCGGGCTGGCCTTGGCGGCGAATCGAACCCGCTGATCTATACTTGGGTGCTTGGCCCGTCCTTATTCGCTTGGAAGCACAATGTCGACCGCTTCGCCCCCGTCGCCTCCCAACCCCACGTCGGTAGCGACGTCGAAACGTAAAACGACAGCGGGCGCCTCGGCCCCCTCGGCCGATTCTCTGATTCGAACCCGAATCGCGGAGGCGGCTGCGTCCTTGTGGTGGGCCGAGCTGACACGGCGATCGTTGGTGGCTGTGATCACCGGTTTGGGGTTGGCTTTGTGTTGGGCGGTGGCGGACCAGTGGTTGTTCACGTTGGGGACGACTGCCCGAATGGTTGTCGGCGCGGCTTTCATGATCGCCGCAGTCGCATATGTGTACTACCGAATCTATCCGCTGATCGGATGCGAAATTTCGCCTCAGTACGCCGCGCGATCGTTGGAACACGATCTGCCGGATCTGCGTCAATCGTTGACCAGTTACGTGATGCTGAGCCCCAAACCAGGCGACTCGAAATCGGCGTCGCCACCTGCGCTTTCCGACCGCGTCGTTCGCTCGATCGGTGTCGCTACGGCAAGTCGATTGAAAAAGCACGACGCGTTGCCGATCGAGGCGACGGGGACGCTGCGTTGGTGGGTCGCAACAGCGATCATGTCGCTTGTGATCGTGGTGTATGCCGTCGTGTCACCGAAGAACACGTTGCAGTCCGCGGCCCGATTGGTGATGCCGTTGGCGTCGATTGATCCGCCACGGCGAGTATCCATCACCGACGTGGTGCCCGGCGACGCGGAAGCGATCGCCGGACGTTCGACGGACGTTGCCGCGAATATCCGCGGGATGCGATCCGACGAAACGGCAACGATTCAGTGGGACGTGAACGGCGTCAGTAACGGTGTCGATTTACAACCCGATACCGAAGGCGGTTTCCTACGTCACGTCGGATCGATCCCGCTTCCCCATTCCGCGTCGGGAGTTGTCGAGTACCGCGTCGTCGCGGGTGATGCGACGGTGGGCCCCTTTCGTTTGAAGGTTCGCGATATTCCGGTCGTCGCACTCCAATCGGTCGCCTACTCGCCGCCGAAGTACACCGGCCAGTCTGACTACACTCGCAGCGCCGGCGCGATCACCGCTATCGATGGAACCCGCATCACCATTCGCGCCGGCGTCAATCGACCGGTCGCTCGTGCGACGATCCAATTCAATCCCCGCCCGCTCGGCGAAGTCGTTCGTGCGACCGCCGGGGTTGCCGAAATGCAGATCGGCGAAGACGGTTCGATGTTGACGTCGTCGTTTCAAATCAAGGGCGCTCGAGGTCGATCGTCGGCGGTCGAACTGGATAGCTATCGCATCGAAGTCTGGGATGAATCGGGGCAATCCAATCCTGATCCGATCATCTATCCCATTCGGGTGATCGCCGATTTGCCACCGGAAGTCGCCATCGTGATGCCGGTGAGTACGCCGAAGAACGTTCCCATCAATGCGCAGCAGATCATCGAAGTTCACGCTGCGGATCCAGATTTCGCCTTGCAAGACATTCGTTTGGAAGTCCGCAGCGGTATCGACATGATCGACCAGCCTGTGTTGTGGCGGATCTCTGTCGACGAAACGGGTGGCTCGGGCAATAAAATCGCCGAGTACCGTTTTCGACCGGGGCACAAAGCCATCGATGGATTGGGGCTCAGTGTTGGTGACACCGTGGAAGTGGTAGCGATCGCAACAGACAGTCGAGTGATTGAAGGCGACGCGACCGTCGAACCGAATGTGACTCGAACCGATCCGATCACGCTGAAGATTGTCGCCTCCGACGCGTTGCCGCCTGCTGGTGACCCACAGAACGAAGGCATGTCGGCGCCCGACGATAAACCGACGACGGATGCGAACGACAAAGACGGTTCATTCGGCGACAGCGATCCGCAATCTGGCGGTGGCGGAAGTGGTGGCGAAGGCGCATCGAAGCAACAGCCCGGCGAAGGCCAATCCGGTGGCGAATCGTCCGGCGACAGCGGCGGCAACGAAGGCGAGTCTTCGGGCGAGGGCGGTTCCGGCAGCGGCGAATCCGAATCGGGTGAGAACGCGGGTGAGAACCCCAATCCCAATGGCGGTTCGTCGGGCGATCAAGGCGGCGAGAGCGGCAACGATGGTGGCGACGATCCGGGCTCAGGTGCAATGGGTGGTGACGCAAGTGACGAAGCGGGCGGCAAGCCCGGACAGTCCGATCCAGGGCAAGAAGGCGGCGGTCAACCGCAGGATGGCGGATCGCCCGAAGGTGGTCAGCAAGACGCGGGTGATCGTCCCGAATCGACGTCAAAACCCCAAGACTCGAACTCGGAAGGAGACGCATCGTCGACGGATGGTTCGACTGATCAAGGAGAATCCGTCGGTGACGACTCCACCGGTGGTAAGTCAGGCGAAGAAGCTGGTGAAGGTTCGCCCGATGGTTCGTCGCCCGAACACGATGGCGAAGCGTTCGAACGAATCAAAGAGTATCTGGACCAAAAACAAAACCAAGGGCAATCGTCGGCTGGCCAAAATGATGCTTCGTCACAGCAGGGCGACCAGGGCGACGAAAACGGATCAGACGAGAAGGGCGCTGGCGAAAAGGGGCAAGGCGAATCTGGTTCAGGTGAAAAAGGTTCCGAAGAACGGCGGGCCGGTGAACAGGGCGACGGCGAACAGGGTGCTGGCGGAAGCGACGCGGATCCATCATCCGGTCAAGACGGTTCAAACAAGGGAAATCCGGAAGCGGGTCAGCAAGGGAGTGGCGAAAGTGGAAAACAAGGCGATGCACCGGAACAGGACGGTTCTGCGGAAGGCGACGCTGGCGAAGGGATGAGCGATTCGTCCAATGATAAATCCGGTGATGGATCAAGCGGAGAAGCCGGTGGCGATCAAGCTGGTGATTCAAATCCTGAGTCCGGCGAACCCGGCAGGGAAGCGGGTGAGGAGGCCAACGACGGAAAATCGGGTGGCGGCGAACCCAAGCCTTCGTCGGCCGGCGGCGCGGCACAACCTCAAGGCGACGCCGCTGTGGATAGCGGTAAACCGGGCAGTGAGGCGATGCCGGGCACGGGGTCCGGCGGTGATGGAAAAGGGGAGGATGGCGATGCGACTCTACCGCCCGATCCGATCAACACCGACTATGCCAAAAAGGCGACAGACTTGGTGCTGGACTACTTGGAACAGACCCGAGATCGGCCAGACGCCGACCTGCTGAAGCGTTTGAATTGGACCGAAGCCGACTTGCAACATTTCCGCGATCGATGGAAAGACGTTCGCGACATGGATCCCGCAGGCCAACGCGATGGGGCGACCGGTCGAGAGCTGGAAGAGTCTCTGCGAAGCCTGGGGCTACGGCAACCGTCGACCGATCGTGGGGCCACAACCAAGGACCAAGCCGACACGATGCGAGGCATTCGCGACTCGGGAAATCGTAAGCCGCCACCGGCTGCGTACCGCGACGCTTTTGACGCATTCCGTCGGTCGATGGGATCGCAAAAGTAGGTTAGGTTAAACGGAATAGCGACCCTTCCTTTGCCCACCGGAATCCATCGATGACCCGTACCGTGTTTCGAAACGCCGAAGTCGTTTTTCCTGATGCCGTCCGAACTGCAACCATCGTGGTCGAAGATGGACGCATCGTCGACGTCGCCGGCACACCCAACATCCAAGCTGATGAAGTGATCGATTGTTCGGGGTTGCATTTGATGCCCGGCGTGATCGATGACCAAGTTCACTTCCGCGAGCCCGGTCTGACTCACAAAGAAGACCTCGAAACCGCTTCGCGAGCCTGCGCGGCCGGCGGCGTGACTTCGTTCTTGGAAATGCCCAACACCAAACCGCCTGCGGTGACCGTCGAGGGCGTGCGAGCCAAGGATGCGATCGCCGCCACCAAATCGCGTGTCAACTATGGCTTCTATATCGGTGCAACGCCGGACAATGTGGAACAGTTGAAAGCGGCAACGGAAGTTCCCGGCATCAAGATCTTCATCGGCAGCAGCACAGGCAATCTGTTGGTCGATGATCAAGCGGCGCTCGAACGTATCTTCGGCGAAACGACGTTGCCGATTTGCGCGCACTGTGAAGACGAAACCACGGTGCAAGCGAACGCGGCCCGGTTGGCGGGTACTCACAATATCGCGGACCATTCGCGAATTCGTGATGAAGCGGCCGCCATGATCGCAACTCGACGGGCGACGGATTTGGCGCGACGGCACAAGCACCGCTTTCACGTGTTGCACGTTTCGACCGCGGCCGAGTTGTCGATCTTGGCCGACCCATCGCCCAATTTGACGGCCGAAATTTGTTTGCACCACATCTTCTTCAACGTCGACGACTATCCGCGTTTGGGCAGCCGGATCCAAATGAATCCGTCGATCAAGACCAAGGCCGACAACGACGGGCTTTGGCAAGCGCTGCTGGACGGAACGATTCAGGTCATCGCGACCGATCACGCGCCCCACACGTTGGAAGAAAAGGCACAGCCTTACCCCGACAGCCCCTCGGGGTTGCCCGCCGTGGAAAACTCGTTGGCGCTGATGTTGAACCGAGTGGCGTCCGGCGCTTGCACCATCAACCAAGTGGCATCATGGATGTGTGACGCGCCGGCCCGTGTCTGGGGCATCGTCGGCAAAGGCCGCATCGAAACCGGTTATGACGCTGACTTGGTTCTGGTCGATTTGAAAAAACAGCGAACGATTCGCGATGAAGAACAACACACCAAAACAAAATGGAGTCCCTGGCATGGCGAAACGTTGACCGGGTGGCCGGTGGCAACGTACGTCGGCGGAGTCGTCGCGTGGAGTGATCAAGCCGGCTTCGACGAAACGTTCCGCGGCGCCAAACTTAAGTTCGACCATTCCCGTGGCGGTTTTTGGAACACGATGAACGGGATCGGTCCGGCTGAATAAGTGTTGACGTTACCAACGCACCGATTGACTACACTATTTGCTTCCCCACAAATCTCCCTCTCGAGTTTCCCTGCCATGAAGATTCTGTTGACGCTATCGCTATTGAACTGTTTGATCTTCGGTGCCACGGCGTGTGCTCAGGAGACCGCAACGGCCCAATCCGCCGACACCGTCGTGCTGTATGCCGGTGGAGATCTTGCTGGTTGGGTCGGTCGCGATGACCTGTGGTCGGCCGAGGATGGGCAAATCGTCGGCCGTACCACCGACGAGAAACCGATCGATGGAAACACGTTCCTGATTTACGAAAAGGAAGAGTTCGGCAACTTCGAACTGACCGCCGAGTTCAAAATCGAAGGCGGCAACTCGGGCATCCAGTACCGCAGTCGCGTCATCGACGAGGACAAGTTTGTCGTGTCGGGATACCAAGCCGACATTGACGACGCGAATAAGTTCGCGGGCATTCTGTATGAAGAAAAGGCGCGAGGGATTTTGGCGCTGCGTGGCGAAACGGTGACGATCGGCGCCGACGGCGAAAAGACGAAGGTTCGTTTCGGCGATGCCGAAAAACTTGGCAACGGAATCCACCCCGGCAAGTGGAACGACTTCCGCGTCGTTGCCGCTGGAAACCATCTTCAACACTTCATCAACGGTGCCATGACCAGCGAAGTGATCGACGAGCAATCCGATAAAGCGGCCAAGTCGGGCATCATCGCGTTGCAGTTGCATAAAGGCCCGGCGATGACGGTTCGTTTCAAAAACATCAAGATTCGCAAGCTCTAACCCGCTGGTGGAACGGCCCGCCATCGCATCTTCCTTTACTGGCATCTAACATGATGTCAGGAGAACAACGTGGCAAAATCGATTTGGCCTAGCGACGACCGTACTGAAACCCTGCTGGAATCCGCACGCCAGGGTGACGTCAACGCCGTCAATACACTACTTGAGCGACATCGGGCACCGATTCGTCGGTTGGTCGAAATGCGCCTGGACCGCAAGGTCCAACGCCGTGTCGACGTGAGCGACGTGGTCCAAGACGTGATGATCGAGGCCAACAATCGTTTGGAAAAGTATCTCGACGACCCCGTCATGGCTTTTCACTTGTGGCTGCGGCAAATCGCGTGGGATCGAATCATCGACACGTACCGTCGACACCGGGTCAGCGCCAAACGGAACATGGATCGCGAACAACCGATGTCGGTTCCGGCCGGTGCAGATCATTCGACGATGGAGCTTGCGATCCAACTTTGCGACCCCGCGCTGACGCCCGCGGCGGCGGCGACCCAGCGAGAGATTACCGGCCAGGTCGAAGCCGTGATCGAGCAGTTGCCCGATCAAGATCGCGAGATCATTTTGATGCGGCACTACGAACATTTAACGAATTTGGAAATCGCCCAGGTCTTGAACCTGAATCCGCCCGCGGCCAGCATGCGATATCTGCGTGCCGTTCGGCGACTTCGCGAATTGTTGGAAGAACAGCAGATCAATCCTGCGGATGACGAGAGTGACGCGTGAGTGATGATCGCGATCAGCGGCTAGCCGATATCTTGTCGGAAGTCACCGATGCGATCTGTCGCGGCGAGATCATCGATATCCAGAAAGTCTACGTCGAACACCCGGATCTATCGGGCGAACTGAAGCGTTTGCTCGGCGCTGTGTTGGTGACCGACACGGCCGGCTCGGCTCGCGACGAGGGCATCGTCGACGACTCGGCGGCATCACAGCGGTGGCGAAGTTTGCAATTGCCAACCACGGTCGGCGACTATGAACTGATCGAAGAACTCGGACGGGGTGGCATGGGTGTCGTCTTTCGCGCGCGACAAATCAGCCTCAATCGCGAAGTCGCGGTGAAGATGATCCTGCGCGGGCGGTTGGCCAGCGAATCCGACTTGAATCGTTTCATGGCGGAAGCGTCGGCCACGGCAAAGTTAGAACACAGCGGGATCGTGCCGGTCTATGAAGTCGGCGACGTCGATGGTCGACCGTTCTTCAGCATGCAGTTGGTCGACGGCGCCACGTTGGCCGAGCTGGTCGCCGACGGACCGTTGCCCCAACGGCGAGCCGCTCAGATTGTCGCCGAGATCGCCCGGGCGATCGGATTCGCACATCGCCACGGCGTGTTGCATCGCGACTTAAAGCCCAGCAATATTTTGATCACGGGCGACGGCACGGCGATGGTGACGGACTTCGGTTTGGCCAAGCAGATCACCGATAGCGACGAACTGACTCGCAGCGGAATGTTGTTGGGTACGCCTGCCTATATGTCACCCGAGCAAGCGAGCGGACGCCGCGGGTTGATGGGGCCGGCCAGCGACGTGTACAGCCTCGGTTGCGTGCTGTATTTCGCGCTGACCGGACGTCCGCCGTTCGTTGCCGAGTCGCCAATGGAGTTGGTGATGTTGGTGATCGAGCAAGAACCGGCGCCGCCGCGAGCGATTCGGCCCAATTTGGATCGCGACTTGGAAATGATCGCGATTCGGTGTCTGCAAAAACCGATTGACCTGCGATACGAGTCGGCCGATGCGCTGGCAAATGACCTGGACGCCTACCTTGCCGACGAAAAAGTGGCCGCCCGCAGCGGTCGGTTCGGCCAGGTCGTCGCACGTCTGTTTCGCGAAACCCATCATGCAGCCGTCTTAGAAAACTGGGGCATCTTGTGGATTTGGCATTCGATCGTGTTGTTGGTCGCGTGCATGTTGACATGGCAATTGGACTACAACGGCATCGAACAACGTTGGATCTATGCGGCAGTTTGGACCGTCGGTTTGGGTGCCTGGGCGACCGTGTTTTGGTCGATGCGACAACGGATGGGGCCGGTCACGTTCATCGAACGCCAAGTCGCGCACGTGTGGGGTGCCAGCATGATCGCGATCGGTTTGCTGTTCCCGCTGGAATGGTGGCTGAAGATGCCCGTGCTCAGTTTATCGCCGATGCTTGGTATCGTCAGCGCGATGGTCTTCATCGTGAAGGCGGGGATGTTCAACGGCACCTTTTACTTGCAGGCAGCGGCGCTGTTGGCAGTATCGGCCTTGATGGCGCTGCAGCCCGGGTTTGCGCACTTTTGGTTCGGATTGGTCGCCTGGGCATGCTTCTTTGTTCCGGGTTACAAGTACGCACGTCGTCGACGTTCGTATCGGGAACGATGATGCGTTTGTTCGCAACGGGTCGGCCGATTTTGCGAGCCGCCGGCGCGTCAGCGGTCGGGTCTGTTGGCGCTACTTGCGTCCTTCGGCTCATTCCTAGACTTTCGCAGGCTGCTTAGCTGGACAGCGCTACTTTGGATTAGCCGTTTTGGCGTTAGCCACGGTTTTTGCGATAAGAACCGTGGCTAACGCCAAAACGGCTAATGCGTTCGCAAACGCCGCAAATCACGAGACAATCCATCCGAAGTGGCGCTGTCTAGTTAGGATCGAGCGGGAAATAATAGTCGCCTTTCGCTCCGCAAAAGTTGCGTAAAGCGTTGCTTTCGCGGAGCGAAAGACGACACTAAAAAACCGCTCGGTCCTTACTCGGACTTCGAGTCGACGAACGACTCCGGTGCAACCGATCGACCGGCGGCCTTGATGTGGCTTCGCAGTTCTTTCGGCGTTAGACATCGATCGTAGATCGCGACTTCGTCAATCTGGCCGACGAAGCGACGTTCGGCTCGGGATAGATAAAGTTGGCCAATCACAATCTGCATGTTGTTTTCTAGCACGCTGGCATCGGAATGCTGCGCGGTCAAAACCCCGTCTAGCCAAACTGAAATCCGATCCCCTTTCTTGACCGCTGCAACGTGCTGCCAAACGCGAACTTGGTAGGGTCGGTCCGCGACGACGTTGCTGCCTTCAAGAACGACTCCCGATGCGGGTGTCCGATGGACAAATCGAAGGGTGTTGGGGCGAAGACCTTCTAGATCATTTTTCCAGTGCTGCGCTAGCGTTTCTAGGATCACCGAGTGAGGGTATCGCCCATCATCTTCTCGAAGCTGTTCGTGCATGCAAAGCAGTTCGCCGTGATGAAAGAGTTCCGGCTTCACCCACATTTCGATGGTGTATTCATCCAGCGGTTTGGGCGGCCAAAGGCCCGTGCTGCGAAAACCGGACGAGCTCCCCAGTCGTCCCAGTTCACACACTTGATTGTTGCCGTACTGACGCCAGCCCGGTTCACCGATCAATGCCGCGTCCATGTTCGCGGCGCTGCCCTCGTTCGCGACATGATACGGCGATTCACCGCTGAGCCCTTCAAACCGCCAGTAAACGCTCGGTTTGGACTCGCGTACGACTTGAGCGTATTGGTCACTCAACCTCAGCGGGTCAAATGCAGAGGAGCGAGCCGACACGAAGCTGGACATCGACGCTTCAAACATGACGGCAAGGTGGTCACCGTTGGGCTGAGACGAAAAGCGAACGGCTTCGCCATCCACCAAGCAAAGTTCGCTAAAGGCCGCCATGGTAGCGGGCCTCACCAATGCACGGCCCGAGAAAACGTGCAGCTCACTTTGCATGCCGTTGGAAACCAGCCCGATCGAACTGAGGCCATCGATGGAGACTTCGCCGATCGGGCCATCGACCATCACGTTCCCGCTGCCGGTCCCAAGCGATTTCGCCGTCAGGATGCCATGACGGAGTTGGAGTTGGCCATCGGCACCAATGTAAATGCCCGCTGGCCCTTCGATTCGCACCAAGGCTTCGCCCGCGGTCCCTTCGCCGATTCTGATCTCAGCAATGCCTTCCATCAATTCCAAGTTTTCGCCCTGCTGAATGGGGTGCCCCACCGTGGGATCCGATTCAATCGAAGGGCTCCAAACACACGCGGTCATCGAGACCAAATGTGGCGATACTGCCACCGACGCGATGTCGACGGGAGGGCGCTGAGAACGCCATTGATTTGCGGTGGACCAAGCCAACGACGCGATCAGCAAATTGCTAGCGACCAGCGCCAACAACCACGGGTTCTTCATCCATCCAGCGAACCGGTCTTCGGGCGCGTCGCCATTTTGGCGAGCCAGCGTTGATTGCGAATCGGCACTTCGAGCAAGCGTCCGCTCTGGGGCCCTGCCCAGTGCCTCAGCGAAGACTTCCGCCATCGCCATCGAGTCTAGATTTCCAGAATCGGTAAAGGCGCCAAGTTGATCAATCAAAGCTGCAGCTTCGTGCGCCCCGCCATCCATCAGGATCAGCGAATTGAGCTGGGCAGTCTCCGTTTCATCCAGAGATTCCGAACACGACTTGAGGATCAATGTTCGCAGGTCTAGCATTTCTTTCGTATCGATTCTCATCAGGCTTCCTCTCGCACGGACCGGTCGACACATTTGGACAATGAACCGTGGACACGACTCAGTTCTCGGTAAATCGCATGGGACGAACGGCCAACGCGACGGGCAATCTCGCTAACGCTCACCGACTCAAAATATCTTTGGCGAATCAGGTCGTGATCCGCCGTCGACAGTTTCTTCATGCAATTTGCTAACGCCGTTCGACGCTCGCTGATTTCTGCCGAGATCGGCTCGGCAGCGAAGGCCAACTGCTCGATGGCCTCGTCGCTGAGGATCTGGATTTTGTTCTTGGATTCTCGAAGCTTCAAAAGTTCGAAGTGCGCGATCCGGCAGGCCCACGCCGTAAAGTTCCCCCCCCCATCGAACTGAGCGAACTTTTGCCATAGGACCATGCACGTTCGTTGAAACACTTCCTCCGCATCGTCATGGCGATTCATCGCAATGACCCGCACGAAAGACATGATCTGACTTGAGTGTGCAGCCAAAAGCCGAACAAATTCGTCTTGTGAGAGTTTGTCTTCGATGATTGAGTCCAAAAAGGCTCGCTGGGACTAGCACAAATATGCCAAGTTCTAGCACGATCATGACACCGTCGTGCAGAAGACAACCCAGCGGCGGCAACTTATTTCGCGCGCTTTCTGGACGGATTGTCAAAAAATGGAGATATCCAGGAAGTTTCGGAGAAAATCAGGAGTTTTAGCGCAAAAGAGCGTGACGGCGGCGGGTAAATACCCGTAGAGGTGCCACTGTGTCGGTGCGGCATCCCAAATCTCTGTCTTTTCTTTTTCGTTCGTTTCGGAGTTTTCAAATGAAGCGTAAGCAATCCGCGTTCACGTTGGTCGAGCTTTTGGTGGTGATTGCCATCATCGGCGTTTTGGTGGGGCTATTGCTGCCCGCCGTTCAGGCCGCACGTGAAGCCGCACGCCGCATGAGCTGCAGCAACAATTTCAAGCAGCTTGGCTTGGCGATGCACAACTACCATTCGGCGTTCAAACGCCTGCCCCAGCACGGGACCGGTACCCATCCGGACCAGCCCGTTAATATCTGGATTCCGTCGAACTCGGGTAATTGGTCTGCGAACACCCACGCCAACAACATGCGATTGAGCCTGTTGGTGGGGATGTTGCCATTCATGGAGCAGCAAGCACTTTGGGAACAAATTTCCAACCCGCTGGATAACAATGGTGGGACGCCGGCGATTTGGAACGCATTCGGTCCGACGCCTGACCAGATCGCGTACACACCGTGGTCGACCGAAGTCACCACGCTTCGCTGCCCAAGCGACCCTGGCTTTGGTCTGCCTGCACTTGGTCGGACGAACTACGCCGCGTGTGCGGGAGATTCCACGGACTGGATTCGCGACGGTTATCACTGGGTTCGTGCGGGTCAGCCATTGCCGTATGTGGCGACGACCGGTTCGGCGGCAAACTCGAACGCGGCGCACCGTGGCGTGTTCGTTGCCGGCCGTGGGATGAAATTCCGTGACATTCTGGATGGACTGTCCAACACCATCGCCATGGGCGAGATCTCGACCGACCTTGGCGACCGAGACATTACGACAATGGTTACCGACGGGACCTCCAACAATCGGAATAATTTGCGGAACAACCCGTCGTGGTGTCGCGAGCAAACGGCCGGGCCGGGTGCTTTCATCGACCCACTTCGTCCGCGATTCTGGGACGCGACCACCAACGTCCGCAGCGCAGCGAGCGGACGTGGTTACCGCTGGGCCGATTCGTTCCCACTGTTCACGATGATGACGACGATTCTGCCGCCGAACACCGAGTTGTGTTCGATGGGAAGTCTCGACCGTGACTTGGTGGCGTCAAACTCGAGCCGTCACCAAGGCGGTGCTCACGTGTTGTTGGGTGACGGAGCCGTCAAGTTCATCACCGATTCGATCGAAGCCGGCAATTCGCGGGCCCCGATGGTTCGCAACGGCTCGACAGGCACTTCATCGCCTGGATCGGCAAGCCCCTACGGTTTGTGGGGTTCGCTCGGCACACGCGCATCGAAGGAAGTGATTCAAGAAGAGCTCTAAGTTCACGATCACTTTCAAGTTGACTTCGACTGCCTCGGAAACGTTTCCGGGGCAGTCTTTTCTTTTTCAACCCGAACGTTTCCACGCTTAAAAAGTATTTTTACCATGCAAGCTCGCTTTCTGCTGATGGCCCTCCTGCTGACCGCCGCATTTGTCGGTTGCGGTGGCGACGCGCCAAACCGGAACGTCATGGACAACGCCGATGAAGATAAGATTGCCGAATATAATCGTATGATTCTGGACGAAGCCGATTCGTCCTCCGAAGCCGAGTCGGCTGAGAAGCCGAAAAAATAGTTTCGTCGCAAAGCCATACCGAAGCCCTGCGAGACGGTGAAGCGTCGCCGCAGGGTTTTTCGTTTTTCAACGAATCTGGCAAGTCGCGAGCAATCTTCTCGTTCCGCGTCTTACCAAGGTCAGCGGATCGCTTCCGCAACGGATCTGCGAGCGGCCTTGATGTGGCTTCGCAGTTCCCTGTTTGGCAGGCAACGGTCGTTGATCGGGAACTCGTCGAGTAGGGTACGTTTGCATCGTTTGACGAATCAGATCACTTTGTGGCTGACGTGCGCGATGCGTCGGCCTCTTTTGTGTTTCCGCCCGTTGCTGGACCCATATCATGACATTTCAATTCCGTTTCGAAAAATTCGCAGCCTTGGCATGGCTTCCACTTTTGCTTCTGTCGCATTGCTGGGCTCAGGAATCAATATCGCTCTCAATCGCTAAGCCGGCATTCGAACAAGATGGCTCCGCCGGATTCGCATCGATGGTCAGCCGCGGGTACACGCCTTTGTTCAACGGCAAGGACTTGGGCGGTTGGCGGAACCCGTACCCGTACGGTGAAGCCAAGGTCGTTGGCGGAGAAATCCATCTGCTTGCGGATCAGAAGTTTTTTCTGGTCACCGACAAGAAGTACGCTGATTTTCGCGTCAGTGTGGAGATTCATCTGCCCGAAGGTGATGCCAACTCGGGTGTCATGTTTCGATGTCATGTCGACGACGACGCGGCGAAAAAAGTTTACGGCTATCAAGCCGAGTGTGACGGATCGGATCGGCGCTGGTCGGGCGGTTTCTATGACGAGTCGCGACGAGGTTGGATCTGGCCAAGCACGAAGGGGCGATCGGAAGATCAATTCCTGAATCACGAACAGGAATCAAAGGCCTCTTTTGCAGAACCAGCGGTCGCCAATGCGCTGAATCGAAACGGCTGGAATCGCTACGTCGTTACCTGTGTGAAGGATGTGATCACGATCGAGCTCAATGGCGTTCAAACCGTTCGCTTTCGCGACGCCACGGACGCAAGCGGATTCATCGGAATTCAACATCACGGTGAAAAAGGCCAGACCTATCGATTCCGCAATCTGTTCATCAAGGAACTGCCACAGATTCCGGCGGAACAACATGTTTCGCTGGTACAGCAGGAGCCTGTTTCGATCAAGCGGATCAGCGACAAAGTCACTCAGCTTGATTTCGGCAAGGTCGCTTTCGGAAACCTTGCCATGCCGATCGCCACCGGCAGCGGAACAGGCAGCGTGCATTTCGGCGAGAAGCTAAAAGAGGGTCGCATCGATCGCAGTCCGCCCGGGACCGTTCGGTATGGAACCACTCCGATTCGCAATGGGCAGCAGCTTGGGAACTGGGTTGTGCCAGCGCCCGTTGACGCTCGAAACGTCGAACAAGCCGGGCTGATGAACGCGAATCCGCCAGCGGTCTTGACGCCTTCGAGTTGGGGTTCCGTCATGCCGTTTCGCTGGATCGAGATTGAAGGGCTCGATGATGACTTTCCGTTTGAACTGATTCGTCGGCGAGCGGCGTTTTCGGCAACTTGGAATGACGACGCGAGTTCGTTCGAGTGCTCGGACGAATCACTGAACAAGATTTGGGATCTGTGTAAGTACAGTATCAAGGCCACAACGTTTGCCGGCGTGTACGTCGACGGCGACCGTGAACGCATCCCGTACGAAGCTGATGCTTACTTGAATCAACTCAGCCACTACACCACCGATGACAACGTGAAGATGGCGGCAAGGTCTTTCGATTGGCTGATGGAAAATGGCACGTGGCCAACCGAGTGGGCGCCGCACATGGTGTTCATGGCGCATGCCGAGTGGATGTACTCGGGTGACGTCGACTGGCTGGCACATCGCTACGAATCGCTAAAGGCCAAGACGTTGATGCACCGCAGTGGTGAGGACGGTTTGGTACGCAGTTCCGAAGTGGATCAGAAGCGGACCGACATCGTTGACTGGCCGCAAAAGGAACGTGACAAGTTCGTGTTCACCGAGATCAACACGGTCGTCAACGCGTTTCATATCGAGGCACTTGAACGAATGGCCCAGATGGCGCGGGCGGTCGGGAAAGATGACGACGCGAAAGCGTTTGGCGATCGAGTGGAGCTTGCGAAAGCGGCGTTCCAAGAAACGTTGTTTGACGCCGCCGCAGGGATCTATCGCGATGGCGTGGGTACCGATCACAGCAGTATCCATGCGAACTTCTTTCCCTTGGCGTTCGGGCTTGTCCCAGCGGACAAGGTCGCCGGCGTGCTTGCGTGGCTGGAAGCGAAAGACATGCAGTGTAGCCCCTACGCGGCACAGTACTTCCTAGATGGACTCTTTGATAACGGAAGCGATCGCAAGGCAATCGAGTTGATGATCGCCGACGGTGATCGAAGTTGGAAGCATATGCTCAACAGCGGAACAACCATCAGTTGGGAAGCGTGGGATTTGAAGTACAAACCGAATCAAGACTGGAACCATGCGTGGGGCGCCGCGCCCGCAAACCTGTTGCCACGATGCGTGCTGGGCGTTCAGCCAATTGCCCCTGGCTGGTCGACCGCGATGATCCGTCCGTGCCCCGGCGGTCTAAAGCACGCTCGTGGCCGGGTTCCGACGCCGCTTGGGCCCGTTGAAATCGATTGGAAAAAGGAATCGACGTTTACGATTTCTCTCGCACTTCCCGATGGCATGACCGCCAAAGTGGACTTGCCCGCAACGGATGCATCGAAAGGCGTTTTCGTTGACGGAAAAGACGTGGATGCGACAAAGGTGGGTGATCGTTGGGTTCTCGACAAGCTCATGACCGGTTCCGTCAAAATCGAAGTCAAGTAAGACCAATGCGCTGATGCCTTTGCTGAAGCATTACAGCCAGCCAATCCCTCCCTTTGAAGCAATGACCATGTTCCAATCTACTCGACGACAGTTCTTTTCCACCGTTGTTGCTGCCGGGGTAACCACTTCACTGGCGGCGCGAACGCTGCGAGCGGCAAATGCGAATGAAGAAGTCAGCCTCGGATTCATCGGTTGTGGCGGTCGTGCTGAAAAGCTGTTGAGCCAGTTCGAGACTATTCCGGGCGTCAACATCGCCGCGCTCTGCGATGTCGATGCAAACCGTTTGGGATCGGTGAAGCAACGCTTCCCGGCGGCGAAGAGTTATCAAGACATGCGCCAACTGATTGCCGACAAAAGCATCGATGCGGTCGTGATTGCGACATGCAATCATTGGCATTGTCTGGCCGCGATTTGGGCGATGGAGGCCGGCAACCATGTTTATGTTGAAAAGCCCCTTTCCCATACCCAGTGGGAAGGACGGCAGGTCGTGGCCGCGGTGCGAAAGTACGATCGTATCTGTCAGGTCGGAACACAGCAGCGTAGCGACCCGATGCAAGCAGAAATCAAAAAGTTCTTGCACGACGATAAGACTCTCGGCGAAATTCAAACTGCGCGAGTGAATCACTATTTCATTCGGAGGCCGATCGGCAAACGTGACACGCCGCTTCCGATCGACAAGACCCTGGCGTACGACATGTGGTGCGGCCCCGCTCAGAAGTCACCACTGTTTCGTGATAACTTGCACTACGATTGGCACTGGGATTGGAATACCGGTTCCGGAGACATGGGCAACTGGGGCGTGCATGTTTTGGATGACGTTCGCAACAATCTTTTCCAAGATTCCGTCGCGTTACCGAAGCGAGTTTTGGCGGGCGGCGGACGCGTTGCTTTTGACGATGCGGGCCAAACTCCAAACCTACATTTCGCTTACTTTGACACCGGTTCGATTCCGGTGGTGATCGGGCTGACAAATCTGCCGGACCAACCCGGTGCAAAGAAGAGCCCAGAACATTTGGGGCCTGGCAGCGGCTACATTGCCTACTGTGAAGGCGGGCGACTTGAAGGTCAGCGGAAACGTGCGGTTGCCAAAGACGCCGATGGTAAGGTCATCAAAGAGTTCAAGGGTAATAGCGGTGACGTGCTGCATCAACAAAACTTCATCGACGCGGTGCGGAGCCACGACCGGTCAATTTTGAACGCGGAAGTATCGGTTGGGAACGACAGCACGGGTTGGTGCAATCTCGCCAACGTTGCCTTCCGCGCTAGCGGATCGTTCGACAAGGACACCGCCAATAGCATCGCAGTGGACGAGTGGCAGAATGTGCTTTCAGCGATGGGCGAACACCTGAAGTCTTACGGTCTGGGACTGGACAGTGACAGCATTCGGCTGAGCCCGATGCTGGAACTGGATCCAGCGACCGAACGTTTCGTCGGTGACCATGCCGATGTCGGCAATCCGTTCTTGAAACGAGAATACCGCAAAGGTTTTGAAGTTCCTGAATTGGTTTAACAGCCTGTTGAAAAAGGGGGGAAAGGGGTCTGACCCTCTCCGACGTTTCGAATTCACAATGTTTCTGCAACGTCTCCAAAGGGTCAGACCCCTTTTTCAACAGGCTGTAAATCCAGTGGAAGCGAATGGTCGCGACGGCCGCGGAAACGACCTGAGTGCGCTGAGCCGGATGGCGTCGTAAATTTTCAATCGGGTAAGTTCGAGTCGCAAATGAAACGTTCGAGAGTACTTTTGTTTCTGTGGTCGTGTGGATTCGTTTTTGCCACGGCGGCCTATGCCGTCGAACCACGGCGTCAGCCCGACATCGTTGTCTACCTCGCTGACGACCTGTCGGCGGCGGATGTTTCGTCGTATGGCGGAACAAACATCATGACGCCGGCGATTGATCAATTGGCTGAGGAGGGAATGTCGTTCGACCGTGCCTTTGTTGCCAGCCCTTCCTGTGCGGTCAGCCGCGCGGCGTTACTTACTGGATTGATGCCGGCCCGCAACGGTGCTGAAGAGAACCACAGCTATCCTCGCGAGGACGTTCCGCGTTTGCCGAAGGTGCTTGGTGAGCTTGGCTATGAAACGGCCGCCTTCGGGAAAGTTGCTCACCTGCGAAGCGCAGTCGACTATCACTTCGATACTTTCGATCTGAAGTCAGATATTTCCGATTTGCGAGGGACCGTAAGAAAGTTTCTCGAGAATCGCACCGATGATCGCCCTCTAGCGTTGTTCGTCGGTGTCTCGGATCCGCACGTACCTTGGCCCAGCGAATCAACGGTCGATCCGCAATCGATGACGATGCCGCCCCAATTGCTTGATACGCCACGCACGCGAGTCCAGCGATCGCGTTACCTGCAAGAGGTCAAGAATCTGGATGCCTACTTGGCAGAACTGCGTGAATTGACCGACAAGCACATGTCGGATGACAAGTTGTTTGTGCTGTCCAGCGACCACGGCGCGCAGTTTCCCTTCGGCAAGTGGACTCTGTATGACGAAGGGATTCGCGTGCCGCTGATCGTTTCTCGACCGGGCAAGATCCAAGCGGGATCGCGGACGGATGCGATGGTCAGTTGGGTCGATGTTTTTCCAACGCTGATTGACATCGGTGGAGGCGATGTGCCCGACGACTTGGACGGTCGTTCGTTTGCGCCGGTTCTTCGCGGTGAAACCGATTTGCATCGCGATCGAATCTTTACGACGCATAGCGGCGACCGGATGATGAATGTGTATCTGAGTCGCAGCGTCAGGACGAATCGATACAAGCTGATTTGGAACCCGCACCCTGAGTTCGCGTTCACGACACACATCGATCTGTTGTTACGGGAGACGTCGGGTGACTATTTCAAAGAGTGGATGACAGCGGCGAAGACGGACTCGCACGCCGCCGACGTGCTGGCTCACCACCACGGGCGACCGGAATACGAACTGTTCGATCTTGAACAAGACCCGCACGAACTGAACAACTTGGCCGGTCACGCGGAGCTAGCGTCCGTCGAGCAGGCCCTAGCGACAGAGTTGAAACAGTGGATTCGCGATCAGGGTGACGGGCTTACGGTATTCCATGAACCGCTGATGCTCGACGCGCCCGAAACTTGGGTGGCTCGACCGAAAGCGAAATGAAGCAGCAACTCCATTCTGACGAAGACGTTTATCCATGAAGTCACTGTGTTTCCGTTTGTTGTCACTCGCTGCAATCTTGATTTGGGCGTTGGTGCAAAGTCATGCCCTCGCTCAAACGGCGTCGACCGATAAGTTGGCGGACGAGTTTCGGGCACCGCCCAGGCAAGCGTACCCCGAAACTTGGTTCCACTTGATTGGTGGGAATGTCGATCGTGAAGCGCTGAGCACTGATTTGGAAGCGGTTGCCGGTGCGGGAATCAGTGGGATTCAGTTGTTCCACGGCAAAGGCCGTGCGTGGCCCGGAGTGGAGCCACAGATTCAAACACTCAGCCCGACTTGGGATTCGTTGATAAGCCATGTGGCTGGCGAAACCGATCGGCTGGGACTGAAGTTCACGATGCAGAACTGTCCGGGCTGGGCGATGTCGGGTGGACCGTGGATCACGCCGGACAATGCGATGCGGCACCTGGTAACCAGTCGCCAAGACATTGCTGGTGGCCGCCAGGTTTCAATCGACCTAGAAGTCCCACAGCCCAGCAACGAAGACTGGCGTGACTATCAAGACGTTGCCGTGCTGGCGTTCCCAACACCTGCGAATGATACGGGGACGTGGATTGTTCCAGATGCAGTCCAGAGCAGCGTGAACGATGAACCCTGGAACGAACTGCTTACCGGAAACGAGGTCGCTGTTCAGATCCCGGTCGCCCGCGACGAGCCGACTTGGGTGGATTTCACGTTTGCAAATCCAATCACGCTTCGATCGATCGAGTTGCCGCCGATCGAACTGATGATGAAACGATTCAATTTCGATCCCGATGCAACCATCACGATTTCCGTTTCCAATGACGGCGGTTGGAAAGAATTGATCACGCACGTGGTCCCACGCGGCAACTGGCAAGACCGCCAGAGTGATGTGCCGCTTGTGTTGGCGGTTCCCGATGCGAAGTCCGTTCGATACCGAATCGCTTTTCACAACCGCCGGCCAATGGAGCTTTCGCAGCTTCGCCTTTCCACCGCCGCGCGCTTGCAGGATTGGCGAGGTCAAGCCGGTTACGCGCTTCGCAGTCTGGAACGCGCCGCGCCGCCCGAGCAGTCCGCCGCTGCATGGATTCAACAAGACTCGATCGTTGACCTCACCGACCGCGTTGACTCGTCGGGGCACCTGGACTGGGATGCGCCCGCTGGCGGTTGGACAGTGGTTCGCTTTGGACATGTCAACACGGGAGTCGAGAACAAGCCCGCACCGCCAGAGGCGACGGGGTTTGAATGCGACAAGCTTTCGCCTGCGGGTGCGGAACAACATTTCGCCGGCTACATCGGTCGCCTTTCGAAGTCGGGCGGAGCCGCCGATGGTGGTCGCTTGCGGGGCATGCTGATCGATAGCTGGGAGTGCTACACGCAAACTTGGACTCCCGAAATGGAACGCGAGTTCGTGAGTCGGCGAGGCTATTCGCTTCGCCCTTGGTTGCCCGCGCTGGCGGGTTGGGTCGTGAATGACCATCGATCGAGCGAACGGTTCTTGCGTGATTGGCGGGCAACGATCAGCGATTTGATCGTCGACAATTACTACGGTCGGTTGGCCGAACTGGGACGCGAGCGAGGACTGCAACTTTCGTTTGAAACGTCGGTCGGCGATGTTTCGCCGGGTGATATTTTGCAGTACTTCAAGTCGGCCGATATCCCGATGTGCGAAGTCTGGCAGCCGAACGATCCGCATGATGGAGGTTTAGAAACCAAGCCATTTGCGCCGACCGCATCGGCGGCGCACATCTATGGCAAGCCACGGGTTGCTGCGGAGGCATTCACGTCCGTGCCGATGAATTGGCGAGAACATCCGTTTGCGCTCAAGAATGTGGCCGATCGCAGCTTTGCACTCGGAGTGACGCACATGGTGTTCCACACTTACACGCACAACCCGCGTGATGAAGTTCCCGGGACGTCGTTCGGAAGTGCCATCGGCACGCCGTTCTTGCGTGGTCAGACGTGGTGGAAACACATGCCTGCGTTCACCGATTATCTGGCTCGGTGCGGCTTTCTGCTCGAACAAGGACAACCGGTTGCTGACGTACTTTGGTACCTCGGCGACGACGTGGATCACAAGCCAAGGCAAGACTCGCCGTTTCCGAGTGGCTACCATTTCGACTACGTCAACGCTGACGTGTTGCTGACGCGATTGAGCGTTAAGGACGGAGACATCGTGAACCCCGAAGGCACTCGCTGGCGAGTCCTTTGGCTGCCACGCGATCATTGTCGGCGAATGACACCTGACACGTTGCAAAAGATCAAAGAGTTGTTGATGGCGGGCGGCACCGTGATCGGTGAAGCACCCGACATGAATCCATCGCTGAGCGACGGGGTAGAAGCAGACTTGGCTTTTGAGAATCTGGTCAATGAACATTGGGGCGATGCGGCTAGCGGCGATCGCCGGATCGGTAGCGGGCGGTTGATTTGGGGCGGCAGTCTGGAAGAGTCGCTCACCGAACGAGACGTCAAGCCCGACGTCATCGGAACGTTGCCCGAGCGATGGTGTCACCGGCGAGTTGGTAACACCGACATCTATTTCGTGATCGGCGATCGGCATCAATCACTCGATGCCAATCTGCATTTTCGCTCGCGTGGAACGCCAGAGTTTTGGGATCCGGTCGACGGCAGCGTCACGCCGATCTCTACCTTCAAGACCACCGACGACGGGACGACGATCCCCGTTCAGTTGCCGGTTGCCGGCTCAATCTTTGTTGTTTTTCGGCCCCAACCGACGGAGGCAGGTGTTGAGCGGATTGCCCTCAACGGTGACGTCTTGCTGGATGTAAACGATAGAAATCGAATTGACACGGCGGCCAAGTATCCGCGTTACGGTGTGTCTCGAAAGAAGCCGATCCAACCTTGGGTGGAACCCGGTCCCTTGACGATCCAGTTGACCGATGGTGGACAGCGGATGGTGGCTTGGAACGATGGCGAGTACGAAATAGAAAGCAGAAACGGCGAGACGTCCTCGGTCGAAGTTTCCGGTGCTGAGACGATCCCGCTGCAATCGAATTGGAGTCTTTCGTTCCCAGTTGGCTGGGACACTCCCGCTTCCATCAAGTTGGATCGTGTTGGGCCGTGGTCCGAGATTCGAGACAGCGGCGTCCGCCATTTCTCGGGAACGGCGAACTACCAGACAACGGTGACGCTCGACGACGTAAACCAAGACGATCGATTTCTATTGGACCTCGGACAGGTCGGGAGCATCGCGAAGGTCACCGTCAACGGACACACATCGGCCGTGCTTTGGACTTGGCCGTTTCGCACGGACATTACCGACTTTGTGCAGCAAGGCGAGAACAGCGTTTCCGTCGAAGTCACCAACACGTGGCACAACCGCCTTGTCTATGATGCGACCCAGTCGCCTGACAAACGGAAAACCTGGACCATCGCCGGTCCACCCAAGGATTCGCCTTTAGATTTCTCGGGGCTTGGGCCCAACGTTCAATTGCGACGTGGGAAAGACGTAACACTACCAACAGCTATTCGTTGAGGCGACGCGAAAGCAAACTGGAGAAAAACCTTTGACACCATTGCCCTGCAACAAACCGCTAGCGATGTTCACTCTCTGCCGTGCTCTTTTCGTCGTCGTTGGATTGATCGTGGTTGTTTCATCCGAAGCAGCCGAGATCACGCCGCCCGATCGTCCGAACATCATCTTTGTCTTGGCCGATGATTTGGGGTTCAATCAGATCGGCGCCTACGGCGACACCCCGATCAAGACGCCGCACTTGGATCGTTTGGCGAAAAGCGGGATTCGCTTCACGGATGCGTATTCCGGCAACACCGTTTGTTCGCCTTCGCGTGTTTCGTTGTTTACCGGACGCGACGGTCGGTTGATGGAGAACAACTCGAACAAAGTCCAGTTGGCCGACATCGACGTCACGATGGCTCACGTGTTGAAACATGCCGGCTACGATACCGCGTTGTTTGGCAAGTATTCGATCGGTTCGCAAATGGGCGTGACTGACCCGTTGGCGATGGGTTTCGATACTTGGTACGGGATGTATTCGATTCTGGAAGGGCACCGCCAGTACCCGACGATCCTGTGGCGTGACGGACGGAAGTTGCGTATCACCGAGAACGAAGGCGGACGCAAGGGAGCGTACGCTCAAGAAATGTTCGCGAACGAAGCGATCAACTATATCGTCCAAGATCACGACAATCCGTTCTTTGTCATGCTGACGTTTTCTTCGCCACACGCGGAACTGGCTGCGCCGGAAGAATATGTCAAACCTTACGAGCAATTGTTTGACGAGAAGTCTTACCTAGGCATGTCCACCGGCGAGCCTTCAGATCAATACGCGTGGTACTATCCCGAACCCGTTGCCCGTCCCCGAGCCACACTCGCTGGGATGGTCACGGCATTGGACGCGTACG
The DNA here is from genome assembly GCF_007860125.1 of Rubripirellula tenax. NCBI lineage: Bacteria > Pseudomonadati > Planctomycetota > Planctomycetia > Pirellulales > Pirellulaceae > Rubripirellula > Rubripirellula tenax. The sequence continues at coordinate 1,043,042 of NZ_SJPW01000003.1, forward strand.
TTGGAAAGATTGTTGACGCGCTCGATCAGCGTGGCATCGCCGACAACACCCTGATCGTCTTCACGTCCGACAACGGACCGCACGACGAGGGCGGTGGTGATCCGATGTTCTTCAAAGCCGCGGCGCCCTACAAAGGAATGAAACGCGACTTGTTTGACGGCGGCATCCACGTGCCGATGATCGTTCACTGGCCCGCGAAAATCAAAACCGGCCGAGTCGACAACACGCCGTGGGCTTTCGCAGACGTGCTGCCGACGTTTGCCGATTTGGCTGGCGTTTCGCTGACGTCGGTACCACGCGTCAAAACGAATGGAACTTCGATCTACCCGCTGTTGAATGATTCGCCGCAACCGATCCCCGAACGAACACTGTACTGGGAATTCGGCAAACAAGTGGGCGATCCCAACTCGGGAATTATCGGCGAGGTTTTCCAAGCCGCGCGACGCGGCAAGTGGAAAGCGGTTCGCTACGGTCTAAATCAACCGACCCAGCTATTCAACCTCAATTCGGATCCCGGCGAAACCATCGAACTATCGACGCAGCACCCCGACATCCATCAAGAATTCAAAGACCTGTTCAAGAAACACGAAGACTGAATCTATCTCATGCATCGACGACAACCTTCCGCGTACCTTTGTCTGCTAAGTATCCTCAGTTGCGGCGTCTTCCAAGCCGCTTTCGCAGCGGATCTGCAACCTCATTCTCTCTCGGTCGGCGAAAACTTCGTCGATCCCGTCGGATTCTACGACCCGTCTCCGGTGTTTTCGTGGAAGCTGCCTTTGGCGGAGGATGTGAAGGCTCAAACGGCATACCAGATCGTTGTCCGTGACGGATTGGCGATGAACGACAACGCCGATCCGATCTGGGATTCGGGCAAAGTCGTTTCGGACCAATCGGTATGGGTTGCCTACCAAGGACCGGCGTTCGAATCACGACAGCAAGTTTCGTGGCGAGTCAAGTTCTGGGACGACCAAGGGCGTGAATCGGACTGGAGCGAAGCGGCTTCCATCGAAATGGGATTGCTCCATCATGACGCGTGGGACGCAAATTGGATCGAGCTAGATCGCGGCAAGCGTCAGCCTGATCAGGTGAAAATTTTCAAAGCCGAGTTCGGCGTTCGCACGGCCGATGGGTCAAAGATCAATGACGTGATCGAGAACATTCGCGGCGCGATCAAACGTGGCGCGACACCGATTCGCGTCGTTCCGCCGCGGTTGGGCGGCGACCCTGCTCCCGACGAGGCGAAAACGTTATGGGTCGACTACGAAGTCAATGGCGTTCGCAAGCAAGTCGAATTGGCCGAGAATCGAGCGTTTGATCCGTATCCGGAAATCACCGCGCATCCGGCCTACTATCTGCGACGCGAATTCGATGCCCCGGGCAAGATCGTCAAGGCAAGACTGTACGCTTCGGCGCTGGGCATTTATGAGTTTCAGATCAACGGGACGCGAATCGGCAACGACATGCTAGCGCCCGGTTACACGATGTATTCCAAACGCGTTGAATCGCTGACCTACGATGTAACGGACTTGGTCAACGACGGTGATAATGCCATCGGTGCAGTTCTCGGTGAAGGTTGGTATGCAGGTAACCTGTTATTGCGAAAGCGAACCGAACTATTGGACCTGACGCCCAAGTTGCTGGCACAGTTGGAGTTGACCTATGCGGACGGGCGTGTCGAAACGATCGTCACGGATGACAAGTGGCGGGCAACCGACCAAGGCCCGATTCGGGTGGGCGGTTACTATCACGGCGAGGACTATGATGCCTCGAAAGAACTGGGCCAATGGGCACGGTCCGGTTTCGATGACGGCGTTTGGATGCCAGTCAAGTCGACTCCGCTTGGCGATGAACCAAAAGTCGTTCCCAAACGCATGCCACCCGTTCAAGTGAAGAAAACGGTGGCAGCAGTGAATCTGACCCAACCCGAACCGGGCAAGTACGTTTTTGACTTCGGACAAAACTTGGTCGGCGTTCCCACCATCACGATGCCCGTGACGAAGGGCGAAACGGTTTTGATTCGGTTTGCCGAGATGCTGCAGCAGGACGGGACGCTGTACACCACCAACTATCGAACCGCTCGGTCGCAAGCCACTTACGTCGCGGCCGAAACGGGGACGGTCACCTACGCACCGTCCTTAACGTTCTTTGGCTATCGATACCTGGAACTCAGTGGCCTGGCCGACGGTGACAAGCTGACCACCGATTCGGTTGTCGCCAACGTGATTCATACGGACTTTGAATCAAGGGGCAAGTTCACGTCGTCGCATGACAAGCTAAACCAATTGCAAAGCAACATTCGCTGGGGACAAATCGGCAACTTCGTCGATGTCCCGACCGATTGCCCGCAGCGGGACGAACGACTGGGATGGACCGGCGACGCACAAGCGTTCCTGCCAACGTCGTTCTTTAACTATGACGTGTATTCGTTCTGGGCTCGCTGGCTGCAGAGCGTTCGCGACGAACAGAACGACGAGGGCGAGATCCCGCACACCGTTCCCGCGACCAACTTCGGTTACTCCAGTCCCGGTTGGGCCGACGTGGTCGTGACCGCTCCGTGGGAGGTTTACGAACGAACTGGCGACATCCGGATCTTGCAAGATAACTACGACGCGATGAAGAAATGGGTGGCCGTCTATGAACGTCGTTCGAAAGACTTCATTCCCACATTGACGGGTTTCGGCGATTGGTTACAGCCCTACGCTAAACTGGATCGCAAAGGCGATACGGCGCAAGATCTGATTGCGACGGCCTACTTCGGACGTGATTCCAGGATTCTGTATTGGACTGCGACGGCGCTAGGCAATACGGACGATGCGGCCCGCTACCTGAAACTGCATGATGATATTCGCGAAGCGTTCACCAAGACCTATTTTCCGGACGGAAAGGTCCATCCAGGCGCGCAAACGCAAACCGCTTGTTTGATGGGTTTGGGGTACGACTTGGTCGAGCGAGAACAGCGACCACAAGTAGCAGAGCTGCTGCTGGAAAAGTTCGAGGAAGCGGGGCGGCATTTGCAAACTGGTTTTCTGGGCACACCGCTACTGACCCCAGTGTTCGATGAACTGGGGCACTCTGACATCTGTTTCGAATTGCTGTTCAAGGAATCGTATCCGTCGTGGTTCTTTTCCATCAATCAAGGTGCGACCACAATGTGGGAGCGTTGGAACAGTTACAGCCACACTGACGGCTTCGGTGATGCGAGCATGAATTCGTACAACCACTATGCTTACGGCGCGATCGGCCAATTCATGTACGAACGAGTCGCGGGCCTGTCACCCGATCCCAAGCACCCCGGCTACAAGCACTTCTTTGTTCGCCCGCTGATCGGCGGGCCACTGACGTCGGCACGTGCTGAATTGGAAACAGGCTACGGAACAGCCGTCAGTGGTTGGACGCTGAACGATGGCAAGCTGGTGATGGAAGTCGTGGTCCCGCCCAACACCACCGCAACGGTCGCGTTTCCGAACGGCGAAAAAAGCCAAACGGTTACGGCCGGAAAGCACCAGTTCGAAATCAAATTATAGGCACCTTATTTGGATTTTTTTGATTGTTTGCTCGAACCAACCCAGAGTAGCCCCGCGCATCACTGGCAAAGCAAACCCGCCAATCCAACTCCTCGCGTCCTTAAATGTTCTCTTCAGGAATCACCACCATGACCACACGTCGAACCTTTCTCAAAAATGCCGCGTTGACTTCCGCTGCTTTAGCGGCCAATCCGTATGTCTGGACCAGTTCGGCGAATGCTGACGACGTCCAAGACACCGATTTGAAGGTTGCCGCGATCGGTGTCGGCGGCAGTCGCGGTCGGTACAACCGTGGCGGTAGGGTTTCGCGACAAGCGGCAAAGTTTGGCAAGATGATCGCCGTGTGTGATGTCGACGAGTTGCACAACGCTGAATTCAACGCCGATGAAATGTTTGGCGGTAAGCTGAAGGAATACGTTGACTATCGAAAGATGATCGACACGGAAAAACCCGACATCGTCGTGATCGGAACGAACGATCACTGGCACGTTCCGATTGCGACCTATGCCTTGCGTGCAGGTTGCGATGTGTACTGCGAAAAACCGCTCACGCTGACCATTGACGAGGGAAAGCAAATCAGCAAAGTAGTCAAAGAGACGGGCAAGGTATTTCAGGTCGGAACGCAGCAACGGACTGAGATGGGGCAAAACTTCTTGAAAGCCATCGCCATGGTCCAGGGCGGATTTATCGGTGACAACATCACCGCGCAGATTGCCATCGGGGCGGCGCCCGGTGACGGACCTTTTGAAACATCCGCCGTTCCTGAAAAACTGGACTGGGATTTTTGGGTGGGCCCCGCACGTTCGGCTGGTTACTCTCTTGAGCGACGAAAGTTCTTCCGTTGGTATCTCGAATACTCTGGCGGCAAGATGACCGACTGGGGTGCCCACCACATCGACATCGCCCAGTGGGCAATCGGGCAGGACCAAACCGGACCGACCAGCATCAGCGGCACTGGGCAATTTGGAACCGTTGTGCCCGCCGGGTTTGACTGGGTGGCCTTCTTTGAAGGCAAGGCCGAGTTGGAAAACGGTTACAACGCGGCAACCAATTTTGAAGTCAACCTGACATTCGATAACGGTTCCGTCTTGAACGTGTATGACGAGTACGTATCCGAAGACGGACGCACCAAGTTTCCCAACGGGATTCTGTTCGAAGGCAGCCGAGGCCGACTGTTCGTCAATCGCGGCAAGCTAACCGGCAAACCGATTGAAGACTTGACCGAGTCGGACAACAAGTCCCTCGAAGATGCGATCGTCAAACTCTACAAAAACAAACCGATTACCAGCCACATGCAAAATTTTTTCGAGTGCGTCAAAGACCGATCCGAGCCGATCTCGGACGTCTACACGCATCACCGCACCATGACCAGTTGTCACATGTGCAACATCGCGTTGATGACGGGGGACGATCTGAAATGGAACCCGATCGATGAAGTCTTTGTGGGAAATGAGACCGCGAATCAATTGATGTCACGTCCAAGTCGAAGTGACTTCCTGGGCTCGCCCAGTTAGGAACCGCCGACGAAACGTCCACTACGAATCAACCTACAAGAAACGCTCTCGTTACCAGAACTTTCAAATGATCCGAACAACTTTTTCTTTGCTTGCCCTTTTATTTATCGCTGCAATCCAGTTCATCGAAGTGAGTCGCGTCGCTGCGGCGAACGATGGTCCATCGGGAAACAAGCCGATGAACATTTTGCTGTTGTACGCCGACGATTGGCGGCACGACACGTTGGGTGTCGCCGGGAATCCGGTCGTGAAAACGCCCACGCTCGACCAACTGGCCAACGACGGCGTTCGCTTCACCCAAAACTGTGTTACCACGTCGATTTGCGGGATCAGTCGGGCGACTTTGTTCACCGGCCAATGGATGTCCCGGCATGGCAACCGCTCGTTCAAGCCCTGGGCGACTCCGTGGGAAGAAACCTTTCCGGGATTGCTGCGTCAGAGTGGTTACCACGTCGGACATGTCGGGAAGTGGCACAACGGAAAGATCCCCGCCGACAAGTTTGACTTCAGCCGTTCATACTATGGAACGCATTGGATCGAGCAACCGGATGGGACAAAGATCCATGTCACGCAAAAAAACGAAAAAGATGCGTTGGATTTCTTGCGTGAGCGACCGAGCGATAAGCCGTTCTGTTTGACGGTTGCCTTCTTTGCTACGCATGCGGAAGATTCCAGCCCGCTGCAGTTTTTGCCTCAACCCGAGAGCATGACGCTTTACGAAGACGTCACGATTCCCGTCGCCGAAAACGCGACTCAAGAATCGTTTGAGCGGTTGCCCGATTTCGTCGGCAACGAAAAAAACGAAGGTCGCAATCGTTGGCACTGGCGATTTGATACGCCCGAAAAGTACCAAACGATGATGAAGAACTACTATCGGCTGGCCACCGAAGTGGATTCGACATGCGGGCGGATTCTTGCGGAACTTAAGAACCAAGGGCTTGATGACAACACGTTGGTGATCTTCACGACCGACAACGGTTACTACCACGCCGAACACGGTTTGGCAGACAAGTGGTACCCGCATCAAGAAAGCATCCGCGTGCCACTGATTGTCCGTGATCCCCGAATGCCAGCCAACATGGCAGGGAAGACCAACGATGACTTTACACTGAACGTCGACTTGGCTCCGACGATTCTCGCCGCCACCAGGATCGAGGCTCCGGAAACGATGCAGGGAACCGACATCGCTCCGTTGTATCTTTCTAATGAAAAGCCCGCGTGGCGAGACGAGTTCTTCTATGAACACCCAATGTTGAAAAGTACTGACTTCATTCCTGCGTCGGAGGCACTGGTACGCAAGGACTGGAAGTACTTCTATTGGCCCGAGTTTGAACGAGAACAACTGTTCGATTTAAAAAGCGATCCGATCGAAGAGAGTGACCTTTCGTCTGATCCCGCTTTCACGTCCCAGTTGGAAGGCATGCGGAAACGATTCGCTGAACTCAAATCCGCAGCAAAGTAGCGGGTGTACATTGGATCTAGCCGCCGTCGCGGTGATTCAATCTTTCGAGGCAGGCGTTCACGAAGGCTGACAGGGCTGGCCCATGATTCTCAGTTCCAAGCGATCAGCGCTAGATCGATGAAACCGACTTGCTGCCGCTGGCGATCAGAAACCCAATCGAGATCGTCGTCGTCATCGGATATCGATTCAAGTTGGGGAATGAACATCTGCTCGGCTAGCTGGTCGGACGATCGTCCAAGCTTGTTGATGATCCGCAGGCTATCCAGTGCCGTGACCCGTCCGTCACCGTTGACATCATAGAAGTTGGCGGACGACGGGCGTCTTGCAAAACCCGTCAACTCGGATGAGGCAATGGTTTGTCCAAGGAAGTTGATCCCCATCAACGCGTCTAGCGCCGTGACTTGGCCATCGCCGTTGACGTCCAGCGCGTTGTCCGGATTCTGTATCGCCTCGCTGGCAATGCTGGCTGCGGTTGGTGGTGCCGCAGCCGGCGGCAACGTGATCATCATCAACCCGCCCGACGGCATCTGGTTGAATCGGACGCCCAATGTATCGAAGGCGTTGACCGATCCGTTGCGGTCGATGTCATAGATGTTGTCGATCCCGACACTGTTGCTGGTGGGGCTCTGGTTGAATCGAACGCCCAACGTGTCAAACGCGTTGACCGTCACATGCTTCGATGCCGACGTGGACCCGTTGATGTCACCGACTTGATTGCCGAAGTAGAACACATCGTCTTGAGTGAGTCCGGTGTTGGCGTTTGCCTTGATGGTGACTTCCAGCCACTTGTTCATGATGGCTTGATGAGGCCAGTCGATCGTGACACGTTTGGTTGTACCCGCGAGCGGTGCCACGTCGATCGCCGAAGCCGGCATGGAAGTCCACGCCAGGCTGTTGCCAAAGTCCTCGGTGTTACCGACACGGAATTCGAAGTCCGATGCCGCCAGTGTCGTAGCCGGCAGGTTGTCGATGTCGACGATGACTCGGTTGAGTCCCTGTGAGTAATTGGTGTAGTTCGCCATCGATGTCGTCGCGCTGGGCCCATGCAGCGCCGATTTGTTCGGGTCGGCCATGCCTTCGCCGTAAGTCGCGCCGGCACCTCGGTAAGCAACGCTACGACCAACGACGCTGGTAAGAACCGGCTCATTCGCGGTGAATTCGAACCAGTCGAAATTGTACGTGCCGCCGACAATTTCGATCCGGAAAACGCGATCTTCACCGGCCCATGCGGACAAATCGACGTTGTTGATTTTCGGCACGACCCAATTCCCGAAGCCGCCGGTGTTCGGCACAACGACGGTTCCGAGTTCCGTGAAGGTTTCCGTCGAATTGTCGTCGCCGACCAGAAGCCGAACGGACATCGTATTGTCGTTGGGTGACGCGACTCGTATCCCGATATCATAGGTTCCCGCGACAACATCGGCGGTGTACTCCAGCCATTCACCGTTGCGTGCGTTGCCAATCACTCGATTGCCCGATCCGTACACGTCAACGTCTTCGTCGGCGCGAAACGGATCCACTCCTCCAGAGTTTCCAGCGGTCGTATCGTAGTAGGCAACGTTCTGGCCGCCGAGATCAAACTCTTCGGCTTCAATGCGAGTTCCCGTCGTGACGGTACGAGGCGTGTAGGCAGATTGGCTCGGATCGTTGTCGGTGATTTCGGTGGTTGCACTAGCGATCGACAGTGACGTCGTCGCGGGACGGTAGGGGACCAGTCCGAGCGGTGCCGACGTATTGGCTTGGATCGATGCACCGGTGACGAAGATCAGCGAATCGCGGGTCATGGGGTTGGCACCTCGATACGTTCCCCAGCGGAACTGAAAGATGTTGTCCGGCTTTTCGTACTGGCCACGTCCTTTTAATTCGCCATTGAAATAGACCTCATAATCCAAGCCGTTTTCTCGAATTCGGATATCGAAGCTTTTGCCGACCATGTCTTCGGCAAGTGGAATCGTTAGCTGGCCACCACCATTGGCTCTCCGGTGCGTAAAGTGAATTCCTCCGTTGGCACTCATTCCGATGTGTACCGACCATTCCACGCTCGGTTGAAACGACTGAAAGATCGCCATCGATTCTGGTTTGACAATCGTGTACCTCGCCGAAAAATCATTCCAGGTTCCCGTTTGCCAACCGTTGGAATGCGATTCGATCCGCGCCGCCAACGCTCGCGTGTTGCGAACGTTCTCTTCACCTTCGAACACTCGGAATACTTGCGTGTTACCGTCTTCTTGGTACCACCGTGACCATCGATCGAAGTTGCTGCGCGGGATTACGGAATTCGCCAACGTGTGGATATTGATGCCCGGCCAGGTCGGCGTGTTCGCGTGGATGCCTTGTTCCACAACGGAATTGTTGACGTCGATCGTCGAGCCTGTGATACCCACGGTTGTGTTCGACCCCGTCGGCAATGCCCCGCTGTCGATCAATTCTTGAAACGATGGATCCGTGCCCGTTTGCGTGTACAAGTCGTCGAGGGTCACGTTCGGATAGTTGGGGTCCACGATCGGGCCGGTGATCGCATGAGTGATTGTCCCGGTATGAATGCCCTCGACGGCGAAGTCATCGATCGCGCGAACGGTAATCGTTTGCGAGGTCATGTCGGTCAGGCTGAAAACCTGCGTCGCGGCAAAGTTGATACCGTCGATGCTAACCTGGGTTTGAGCATCGGCGGTTGCGGTAATCTCGACGGCTCCCGTGGGAATCGTATCCAGCGCGATGGTGTAGGTGTCGGTGCTGCCGGCTTCGCTAATGTCTAAACTTTCCGCTCCCGAAACGGTGACGCCCGCATTGTCGTTGTCCGCAATGGTCGTTGTCACGGTCGAGGTATCGATGCCGACGTCGGGGTTGCTCGGATTCGAAATCCGAAAATTGACGGTTTCCGTGGCTTCGATCAAGAAGTCGTCGATCACGTTGATGATGTATGTCCCGGTTTGCTGGCCCGCCGCAACGCTGATCTTTGCACCGGCCGGCAACGCCACGTAGTCCAGACCGGCGGTTGCAGTGCCTGATCCCAAGTCGTTTAGATCAAACGAGATCGAAGCTCCGGAAATGTTCGGCTGGTCCAACGTCACGGTCAACTCAATCCCGGTCGCGCCAGCCTCTTGACCTTGTCTGAGGTCGAGTTGACTGTCCGCTGTTCTCACAGACAAATTTGCAGTCCCAAGACTCGGCAATTCGGTCTCGCCGACGAACCTGATTTCAGAAGCCATCACGATCGCTTCGCCCGAAAAGTTGTCCACATCCATTCGAATGTGAGTGACGTCCGCGACGGTGCTGGGCAACATCTGAACTTCGGCAGCGAACATGGCGACCGGCGGTGTCGGCGAAGTGCCCTGGTTAGCTGACTCGTCGGCGCTTCGCTGGGTCCATGTCAGTGTATCGTTGCCGGTGAAGGTCAGTCCGCCATCGATCGAGTACGACAGAATGGTGTTTTCAAAACCTCGATCTGATTGCCCGGCTTCGGTGCTGTTCCACAACGCCATGCCGGTGACATCAAACGTCCCGCCAAGATCAAACGTCAGTGTGTTGACACCCGCTCCGTTGCGGATTCGTGACACACGATCGCTATGGTTGCCGGACACGTGCTGGGGCCATGTGGCGGGAACGGGATCGCCGGTCTCGACGATCGATGCATCTGACAATCCTGATCCGTCATACCAATGGCTTCCGTTGGCGCCGTACTCCAGATACGAGCCGCCGACGGCTAGCAAGTCTGCATCGACCGGAGCAATCACAGTGGCCGCTAGCAATTGGCGTTTTTCGAGCGACTCGAGCCACAGGCATGTCCGAGTTCGGCTCCTGTGCGTTCTTCGTTTCGACAGAAAGCTGCGGAGGGATCGCATGAATGGAAGTCCTTGAAAGTGTGGCGACGCAGCGCTGCTTTCGATTGAAACGTGATTCGAGGGAGTGAGCTACAAGTCGTTCAGCGCCGAGTCGATCGCGGCTTCAAGAGCAACCGTATCGCCCGAAACCCAATCGAGATCGTCGTCGTCATCGGATGTCAATTCTAGCTGGGGAATGGAAGCCTGTTCGGCTTGCCCGCTCGATGCACTTCCTAGCTTGTTGATGATCTGCAAACTATCCAGCGCCGTAACTCGCCCGTCACCGTTGACGTCATAGAAGTGGGCAGGCGACGGACGCCCGGCAAACCCGGTCAACTCGGACGAGGGAATCGTTTGTCCAAGGAAGTTGATCCCCATCAACGCGTCTAGCGCCGTGACTTGGCCATCGCCGTTGACGTCCAGCGCGTTGTCCGGATTCTGTATCGCCGCACTGGCAATGCTGGCTGCGGTTGTTGGTGCCGCCGCCGGCGGCAGGGTGATCATCATCAACCCGCCCGAAGGCATCTGGTTGAATCGGACGTCCAGGGTATCGAAAGCGTTGACCGAACCGTTGCGGTCGATGTCATAGATGTTGTCGATGCCAACGCTGTTGCTGCTTGGGCTTTGGTGGAACCGGACATCCAGCGTGTCAAAGGCATTGACGGTCACATGCTTAGATGGCGAGATAGATCCGTCGACGTCACCGACTTGATTGCCAAAATAGAACACATCGTCTTGGTCAAGTCCGGTGTTGGCGTTTGCCTTGACAGTGACTTCCAACCATCGATTCATGATGGCTTGATGGGGCCAGTCGATCGTGACACGCTTGGTGGCGCCCGTCAGTGTCGCCACGTCGATCGCCGAAGACGGCATGGAAGTCCATGCGAGGTTGTTGCCAAAGTCCTCGGTATTACCGACGCGGAATTCGAAATCGGGTTGCGTCAACGTTGTCGCGGGCAGGTTGTCGATGTCGACGATGACTCGGTTGAGTCCCTGTGAGTAATTGGTGTAGTTCGCCATCGATGCCGTCGCGCCGGGCCCATGCAGCGCCGATTTGTTCGGGTCGGCCAGGCCTTCGCCGTAGGTCGCACCGGCGCCACGGTAAGCCACGCTGCGACCAACAACGCTGGTAACCGCATCTGTGACTTCAAACACGATGGTTACAGGAGTTCCAACTGTGCCAGTTAGACCTCCACCCGAGTAGGGCGTGACGACCAGTGTATGCTGGCCGAGTGCCAGAGTCCCGGCAGCGAAATCCCCAGCAGTATCGCCGAACAAAGCATAGGGTGCCACGCTTTCAGTTTGGTTCTTTGTTGTCGCTCCGCTGAGTGCGAATCGGACACTTCCAACGGCGAGGTTGGTCGTCGCACGGGCATTTAGGGTTGTCCTGGCGAGTTCGGTCAGGCTGATCACTGCACCGTTCGTCAGTTCGACGATGTCTGCGTCGCTATCAGAGTCGACCAGGAATACTTTGTTGATCGTCGGACCGCTGTTGTCGGCTACGACGGGACCAACACCTGTGAATAAGTCGAGCGATCGCCAACGGCCTCGTGCCCAGGCTGTTCCAGTACCTTCGGGAATCTCACCATTGGTGTCGGTATTGGATTCAACCGAAACGATGTCACCCGATTGCAGAGCAATGTCGTTCCAAACATGTTGATTGGGTTGCAGATCCAGCGGTGAGCCCGATCCGATGCGAGGGTTTTGGTAGGTGCCAACCACGGATCCGTTGACCAACAAACGATAGATGGATTCGCCATCCTCTTCGGTCAGCGTTGTGATCCGCAGGGGGTAGACGCCGGACTGCCCCGTGAAGGTGTGCGACGCGCGGGCGAACTTGTCGCGATCGGCGACAACGGCTGCGTTGATCGCCAACGCGTCATTGGGGTTGTCGGCGTAATAAACCACCTCGCCTGCATCGATGACCGGAAAGTTGGTTCGCGCGGCGAACGAATACGTTGCGGGCTGATCGAGCGCGCTGCTGACCTGTTCTAGCTTGCCGCTGCCGTCGGTGTAGCTGGCCACGACGCTGATCTTGGTTCCGACGTCCGCTGTGTTTAAAGCGTAGGTGTTGCCGGTTGCGCCGGATACATTCACGCCATCGCGCTGCCACTGATACCTGATCGGACCGATCCCATCGCCATCGGCCAGAGTATTGGATGCCGTTAGCGTTTGGCCTTCGGTCAACGTGCCGGTGATGGTCACCGATCCGGTGGGCGGGCTGTTGGTGTTCCCATCGCTGACGACGAAGTGAATCGTGATCGGCTGGCCCGCCGTGCCATTCAAACTCGCTTCTGAGAACGGCGTCACGACCAAGGTATGTTGTCCGACGTTCAACGTCCCCGGTCGATAGTTTCCGCTGTCGTCGCCGAACAGAGCGTAGGGGGCGACGGTTTCCGATTGGTTGCGTGTGGTTGCGCCCGTGAGCGCGAACCCGACGCTTCCTGCGGCGCCCTCGGTGGTTGCTCGGATATTCAGATTGGTCGTATCCATCGTGGCCAGGTTGATCACCATGCCGTCGGTCAACGCTGCGATGTCAGAATCGTTGTCGGCGTTGACTAGGAAGGCTCCATCGACGGCCAGTCCGGGTACGAAGAATTCGGAAGTCACCAGAATGGCCCAGTCTTCGCCAACACTGTTGGGCGGTTGCCCCAGCGACACGGTTCCGCCACCGTTGACCTGGGTCACCGTGCCGTCCAGTAGCCCGCCTCCGTTTCGCGGATCAAACCATTTGACATTGAATACTTCGTTCGCCGGCGAAGTGCCGAGATTCAAACTGGTCGTGCCGCCGTTCTTCAAATAAACCGTGTAGACCTCGCCCTCTTTGTAGAAACCATAGTCGTTCGACGCGGTGCTGATCGAGTCGTCGCCGATCATTTCCCAAAACGGGATGTCGAAGTCTTCGAAAAACGATTTCGCATATCGGGTGTAGTCCCACCAGTTGTCGCGACTTCGGAAGTCCTCGAGAGTCAAATCCGATTCGGCGTGCCCGTAACCGAAATACCATTCGTTGCCGGCGCCACCTGCCATCAAGGTTCCCCAGAGGGCATTTTTCCGGCCGTCGACGTGACTGTTGCCCGCATCGTTGTCGGGTCGTAACGCGTGCTGGGCGTCACCCGGTTCGTCGACGGCAACGACCCATTTCTTACCTGCGGCTGCCGAGTTCGCGACCCACGTCGCCGTGTCTACGTGAACATTCGAGAAATCGGCTTGACTGGTTTGCAGCGACAAGCCCGTCAGCTCCGATGCACTTCCTAGCAACGGTGTGTATCGCTGATCTTTTTGCCCGGGATAAGTATGGAGAACGACATTGTGCCGGTACGGATCATTGTCGTGGAAGTACTGGGCAAAATCCTTGAGTTGCTGTGTCGTGTTCGTCGTCTCTTCGCCCAGATTCCAGTTCATGCCCAGGTGGTGACTGAATCTTGCAATCAACTCGCGATAATAGAGCTTTCGCTCGTTGCCCAAGTCGCCGCCATCAAGCAGTTGGTCGTTTTCGGTTTCTTGGGTTTTGAAATGCAAGTACATTCCCATCTTGTCGCCATGCTCGAAAACGATCTCCCATTGGTCGAGCTTGGAAACGTCGATGCGACTCCGCTCGGAATATGTCGTATAGGGGAAAACATTCTTGTCGTCTCCGTTGATATTCATCGTCAGGAAGGAAAACGCATTGAGGTCTTCCGAGGCCAAGTAGTTGATCGCGCCGATTAGTCCTTTGCCGTACGTGCCTTGCGTGCCGTCGACCTGCGACCATGTTGGATCACCGGCATTCCAATCAGCCTCGTGTGCATTCCATTGCTTGATGGATTCGGCTTCACTAGCAAACGTTCCTCGGTTGTAGTTTCCGTCGGTCTTGAAGTCTCCATCCACATCGGCGTATGCCAACAGGTTCTCCGGTGCATCGGGACCTTGCTTGATGAAGAAATCGCCCGTTCCGGCGAATTGCAAATAGTGTTCGCCGACGTATTCAAGGCGTCCCTTGGCACGAAAATCATCACCCGTCTTGTCCGTCGCGCCGATCGTAAAACTGCCCGTGATTCCATGAAGCGGAGCCAAGGCAGTGCCGGCCGTGGGACTGTCGTTGACCGCAACATTGGTCCCGGTACGGAACGAGATCGAATAGTTCCACGAACCCTCGACATCGGCCGCCAAGTGGGCACGCCATTTGTTTCCGCTGGTCGCGCCCGTATTGGCGGCATCGCCGTCGGCGGCGAAATAGCCGGGAACCGTATAGGAAAGTCCGCTGGCGGGATGCGTGAACGTGACGTTCATGCGGTAGTCCGTAAACGGATTGACAGAACCACTCTCGCTGGCCGTGGGGCCATCAAGCGTCAACGTGGTTTTGTGCCATTGCTTCAACTCGCCCGTGATCGCCACGTTGCCCGTGTCCTGAGCAGGGATGAAAGACGATTCGGGTGTGTTCAGGTTTTGGGCTGTGCCAACAGCGGTACTCTCGTGTCGGAACACGATTCGATCGATGCTGTAAAACTTTGATCGGCCCGACACGACCAACGTGTACTCCTCGCCCGCTTTGAAATCGTAAACAGCGACTCGTTTATTGGTGTCTCCGCCCGGGTCAAGCTGATTACCGGAATCCCATTTGAAGCTGTTCAGAGCGCCGCCGAAAAACTTGGTGTTGCTCTGCAACAGACTTAGCGATGCGTTGTTGCCATGGCTACCGTGCGGGCCGGGGCCAGCGTTGTAGTCTCCGTCGACGCGAACGTAGGCGTCATTGCTGATGTCGGTTCGCGTCGGATCAGCGCTGTTTTCTTTGGCGGATCGCAGGTGCAGGTAATAGAGCCCCGGAGTGTTGATGCGAAACCTGTACTCCAAAGGCGAATTCGCGGGTCCGCTTTGGTAGTTGTTGCCAAGAAACTGAAAATAACTATCGCCGGTATAGTTCGACAACTGAGTCTGTTCCTGCCACAAACCCAAGTCCGACGGAGTGTTCTCCATCTCCATGACAACCAAGCCGTTTGCTTCGTTGTAAACACCTGACGTCGATGCCGCCGATTCACCGATGAATCGAATTTCTGACGCCATGACGATATTGTCAGATCCGGCAGTCGAGAAATTATCGACGTTCATTCGGACATGCGTGACACCTCCGACCGCACTGGACAGCATCTTGACTTCGGGTGCGAACAAGGCGACCGGCGGTGTCGGCGTGTTTCCCTGATTGGCCGAACCGTCTGCACCCCGTTCGGTCCACGTCAACGAGTCGCTGCCGGTGAAGGTCAATCCGCCGTCGGTCGAATAGGACAGGACGGTGTTTTCAAAACCACGATCGGTTTGTCCCGCCTCGGTGCTATTCCAAAGCACCATTCCGCTGACATCAAATGTCCCACCAAGATCGAACGTTAGTACATTGACTTCCGAAGCGAGTCGGATTCTGGAAACTCGCGTGCTGTTGTTGCCCGCAACGTGTTCCGGCCAGAGGGTGGGAATCGGATCACCGGTTTCAACAACGCTGGCATCGGAGATACCCGAGCCGTCATACCACTGGCTTCCGCTCGTCCCATATTCATGATAGGAACCGGCTTCGCTGAACAATTCAGCACCGACGGGAGCGATCACGCCGACCGCCAGCAGTTGCCGTTTTTCAAGCGACTCCAACCGCAAGCGGGCCCGGGTTCGATTTCTGGATGGTTTTCGTTCCGATAGGCTGTGGCGATGCGAATGAAACACTGGGCATCCTTGATGAAACTAGCGATGTACCGCTCACCCTGATGTCAAACATTGGGAGTGAATGACTGTACGACCGATTCACCGCCCAAGCCACCACTCAGGCCGTGTTGATTGTCGAAACGCCTTCCATTAGACCGAAGTCTTCTGGCTTTTGCGACGTCGGAAACGACGGACCAACAAACTACCACCACCCAGAATCGCAATCGCAACGACGGAACTGGGTTCTGGAATCGCCGTAACGGTGAAGCTTAGATTGGCTCGTGCTGCGACGGGACGGTTCATCGAATTGCGAAATGATGCGTTGGGACTGCTTAGCGTGACTCCGTAGGTGCCTGGGGCCAGACCGGTCGTATCCACATTGACGGTGAACCATCGCAGCGGTGCCAAAGAGTCGTTGACTGGTTGCATCGCATTGGTGAATTCTTGATTGATCAGAAACGATGTATCGGACTCCTTCGAGATCGTCGAGGCAGCCAAATTACCGGCGCCAAAATAGCCAACCGTCCCAGCGCCGGTGGCGCTGACCGTGCCCGTCGCGTTGGTCGCCGTCTCGGTTCCTGCCGGCACGATGATTCCTTCGATCAAACCCTGTTCTAGGCTGAAGAAGGCAACGACGCTCGAGACGGGTTGCGCGGCACTGCCGCCAAGATCTTCCCCTAGAAAGAAGTCGATGGATTGATTCGCACGCGATTGTTCCAGGTCGACGTTTTCCGCGCCGGGTGTGCCAATCGAGATCACATAGTCCGCCGACGCGGAAAGTGAATAAAGGAGGACAATGCAGATTGCTTCGAGGCAACGTCGAGACGGGGGCATGTAGTTTTCTCGTTCTAGGTGTGGATCTTAGGAGTGTCGTTCAAGGAAGAAATGGAGTTACCAGTCGCTCAGCGCCGAATCGATCGTCGCTTCTATCCCAGCCGAATTGTCCGAAACCCAATCCAAGTCGTCGTCATCATCGGATGTCGATTCTAGTTGGGGAATGGGAATTTGCTCGGAATGTTGGTTGGATGCGCGCCCCAGCTTGTTGATGATCTGCAAACTATCCAGCGCCGTAACTCGCCCGTCACCATTGACGTCATAGAAGTGGGCAGGCGACGGACGTCCGGCAAACCCGGTCAACTCGGACGAGGGAATCGTTTGTCCAAGGAAGTTGATCCCCATCAACGCGTCTAGCGCCGTGACTTGGCCATCGCCGTTGACGTCCAGCGCGTTGTCCGGATTCTGTATCGCCGCACTGGCAATGCTGGCTGCGGTTGTTGGTGCCGCCGGCGGCGGCAGGGTGATCATCATCAACCCGCCCGAAGGCATCTGGTTGAATCGGACGTCCAGGGTATCGAAAGCGTTGACCGAACCGTTGCGGTCGATGTCATAGATGTTGTCGATGCCAACGCTGTTGCTGCTTGGGCTTTGGTGGAACCGGACATCCAGCGTGTCAAAGGCATTGACGGTCACATGCTTAGATGGCGAGATAGATCCGTCGACGTCACCGACTTGATTGCCAAAATAGAACACATCGTCTTGGTCAAGTCCGGTGTTGGCGTTTGCCTTGACAGTGACTTCCAACCATCGATTCATGATGGCTTGATGGGGCCAGTCGATCGTGACACGCTTGGTGGCGCCCGTCAGTGTCGCCACGTCGATCGCCGAAGACGGCATGGAAGTCCATGCGAGGTTGTTGCCAAAGTCCTCGGTATTACCGACGCGGAATTCGAAATCGGGTTGCGTCAACGTTGTCGCGGGCAGGTTGTCGATGTCGACGATGACTCGGTTGAGTCCCTGTGAGTAATTGGTGTAGTTCGCCATCGATGCCGTCGCGCCGGGCCCATGCAGCGCCGATTTGTTCGGGTCGGCCAGGCCTTCGCCGTAGGTCGCACCGGCGCCACGGTAAGCCACGCTGCGACCAACAACGCTGGTAACCGCATCTGTGACTTCAAACACGATGGTTACAGGAGTTCCAACTGTGCCAGTTAGACCTCCACCCGAGTAGGGCGTGACGACCAGTGTATGCTGGCCGAGTGCCAGAGTCCCGGCAGCGAAATCCCCAGCAGTATCGCCGAACAAAGCATAGGGTGCCACGCTTTCAGTTTGGTTCTTTGTTGTCGCTCCGCTGAGTGCGAATCGGACACTTCCAACGGCGAGGTTGGTCGTCGCACGGGCATTTAGGGTTGTCCTGGCGAGTTCGGTCAGGCTGATCACTGCACCGTTCGTCAGTTCGACGATGTCTGCGTCGCTATCAGAGTCGACCAGGAATACTTTGTTGATCGTCGGACCGCTGTTGTCGGCTACGACGGGACCAACACCTGTGAATAAGTCGAGCGATCGCCAACGGCCTCGTGCCCAGGCTGTTCCAGTACCTTCGGGAATCTCACCATTGGTGTCGGTATTGGATTCAACCGAAACGATGTCACCCGATTGCAGAGCAATGTCGTTCCAAACATGTTGATTGGGTTGCAGATCCAGCGGTGAGCCCGATCCGATGCGAGGGTTTTGGTAGGTGCCAACCACGGATCCGTTGACCAACAAACGATAGATGGATTCGCCATCCTCTTCGGTCAGCGTTGTGATCCGCAGGGGGTAGACGCCGGACTGCCCCGTGAAGGTGTGCGACGCGCGGGCGAACTTGTCGCGATCGGCGACAACGGCTGCGTTGATCGCCAACGCGTCATTGGGGTTGTCGGCGTAATAAACCACCTCGCCTGCATCGATGACCGGAAAGTTGGTTCGCGCGGCGAACGAATACGTTGCGGGCTGATCGAGCGCGCTGCTGACCTGTTCTAGCTTGCCGCTGCCGTCGGTGTAGCTGGCCACGACGCTGATCTTGGTTCCGACGTCCGCTGTGTTTAAAGCGTAGGTGTTGCCGGTTGCGCCGGATACATTCACGCCATCGCGCTGCCACTGATACCTGATCGGACCGATCCCATCGCCATCGGCCAGAGTATTGGATGCCGTTAGCGTTTGGCCTTCGGTCAACGTGCCGGTGATGGTCACCGATCCGGTGGGCGGGCTGTTGGTGTTCCCATCGCTGACGACGAAGTGAATCGTGATCGGCTGGCCCGCCGTGCCATTCAAACTCGCTTCTGAGAACGGCGTCACGACCAAGGTATGTTGTCCGACGTTCAACGTCCCCGGTCGATAGTTTCCGCTGTCGTCGCCGAACAGAGCGTAGGGGGCGACGGTTTCCGATTGGTTGCGTGTGGTTGCGCCCGTGAGCGCGAACCCGACGCTTCCTGCGGCGCCCTCGGTGGTTGCTCGGATATTCAGATTGGTCGTATCCATCGTGGCCAGGTTGATCACCATGCCGTCGGTCAACGCTGCGATGTCAGAATCGTTGTCGGCGTTGACTAGGAAGGCTCCATCGACGGCCAGTCCGGGTACGAAGAATTCGGAAGTCACCAGAATGGCCCAGTCTTCGCCAACACTGTTGGGCGGTTGCCCCAGCGACACGGTTCCGCCACCGTTGACCTGGGTCACCGTGCCGTCCAGTAGCCCGCCTCCGTTTCGCGGATCAAACCATTTGACATTGAATACTTCGTTCGCCGGCGAAGTGCCGAGATTCAAACTGGTCGTGCCGCCGTTCTTCAAATAAACCGTGTAGACCTCGCCCTCTTTGTAGAAACCATAGTCGTTCGACG
The DNA here is from genome assembly GCF_007860125.1 of Rubripirellula tenax. Taxonomy (NCBI): domain Bacteria; kingdom Pseudomonadati; phylum Planctomycetota; class Planctomycetia; order Pirellulales; family Pirellulaceae; genus Rubripirellula; species Rubripirellula tenax. The sequence goes on from NZ_SJPW01000003.1 coordinate 1,062,683, forward strand.
CGGTGCTGATCGAGTCGTCGCCGATCATTTCCCAAAACGGGATGTCGAAGTCTTCGAAAAACGATTTCGCATATCGGGTGTAGTCCCACCAGTTGTCGCGACTTCGGAAGTCCTCGAGAGTCAAATCCGATTCGGCGTGCCCGTAACCGAAATACCATTCGTTGCCGGCGCCACCTGCCATCAAGGTTCCCCAGAGGGCATTTTTCCGGCCGTCGACGTGACTGTTGCCCGCATCGTTGTCGGGTCGTAACGCGTGCTGGGCGTCACCCGGTTCGTCGACGGCAACGACCCATTTCTTACCTGCGGCTGCCGAGTTCGCGACCCACGTCGCCGTGTCTACGTGAACATTCGAGAAATCGGCTTGACTGGTTTGCAGCGACAAGCCCGTCAGCTCCGATGCACTTCCTAGCAACGGTGTGTATCGCTGATCTTTTTGCCCGGGATAAGTATGGAGAACGACATTGTGCCGGTACGGATCATTGTCGTGGAAGTACTGGGCAAAATCCTTGAGTTGCTGTGTCGTGTTCGTCGTCTCTTCGCCCAGATTCCAGTTCATGCCCAGGTGGTGACTGAATCTTGCAATCAACTCGCGATAATAGAGCTTTCGCTCGTTGCCCAAGTCGCCGCCATCAAGCAGTTGGTCGTTTTCGGTTTCTTGGGTTTTGAAATGCAAGTACATTCCCATCTTGTCGCCATGCTCGAAAACGATCTCCCATTGGTCGAGCTTGGAAACGTCGATGCGACTCCGCTCGGAATATGTCGTATAGGGGAAAACATTCTTGTCGTCTCCGTTGATATTCATCGTCAGGAAGGAAAACGCATTGAGGTCTTCCGAGGCCAAGTAGTTGATCGCGCCGATTAGTCCTTTGCCGTACGTGCCTTGCGTGCCGTCGACCTGCGACCATGTTGGATCACCGGCATTCCAATCAGCCTCGTGTGCATTCCATTGCTTGATGGATTCGGCTTCACTAGCAAACGTTCCTCGGTTGTAGTTTCCGTCGGTCTTGAAGTCTCCATCCACATCGGCGTATGCCAACAGGTTCTCCGGTGCATCGGGACCTTGCTTGATGAAGAAATCGCCCGTTCCGGCGAATTGCAAATAGTGTTCGCCGACGTATTCAAGGCGTCCCTTGGCACGAAAATCATCACCCGTCTTGTCCGTCGCGCCGATCGTAAAACTGCCCGTGATTCCATGAAGCGGAGCCAAGGCAGTGCCGGCCGTGGGACTGTCGTTGACCGCAACATTGGTCCCGGTACGGAACGAGATCGAATAGTTCCACGAACCCTCGACATCGGCCGCCAAGTGGGCACGCCATTTGTTTCCGCTGGTCGCGCCCGTATTGGCGGCATCGCCGTCGGCGGCGAAATAGCCGGGAACCGTATAGGAAAGTCCGCTGGCGGGATGCGTGAACGTGACGTTCATGCGGTAGTCCGTAAACGGATTGACAGAACCACTCTCGCTGGCCGTGGGGCCATCAAGCGTCAACGTGGTTTTGTGCCATTGCTTCAACTCGCCCGTGATCGCCACGTTGCCCGTGTCCTGAGCAGGGATGAAAGACGATTCGGGTGTGTTCAGGTTTTGGGCTGTGCCAACAGCGGTACTCTCGTGTCGGAACACGATTCGATCGATGCTGTAAAACTTTGATCGGCCCGACACGACCAACGTGTACTCCTCGCCCGCTTTGAAATCGTAAACAGCGACTCGTTTATTGGTGTCTCCGCCCGGGTCAAGCTGATTACCGGAATCCCATTTGAAGCTGTTCAGAGCGCCGCCGAAAAACTTGGTGTTGCTCTGCAACAGACTTAGCGATGCGTTGTTGCCATGGCTACCGTGCGGGCCGGGGCCAGCGTTGTAGTCTCCGTCGACGCGAACGTAGGCGTCATTGCTGATGTCGGTTCGCGTCGGATCAGCGCTGTTTTCTTTGGCGGATCGCAGGTGCAGGTAATAGAGCCCCGGAGTGTTGATGCGAAACCTGTACTCCAAAGGCGAATTCGCGGGTCCGCTTTGGTAGTTGTTGCCAAGAAACTGAAAATAACTATCGCCGGTATAGTTCGACAACTGAGTCTGTTCCTGCCACAAACCCAAGTCCGACGGAGTGTTCTCCATCTCCATGACAACCAAGCCGTTTGCTTCGTTGTAAACACCTGACGTCGATGCCGCCGATTCACCGATGAATCGAATTTCTGACGCCATGACGATATTGTCAGATCCGGCAGTCGAGAAATTATCGACGTTCATTCGGACATGCGTGACACCTCCGACCGCACTGGACAGCATCTTGACTTCGGGTGCGAACAAGGCGACCGGCGGTGTCGGCGTGTTTCCCTGATTGGCCGAACCGTCTGCACCCCGTTCGGTCCACGTCAACGAGTCGCTGCCGGTGAAGGTCAATCCGCCGTCGGTCGAATAGGACAGGACGGTGTTTTCAAAACCACGATCGGTTTGTCCCGCCTCGGTGCTATTCCAAAGCACCATTCCGCTGACATCAAATGTCCCACCAAGATCGAACGTTAGTACATTGACTTCCGAAGCGAGTCGGATTCTGGAAACTCGCGTGCTGTTGTTGCCCGCAACGTGTTCCGGCCAGAGGGTGGGAATCGGATCACCGGTTTCAACAACGCTGGCATCGGAGATACCCGAGCCGTCATACCACTGGCTTCCGCTCGTCCCATATTCATGATAGGAACCGGCTTCGCTGAACAATTCAGCACCGACGGGAGCGATCACGCCGACCGCCAGCAGTTGCCGTTTTTCAAGCGACTCCAACCGCAAGCGGGCCCGGGTTCGATTTCTGGATGGTTTTCGTTCCGATAGGCTGTGGCGATGCGAATGAAACACTGGGCATCCTTGATGAAACTAGCGATGTACCGCTCACCCTGATGTCAAACATTGGGAGTGAATGACTGTACGACCGATTCACCGCCCAAGCCACCACTCAGGCCGTGTTGATTGTCGAAACGCCTTCCATTAGACCGAAGTCTTCTGGCTTTTGCGACGTCGGAAACGACGGACCAACAAACTACCACCACCCAGAATCGCAATCGCAACGACGGAACTGGGTTCTGGAATCGCCGTAACGGTGAAGCTTAGATTGGCCCTCGCTGCGACGGGACGGTTCATCGAATTGCGAAATGATGCGTTGGGACTGCTTAGCGTGACTCCGTAGGTGCCTGGGGCCAGACCGGTCGTATCCACATTGACGGTGAACCATCGCAGCGGTGCCAAAGAGTCGTTGACTGGTTGCATCGCATTAGTGAATTCTTGATTGATCAGAAACGATGTATCGGATTCCTTCGAGATCGTCGAGGCAGCCAAATTGCCGGCGCCAAAATAGCCAACCGTCCCAGCGCCGGTGGCGCTGACCGTGCCCGTCGCGTTGGTCGCCGTCTCGGTTCCTGCCGGCACGATGATTCCTTCGATCAAACCCTGTTCTAGGCTGAAGAAGGCAACGACGCTCGAGACGGGTTGCGCGGCACTGCCGCCAAGGTCTTCCCCTAGAAAGAAGTCGATGGATTGATTCGCACGCGATTGTTCCAGGTCGACGTTTTCCGCGCCGGGAGTGCCAATCGAGATCACATAGTCCGCCGACGCGGGCACTCCATGGCACAGCGAGATCAGTACAACCGCAACGCAAGCTTTCAACGATCGGAGGCAGCGGTTGCTGCTTAAGAGATAGGTCATTCTTTTTTATTCCAAGTACTTAGTGCTAAATCAAAGATGCTGTCTTGTTGCAATGTTCGATCGGAAACCCAATCCAATTCATCGTCGCGGTCCGATAGTGAGTCTTGCTGGTCAATGGCGCTCATTTCAGCTTGCTGACTCGATGATCGTCCCAGCTTGTTGATGATCTGCAGACTGTCCAGGGCGGTCACCTGGCCATCACCGCTGACGTCATAGAAGAACGCCGACGACTGGCGTTCTGAGAAACCCCACAGTTCGGACGACGCAGCGGTTTGTCCGAGGAAGTTGATTCCGATCAAGGCGTCCAACGCCGTGACCTGTCCATCACCGTTAACGTCCAACGCGTTGTTGGGATTCTGTACCGCAACGCTGCTGGCTGCCGGTGGTGCTGCTTCTGGTGCTGCCGCTGTTGCTTCTGGTGCTGCCGCTGGCGGCAGTGTGATCATCATCAGTCCACCCGAAGGCATCTGACTGAATCGTACGTCCAGGGTATCGAAAGCGTTGACCGATCCGTTGCGGTCGATGTCATAAATGTTGTCGATGCCAACGCTGTTGCTGCTGGGACTCTGGTGGAATCGTACATCTAGCGTGTCAAACGCGTTAACGGTCACATGCTTCGATGGCGAAGTGGATCCGTCGACGTCACCGACTTGATTGCCAAAGTAGAACACATCGTCTTGGGTAAGCCCGGTGTTGGCGTTTGCCTTGACGGTGACTTCCAACCATTGGTTCATGATGGTTTGGTGAGGCCAGTCGATGGTGACACGCTTGGTCGTCCCGGCTAGCGCCGCGACGTTGATCGCCGACGGCGATGTGGACGTCCAGGCCAGGCTGTTGCCAAAGTCTTCGGTGTTGCCGACACGAAACTGGAAATCGGATTCCGTCAGCGTCGTCGCCGGCAGATTGTCGATGTCAACGACGACTCGGTTGATGCCTTGCGAGTAGTTGGTGTAGTTGGCCATCGATGCCGCGGCACCGGGCCCGTGCAGCGCCGACTTGTTCGGGTCGACCATGCCTTCGCCATAAATCGCACTGGCGCCACGGTAGGCCAAGCCGCGATTAACGATGGTGGACGCAACTGACACCACGGCATAGTCCGACAGCACCACCGTACTGCTAGACGCATCATACGTCACTAAGAAAGTGCCTTCACCGCCGACCGTTGTGATTCGTTGGCCACTTTCAACATTGCCAAACTCGCCCGCCAGATTCGTGCTGGAAACCACGAGTGTGAAGGTGTCCGCCGCCGACGGAACAAAGGAATCGGTCAGCGAAACGGTCAGCGTTCCATCCAGCGTCCCCGCGTTGGTTATCAACTGATCGTACTGTGTTCCAGCGATCGTGCCTCCGATATCGACGCTGAGTCCGTCGATCGTTGCGCGGGTGACGACGACGCTGGACGTGCGGTTGTCGAAGCTTGCAAGATCAGCCGTCGAAGACGTGTACGTGGCTTGGTCATCGGAAAACTGAAAATTGTAAACCGTCACGACGAACCCTTCAGGAATGCTGATCGATGACGCTTCGTTATTGCGAACCAGCGAAGCGTCAAGGTCAACGTTCGCGTAGCGGCCCTCGGGCAATTCTAGTGTTTGACCATGGAAGTTGATTCCTTCAAACAGGACGACATTCGGCGTCGTATTTCGGTCGACTACCTCAGGCCGTCCACCGGGGAAGTACGACGCAATGATTGCATCAATGCGAGCCACTGCGGCAGTCCGACGCTCGACGCCGTTGTAGGCGGAAGCTTCATACCCGGTATTGCCGTTGTTGGTATTGCGTAGCGTGTCCCAAAGCGGTTCACCTGAGAAATAGTAGGCCCTTACCTTGTTGTCCACGGCGTTCCACTGAGCTTGGGTCTGTGGAACTGAATTCCTCGCCTCGATCAACCGATCGTAAATTCCGACCGAAGGTTCCAAACCTTCGTTTGCCATCGCAGTGTCGAGCTGGGACCGATTGCTTGGGCTATGCCCCCAAAGTTTAAACAGCGGCGCAACGTTGACGCCCGCCTCGCGTGAAAGTCGCAGGATTCGATCATTCGCGTTGTGATTGGTGCGAATGATGCCAAGTTCGCTCCAGTCTTTTCCATCAGCTTCGTTGTTGAGAGTACGGTGGAAATTCTCGTACGCTTCCCAGCCAAATAGTTCCACGTACTCGACGTAATCCGCATGTCCGCGTGGACGATACGCAGCCTGCGCACGGACCATGTCCTGGTTGGACAGGAACTGATCCATCACAACCCAACTGTTCAGTATGTCGGACGTCGTGTGGTTAAAAGTATTCCCGAAGGCCATTGAACCAGCGAATGCTCGCTGCAACGTGCGACCTTCTACCTTGTGCCCCACCGCCGTTGCCAGCATGTGAACCTGTGCTTCGGGTTCACCGTTAAACATCGTAAGCAATTCCGCATGACCGTGTTCGTGAAGCAATACACTGTCTCCGTTTCCAGCGGTAGCGTTAGCGACGGTCAGCGGGGCTTTCACGGTACTGGATGAGAAATTGCCGTAGTTGCTTTGCGGGTACCCGATACTGAACGCGGTGCCGCGAATTTGCGTGTCCACGATCATGTAGAGAATCGCTTTGGTGCGATCAGCATCTCTTCCCGCCGCAACCGAAGCGGTCTGAATCATTGCATCATGGGCCTCTATGATCGCCATGATTTGAGCGTGACTCATCGTCCGCACCCACTTTGATGGGACGGTCCACATTGAGTATTCGCTCTCGATATCGGTAAACGCGCCTGGGTAGGCTCGTTCGGTGTTCCACTCGCTAGCCGACGTTTCGTCGAAACCGCGATCGGAGAAGAACGGTGCGCGAACCGTGTTGCGGAACTGCACATCGACAATTCCCGCATCCGCCCCAACGGGAACTTCGATGTAGATGTTGCCGCCCATCGGGTTGGCAACCTGAGTGACCGTACTGGTGATGTTGAACTGGTTACTGACGCGATGCAAGCGGTTGGCAGAGTTCTTGTTTGATAGATCCCACGAGTGCCCACCCACACGGATTTTATATCCCGCGTTGACCAATGCTTGCGGCACAATCACTTCGGCGATGCTGCCCGGCGCAAGATAGGCACCGGTCATGCGGCGAGCCTCGTTGGATTCATAGCCGCCGGGACTGCCAAATTGAGCCGCCAGACTCCCGTCGATACGCACTTGGTAGACCGCATTCGGGTCGGTGGGTGGGGCAACTGTGCCGGGGAAGTTCTGCGTTGATTTGAACATCACGGTGTCGACAACGTCAGGAAATTCCCTGATCAGGTTCGCGTTGGTGGCATCAAAGATCGCTTGGTAAACACGGAAAATGGCACGCTCTAAACCGCGGCTATCGTTACTGGTTGGCCAGTCATTGTCGAAACTGGAAATGCCCTGGCTAGTAAAAAGCGGGCCCTTTTCGGTCTCGTAGAGTTCCACCACTTCGACGGCTGCCACAAAATCGTTGATGCGATTGCCTAGTGAGCCGGACTCGTTGTCAAACGTATTGCTCCAAGTTTTAAGCTCAGCAAACGTCATCGTGTCCGTCCCGAGGATGTGTGCTTCCAAGGCATCAAAGCGATCGCTAGCCACAACGGTTGTCGACGCAAAAATGCCGCCCGGTTCGATCGCAAGACCGCCGACGACTTCCGCCGACCAGTGTGCAACTTCGGTGTCGCCGGATTGTTCTTCATTGATAAAGATCGTCGCGGTGGTGTTACTCAATGCGGTCAGACCAACGGTCGATGGGTCCGTGCCATTGATGGTTTGCATGTTTGCGAAGAACGCCGGCGCTGTGTCGAAGCCCGCCCCGTTTATCGAACGGTCGAAGTCCTGATGCGTGATAATGGGTGACGTAATGAACGCTTGGAAGTCTTGGTCGCCCGTTGAACCAACTCCGCTGTCGATCAGAATGAATCCGACTGTCTCGGCGCCGTGAATGTCGTCTGCGGCTTCTTCTTCCTGGATTCGAATCTGAAAGTCGTTGTTAGACGATACATTCGCTCGCGTTGTCGCAGCGGCAGCATCGTTGTCGGTCATGATCTGCGACAACAACACCGGGCGAGAACTGAATAAATCATCGGTGGAGAAGGACGTCCAGGTATGCGTTTGATCGGTCAAGTAACCGGCGACCAGCCTTGTTCCATCGGTCAGCCGGTGTGTGCCGCCCTCGACGACCAAGTAGGAAACGGTCTCGGTCGCGTGAGTTCCGTCAAGGTAGTCCCATTCATCCACCGAGATTTCGAAGCTGTTACTGTTAACGTTACGAACTCGGACCGTTGCCGGAGAACCGTCATTTTGAGACGGAGGCCCCGCGATGACCACGGGATTGACGAACGTTTGAGTCAGATTGATCGTTTCCCAGGTATCTGACACTTGTGCCGTTCCAACGAGCCCAATCTGCCCGTCCCCCACAAAGTCTGGGATGTCGGCGGCCAAGAGTTGTCGTCGTTCGAGCGTTTCAAGCCGTGAACGTCGAATCCGGTTGCTGACTTGCCGGTTTCTAAGCTTTGCACGAGAATTCAACATGATGGGGTTCCACCCGGGATGAGTTTGCATCGTCCGACAGACGACGCGAGAGATGAGTTGTGGATCGCGAACCTATTGCATTGCTCGCGAAAAACGAATTCTGAAGTTGGTTTTTCGTTAAGACTTTCGTCGTCTCAGGCGATCCCGCTTTTCAAACGCGACAGTCATTCCCCCGTTTGATTCTTCGCCGCATCGATTGGCGACACTTATCGTCGCCGCTTTCGATGGACCAGACATCCCGTACCCCCGATCAGCATCAGGGCAACGACGGAACTGGGTTCTGGAATCGCCGTAACGGTGAAGCTTAGATTGGCCCTCGCTGCGACGGGACGGTTCATCGAATTGCGAAATGATGCGTTGGGACTGCTTAGCGTGACTCCGTAGGTGCCTGGGGCCAGACCGGTCGTATCCACATTGACGGTGAACCATCGCAGCGGTGCCAAAG
>NZ_SJPW01000004.1:0-94271 GCF_007860125.1 Rubripirellula tenax
GCGGGGCTAGACGGCGGGAAAAGAATGGTTTGGTACGGTGCCCGAACCGTCCAAGACGCAGGCGAAAAACCAAGTCGCGAGCGGGAACGCCGTAAAACACGGGATCAAACGCAAAAAGGCCGATGCGGGTGCATCGGCCTTTGGCGTTAAATGGTGGGCAGCAGCATTTCGCTACTGTCCACGAAGGCTCCCCCGGCAGGAATAGCACGACCACCGAAAGCACGGCAGAAACGGACGTTTCCGACGCAGTGGGTGCAGTCTTGGGTGCAGCAAATCAGAGCGACGATTCGCTTCGCGAATTGATCGAGATTTGGGGCGAGGTTTCACCCGAGATTCAGCACGCGATTCTTACGATCGCTCGACAGAGCAGGACGAGTTGACAACGCTTGTTACGCTCCGCGTTAAGAGCGTTCCGTCGCCAATTTCCAGGCGGCTGCAAGCCCCTCGGTGAGACCAAGTTGCTCAGCCCACTGATCGAGTTACTCTCGATCGACCCGCAGGAATTTCTTTTCCTGTAGGCCGATCCGCTTGTTGCGAATCCGCCAACGCCCGGTCGCAAACAGCGCCGGGCGTAGGCGGGGTGATTCAGTTAGAACCCAAGTGGGGCCAGCACGTGGCCGATCTCGAACTGGAAACCGTCGATCGATCGAGTGACCGCAAGCTAAAACATGTTGAACGGAAGATGAAAACGCAAACCGTCCAATGAGGCCCGGACTCCAGCAAGTCAGTTTCGGATGTACGGCACAATCTGCAATCCGCCGCTCGCTGGTGCTTGACGGATTGCGGCATCAAGTGGAATCGCGAAGGACAATGGAAAGAACGAAAAGATTTCCACGCCAAGCAGCCGCGATTCATTAAACTGCCACCCATGCGATATATATTTTTTTGTCCAACAATCTTATTTGGCTTGATCTGCGTTCCGCTTTTTCCAGCTCATTCAGACGAGCCCATCAGTGTTACCGGCGCACAAACATTCCTGACACGCCATCCGGACGCAGATGCAAACAACGACGGAATACTCACTAGCGAAGAAGAGCGAGCTTACTCGCGTCAGCTTGCGATGGACGCCCTCGGTGGAGACTACCGCTATCACAAAACCATGGTTCCCATGCGTGATGGGGTTCGATTGGCCACCGGTCTTTTCATCCCGACAAAGGCTGTTACGGAGAAGAGCAAACACTCCACCGTTCTTTGCCGTTCGGCATATGGCATTTGGGCTGCGGCGTTATTCGATAGCCAAAAGTTTGCCAACAAAGATCTGATCTACATCTGCCAGGACCTTCGCGGTGACGGGCAGTCGGAGGGGCATGGTACCGCCGATCTTTCCAGCTTCGACAACGAAATCAGCGACGGTTACGACACCATCGACTGGATCATCAATCAAGCTTGGTCCGACGGAAAGGTCGGCATGACCGGCCAGAGCGGCCACGGGTTTTCCGCCTACATGGCCTACCTCGCCAAGCACCCGAATCTGGTTGGTTGTGATACGAATATCAGCGGTGGCAGCGCTCACCTGTATTGGACGTTTCATAATGGAGTCAAACGTGAGATGTACTATGGATGGCTTGCTCAGCGCAACATCCCCATTCCACTCTGGCCCAAACCTAGCGTCGAACTTTTTGACCGAACCGCGTATCAGGAAACCCTGCGAGGTGCCGCCGATGGAAACGATACGGCATTCATCGCCCGCACCGGCTGGTACGACATCTTTTCCGAATCCGCGATCGACTACTTTCAACGATTTGCCCAGCATGGCAAGGTCTTCGTTCAAATCGATGCGTCGGGCCATGGCAGGATGGCCGGCAAGCCCTACCCGGCCAAGCCGATTCCTGTGGAATGGGAGCTGCCGGCGTTGACACGCATCCTTGACGATCCACGTCAAAATACGCCTGAGCGTTCCTATATCGTTTACTACTTGATGGGCGACACGACCGATCCGACGGCACCCGGCAATGGCTACCGGATCACACACGCTTGGCCGGTCCCTCACGAACCGATCCGCTACTATTTGACATCCGATGGGACCGTTGGCACTGAGCGACCAACCGAAGGCCAAGCATCACGATCGTTCCGATACGACCCGCGAGACCCCGTCCCTTCGGCGGGCGGTGATGTTTTTATTCATGAAGGTGTCGGACCGAAGGATCAGCGTGTTCTGAAAGACCGCAATGACGTTCTTCATTTTACGTCGGCGCCGCTGACCGAGCCGCTCGAGATCACCGGCAAGGTCCTCGCCGATCTGTACGTCAGTAGCGATGTCAGCGATACCACCTTCACGGCCAAGCTGGTCGACATTTATCCCGATGGCTACGAAGCCATTGTCCGAGATTCGATCATCATGGCCCGATTCCACCAGGGGTTCGACAAACAAGTCCCGATGCAAAAAGGGAAGGTATACAAGCTGACCATGGATATGTGGAGCACCGCATTGGTCTTCAACAAGGGGCACCGCCTCGGCGTTCAGATCTCCAGTAGCAATCATCCCAAATACGAAGTCCACCCAAACACGTTCGAACCTTCGGAATCATTTGACCAGTCCCCCGTCGCGACCCACACCATCCATTTATCGTCGCAGCACCCATCCAATATCGTGCTTCCCGTCGTCAGCCGCGAAGAGTAGGCCGAGAGAGAAAAGGCGTCGTTTCGAAAAAATGCTTCAGGGATGAATGGCACTGCCCGTTGGTTCAGGTGCAGCGAAAGACGGGTTCCGATTCGTTGGGTGCACGTTCGTGACCTTGATGGTAGGCATCGCGACGAGCACTTCTTCACCACTGATACCTCGATGTCGGCCGGCGAGGTGATCGGGAAACACTTGACTGCTAAGGCGGATCGGCGAGCACCTTTCCCGTTCGGTCGTCGACGCGGTGCATGCGATTGACACCTCCGAACGCACCATCGCCGGATTTCAGCGAGACCAACCAATAGGGGGCGTCAGGCACATTCGCGGCCACCATCGCGCGAAGGACAGCCAGATCATGCACACCGTTCTCGCTATACAACTTCGCATAGAACTCTTTTTCCCGACGAATCTTCGCCGAGTCAAAAAATACCGCCGAACACTTAGTGCCGGGCGGAATTTCACCAAGGTGTTCAATGACAATCATGATTGCCGCCTTCTGGTCGATTTCCCGTTTCGTCAACTCTTGCTCCCAACCCTTGACACTTGCATCGCTGAAAACCATCGCTTGCCGCACAATCGATGCGGACTCGCAGTCTACCTCAAAGCGATTGTTCGTTTCCGTGGATCTCGTGGATGCGTCCACAGTAAAAAAGTATCCGCTCGGTCAACGTCGTTTTACCCGAGTCGATATGAGCTGAGATGCCGATATTTCGAAGGCGTTCAATTCTGGTCATGAGAACATTCTCTATATTCGGTTTTGTCAGATGTGTTGAATGAATCGCAGCCAAGATGGTTCTCGTTCGCAGTCACACTGATTTTGCGGTAGCGAAACGCAACCTGCCTGCGATTCAGCGCGCTAGACTATCGCGGCGCGATCAGCAACCATTTGAGTGGCGCCACCACCGAAAAGAGAATTGCAATTGCTATAGAACCGCACGGCCAAATCCAAAAAAACGAGAAGGTTCCACAAGAACCAACCTGCTAGATACACCGGTGACCAAAAAGTTCGATAGCTCTCGGAGACTTGCACGAACCACGGCTGTGTCGCGTCGACGTTCACTTGCGCTTCGCAACTCACCAATTCATCAAACCGATCGTGCCGTTACGCTTATTGGTTGTCGGTTACATTGTGTACCCAGCCAATACGAATCACTCCCGAGAGCGAGATTCCGAGGTTACTTCGCGGAATGCCAGCGGGGCAACAGGCGTTCTCTCGCCTTACAAAAATCATGAATCCATCCCAACCCAACAATCCACTGCACGGTGTCACGCTCAAAGCGATCCTTGAGTACTTGGTCGCGGAGTACGGTTGGGAGCGGCTAGGCGAACGGATCAACATCCATTGCTTTACCTACGAGCCGAGCATCAACAGCAGCCTGAAATTTCTTCGCAAGACCGACTGGGCCCGGGCAAAGGTCGAACGACTGTACTTGGACTCGATCAGCTACGACAAGCGGAAGGGCAAGCACAAAACGAGCGACGGTGACGAAAAAAACGAAATGGGCAGCGTTTGGGATCGAGCGCGCAGGGACGAATGAAGATCGCCGGAGGCCTTCATGACGTTTCGCAGACACATGAACAGGATCGCAGGGCGAAGGCGGAGGCAATCCGGCTTTCGTGCCGGCAGAGGCAAGGCCAGAAAGAGTTTGGTGGTGACAATGTCCTTTCCGGTGGTGGTAAACTCTTTGGCGATGCGAGTACCGTTTCAATTCTAAAAGCTGCCGCGAATAACGTGATCGACCGCATTGCCATCTCCGGATACCGATCAATCCGTTCGATCATCCTGCGGCTTGGACAGTTGAACGTGGTGACGGGCGCGAACGGGTCGGGCAAGTCAAATTTGTACCGGGCGTTGCGTTTGATCGCGGATGCCGCCGATGGACGGCTCGCCGAATCGCTGGCTCGTGAAGGTGGGTTTGGTTCGGTGCGTTGGGCGGGACCGAAGAAGAGTGGCAATGATCCGGTGAGTCTGCGATTGGGTTTTACCGCTGATCCACTGAGTTACTGTTTCGACCTGGGGCTACCGCAACCGAGCGAATCGATGTTCGGCGGCGATCCGGAAATGAAACGCGAGTGCCTTTGGCGCGGCATCGGAATGGACGCAAAAAATCTTTGCGCGGACCGACGCGTGGGAACCCTTCGGTGTCGTGGCGCGAAGGGCAAGTGGCAAGACATTGACGTCCCATTACCCCGCCAGTCGAGCATGTTGTCGGAGTACGCCGACCCGTTAGCCGCGCCGGAGTTGATTCTGATACGCGAGACGCTTCGCCGTTGGCGTTTCTATGACACATTCCGTGTCGATGCTCTGTCACCGGCTCGGCGAGCATGTGCCGCGACGTTCACTCCGATCATGGCCAGCGATGGTGCCGACGTGCCCGCGGCCATTCAGACGATTCGTGAGATCGGTGATCGCGCGAGACTCGACCACACCATCGGTGACGCCTTTCCAGGTTCGGAGATCCGCATCTTTGGCACCGATGCCGGGATGCAATTAAGCCTCAAACAATCGGGGATGCTTCGCGATCTATCAGCCGCTGAACTATCCGATGGAACACTTCGATTTCTGTTGCTTGCCGCCGCTCTGCTGACGCCTCGGCCGCCGGAGTTGATGGTACTGAACGAACCCGAAAACAGTTTGCATCCCGATTTGATTGCCCCGCTTGCCCGCTTGATCGCTCTCGCCGCCGAGAACAGCCAAGTGATCGTGGTCAGTCACAACGCAGTCTTGGTCGACGAACTGGAGGCCGACGAAATCTGCGTTCCCATTCACCTGGAGAAGTCGGCGGGCGAAACGGTCTTACAAGACGCCGATTTGCTGAGCCAGTACGGGTGGAAATGGCCCGGTCGATAGGGGTTTTCGCTTGTAAATGCCGGAGTGATTTCCGAGCAAGCCCAAAGCCTCCTCCGATCCTTTCGCAGAAAAATCCGAAATTCTTAGTCATGAATGGGCTCGCCCGGATAAGTACAGATAGCGAGCATTCTTTCGATGGAGAAACGTGTGGACGAGACGACCCGACAGGCAACACGGCAATGGACGCTGGCTCAGCCGGCGGTTTCGGCATTTGTCACGTCGGTTGTCCGCGATTTTCGTGACCGCGACGATGTGCTGCAAGACGTCGCCGTGGCAGTGATCGAATCCTTTGACTCCTACGACCCAAACTTTCCGTTTGTTGCCTGGGCGATCGGCGTCGCCCGCAATCAGGTGGGACTGTATTTACGGGGAAGACGGCGCGACCGATTGGTGTTCGATGACGATACAGTGGCGTCGCTCGCGATTGCCATTGCTGACGTAGCACACGAAGAATCTGCTCGCATGGAACACCTAGACGACTGCATCCATTCCATGGAAAGCCGGGCGCGGTTATTGCTTGAACTGCGATACAAGCACGACATGAAGCCGGCCGCGATCGCAGGTCGCGTTGACATGACGGCGAATGCGGTCGCCAAGGCACTGCAGCGAGTTCGCGACCGGTTGCGCGAGTGTGTCGATCAAAAACACTCACAGGCGGGTGCTTCATGAGCCCCGACGTTCACAATCTGGTCGACGGGTATTTCGACGATTCGCTGTCCGATCAACAGTCGCAGCAGCTTAGTCGTTGGATCAACGCCGACCCCATGCACGCTCGACAGTTTGCGTCGGCTTTGATGCTGCATGACCGGTTGCGAAATCAGTTCAACGCTAACGACGAACATGCGGGCCAAGAACTCGGTGAGCCACCTGTTGTCTCGCTGGCAAAAAGTTTCGATGGCGGGTCGCGAATGAAACCACGACTCGTGTGGGCGACGACGGCGTGCCTTGTATTGCTATCCACATTCCTGTTTTGGCAAACCTTGGGAACGTCAACTGCGTCCGCAGCTATCCTTGAGCTCAATCGAATCATGGCTGCGAACGACCGTTCCCTGGATCGTACGTTTGCGATCTCGGTCCAGACGACAAGCATTCCTCTGCGAGACCCAGGACGATATTCTCCAGAACATGGACGTCCACCAAAACCTTCGCTCGACCAAGCCATCTTGGATGTGCGTGGTTCGGATCAGTTCGTTCTGCAGCGGAAGACCGTGCAAGGCGAACGGTTCATCACCGGAAGCAACGGCGTCACCAGTTGGGCCGTTCGACCTGATGGCCCCGTTCGATTCAGCCATGATTTAACGCGATTCAATCGAGACGTACCCGGACACGAATACGCGTTGCCAATCAACAACCTTCACGATGGTCTGGGTGCATTGCGGACCGCTTACGACCTGGAATTGCTGCCTGCGGACGCGGGCGAACCGGATGGCGGCCAGACCCGGCGGATGCTTGCTGTGAAAAAGCATGGGTATAGGGGGCCTGCTGAAGTCGAAATCACTTACGCCGCATCGAGTGGTCAGATCCGCCAAGTACGGTTCTTCGAGATGCCCTACGGGCCCGAGGATGTCACGCTGACGATGACTCTGGTCGACGATCATGCACTTCCCGCAGATCATTTTGATTATCAATCCCATCATGAACCCCATCGCAACGTGGAATTCGAGTAGATGACAAAGAAACAAACCTCGGTCTTGATTGTTGGAGTCGCCACCTTTGTTGGCGCGGTGGTCGTGGCCCAATACGCATGGCTATCGCCCGCGTTCAGCCAAGCTCCTGGAGGTAAGATTGGCAAGCCGCGAATCAGTGACACGGTGAAAGCGAACATGTACGCTGACAATTGGTTTGTCTTGTACATCAATGGCGAACTGACGGCGGTCGACTCGATCAAATTCATGCCGCACAACGTCGTCTCAGTCGACATCCTTCCGGCATATCCGATGACGATTGCCGTGATGGCGAAAGACAACGCGGATGCCAAGACCGGGATGGAATACGCCAACACCAACATCGGGGATGCTGGTTTCATTTTGAAGTTCGGCGATGGCACGGTCACCAACGCCAACTGGAAAGCCAAAGCGTACTCTCGCGGGCCAATCGATCACGACATGAAGAACCCGCGTGTCGAAACATCGCCAATCCCCGAGGACTGGACCACCGTCGACTTTGACGACACTTCTTGGGGAAACGCCAAGGTGTACACACAGCAGCAAGTGGGGCCCAAAGAACCGTTTTTTGAACACGACTTTCAAGGTGCTCAATTCATTTGGACCGACGACATCGAACTCGACAACACGGTCATCTTTCGGCACGTCGTGACCACACCGCCCGACGGAAAATCACGTCCCGATTTCACGAACCTCAACAACATCGTTCCCGACGGACCGCCCAGGAAACCACGCTCATGAGAATTCATTGCTTTGCGAAGGTCGGGTCGAAGATCATGAATGCTCAGTTGATTCTCGTCGTCGTCGTTGCGTACTGTTTGCTTGTCACAGCGGCGTCGAATTTGTCGGCGCATGAAGGTGGGCATCATGACGACTCTGGCTCGGCGACGGCAACTCGTACATGGTCGATCGTTGGGCGAAGCGAACACGTGCATGGGTCGTTCGTCTCGGCGACGGATGACCACGTCCAGATTCGCAACGACAACGGCCAACTCACACGCATCGCGATCGATCACTTGGTGTCATCGGACCAAACGTGGATCAAAACTCGAATGGCAGAGCTGCAAATGCTGAATCGGCAACAGGGCGTGCGGCTTGTCATGCAAAAAGAATCGGCGCCGTCCGATGGCGAAAATTCCATGCCAAAATTGGGACAGGACTTCAAACCCTTCGAGAAACTGCTTCAGCTTCGTTGGGACGACGACTATTTCTACGTTGGATCCAACGGACTGCCGGAACACACCATGATGGTCGGCATTCGCGCGTGGCAACAGCAAGTTCCGATTCCACAGAAGTACCTCGGTGCCAACGCTTGGCGAATTCCGCTGCACCCGGTGCCAGCGAAGAATCCGATGTCGACCAAGAACGATTTCCTGCGCGGGGCCATCGCGTTGGCAGTTAATGGCGTGCCGATCTTCAATCCGCTGAACAATCGAGGCGACGACGCGTTTCTGTTCGGTGAATTGGACGAGTACGGTGGCCACTGCGGCCGCGCCGATGACTATCACTACCACATCGCGCCAACGCATTTGGAAGAAGCAACAGGATCGGGCAATCCGATTGCCTACGCCTTGGATGGCTATCCGATCTTTGGTTACCAAGACGAGAAGGCGGCCGACTTCGCATCGCTCGACAATCTCGGTGGGCACAAAGATGCGTCAGGCAACTATCACTATCACGCGCAAAAGACTTATCCCTATCTCAACGGTGGCTTCTATGGCGAAGTTACCCGACGCGGTGGGCAAGTGGATCCGCAACCGCGTGCCGAACCCGTCCGCCCCGACTTGCGACCCCTGCGCGATGCAAAGATCACTGGCTTCAGCAGAATCGGCAACCGATTCGAATTGCAGTACGACGTGCAGGGCCGTCAAGGAACCGTGACCTATGTCTTGCAAGATGACGGCGGAATTGATTTTACGTTCAATGAACTGTCCGGAAAAACGCGAACCGAGTCTTACCGCAGCAGAATGGGTAAACCGTTCTTGCCGCAATCCAATGACTTGGGAGTCAATCTTGATTCGGACGGGCAACCTGTAAAGGCAATGCCTCGGTTGAGTGTCACCAGCCCTGCGTTTGCAGCGGGCGATGAAATGCCTATCGAGTTCACGGGTGATGGAGCCGGGGAATCGCCGCCCATTGCTTGGACGAAGGGGCCGCCGGGAACGCAGTGCTATGCAATCAATCTCTGGCATATCCCCGGCCCGGATGATGTGAAATCCTATTGGCTGCTGCACGGTATCCCGGCGGATGTGACGAGTTTGCCGCAGAACGTTCGCAGTGTTGGGACGGTGGGCACGAACGACAAAGGGAAACCGGAATACGACCCGATGAAATCGAAGGGCCCCGGTGTCAAGCAATACCACATCACGGTCTATGCGTTGTCGGAAACGCCAAACTTCCCATCCGCAAACGTCACACGCGAACAGCTACTGAAGAGCATCTCGGGAATCACGTTGGCCGAAGGCACATTGGACTTTCAATACACCCGAAACCGAACTGTTTCGAAAATAATCGTTCCCGGCGCGGTACTTTCCATGTTTGCCGCGGTTTCATTGTGGGTCGGTTCCCGTTGGCTCAGCTCTTGAGGGTGAACACGTGCGCCTGCCTGACCTCCCGCACAAATCTAGTGTCGGCTTGCTTCTCTGGACTTTATTCTTTTCAAAGGTTGCGTTTATGTCTCGACGTGTGGCTTCACTCCTGTTCTTGGCCGCCAGCGTAACGGTGTCGTCCCAAGTTTCGTACGCCGACTGGTCTCGTTTTCGAGGGCCGAACGGCTCCGGCATCGCCGAGTCGGATGCTCCGACGGAATTCGGTGCTGACAAGAACGTCCGTTGGAAACTGGAGCTACCTGGTCGCGGAATTTCCAGCCCGATCGTGGTCGGCGACAAAGTCTTTGTCACTTGCTATACCGGCTACGGAATGGGAGACGGCCAAGGCACGGTCGAAGATCTGATGCGTCATCTCGTCTGCGTTGACCGCGCATCCGGAAGGACGCTATGGACCAAAACTGTGAACGCCAAAATGCCGGAAGACGAGTTTCGTCCGCCAGGCGTGACAACCCACGGTTACGCAAGTAACACGCCGACGAGCGACGGCACGCTCGTCTATGCGTTCTTTGGAAAGTCGGGCGTCTATGCGTATGACATGGATGGCAACGAAGTTTGGAACCAGAGCGTTGGCGCAGAACCTAGTTTCAAGGGGTTCGGTTCGGCGGCAAGTCCGATTGTGTTCGAGGACTGTGTGATCGTGAACGCCGCTGACGAATCGCTGTCGATCGTTTGGTTGGACAAGGCGACCGGAAAAGAGAAGTTTCGCGCCACGGCCGAAGGGCTGGGCGAATGTTGGACGACGCCAATCGTTGTCAATCAGGGTGGCATCGACCACGTCATCGTTTCGGTGATCGGCGAAGTTTGGGGGCTGAACAACGCGACCGGCAAGCTCGCTTGGTACGCCAACGGAGTGAATTCTCGCAACGCTCAGGTCAGTGCGGTCGCCGGAAATGACGGCATCGTTTACGCGACGGGCGAGGAAGCTGTTGCGGTTCGCGTTGGCGGGAAGGACGACGTTTCGGATTCAAATACTGTTTGGGAAGGTCGTGTAAGGCCTCGCTATGCCACGCCCGTCGTTCTGGACGGACACCTATACTCGGTCAGCGGCTCGGTCTTCGAGTGTCTTGATGCTAAGACCGGCGATAGGGTTTTTCAGGAACGTCTGCCAGGCGCACCAGCGGGCGGTGACGAAGGTCGTCGCGGAGGCGGCGAATCAGGCGGTGGTCGTGGTGAACGAGGCTTCGGCGGACCGGGTGGCGGCGGTGGATTTGGTGGTGGCGGTGGCGGTGGCGGTGGTGGTGGTGACTATGCGTCCCCCGTCGTTGCAAACGGAAAAATCTACATCACCACCAACGCTGGTATGATTCATGTCGTCGAAGCAAAGCCTGAGTACAAGCTGCTGACATCGAATGATATGACGTTCGACGAAAGCGGTTTCGGTGCCACGCCAGCGATCAGCGATGGGAACCTATTCGTACGATCCAATACCCATCTCTATTGCATCGGCTCGGCTGAATAGGAATCGATCCGAGTGTCGAGAACGTGCCGACGAAGCGATCATGGATTCGCCGGGTTTCTAGCATCGACTTCGAGCAGGAGATCCTGGCTGAGGAATCTTAATGGCCAATCACGGCTTGCCGACACAGATCAGCTTTTTTGACGTCCTGTGGAACAGCTTGCCGTCGGCGAAAGTCGGGGTATTCATTGACCAAGTTTCGCCGCGCGGACCCAAGGGGTTCAAGGCAACAAAAGCACTCTCATCGAAATGTTTGGTGTTCGTTTTGAACGCGTAGCAATTGCCAATCATCGTTGTGAAAAAGAGTGTGTCGTTCACCTTGATCGGATTTCCGTTGAAGCACCACCACCAACCGTCCCGCTTTGAGCGAACATCCGAAATCAGATCCAGTCCTTTCGAATTGAGGCCCGTCGTCTTCAGTTCTTCGTTCCAAAGGTAGTCTCCGCGATCATTGAAGTGTACGGGGACTTCCATGATTTCTACTTTGCCAGTGATCAAGTTGACACGAGCAAAGCAATGCACCGGAAGCAGATCACGCCAACGTTTCATCAGCGGTTGCTTCAGATCGTCATTGAAGCACATGAAGTACAGGTGGTTGTCTGCGATAATATTCGTATACCAAGCGGGAAAGATACTCGATTTCGGCAGTGCGGTCAGGTCAAAGTTTTCGCGTAGGACGTACCGACCTAGGACTTGGTTGTAAACACGAAGATCCACGTTGGAACGCAAGTCGATTGTTTTCTGGATCTTACCGCTCGACGAGTTTAGAACCGTCAACCGGTTGTCGTCTTCCGAAATCCACACAGCAAAGTCTTTGTTGAAGCAGGCATTGCTCAGTGCGGTGTCGCCCTCGCCATCGAGGACCGTCTTCCAAATTCGTTTTCCGTTCGCCAGATCGATCATTGAGTAGCCACTGGGAGATTCCGGCACGTCGTGGTATCCACCGCGTCCAATCAAAACGCTTGGTTTGCCGATGGCGTCGAACGAATAACCTGGTGTGTTGTATTGCGTGATCGAGTCTTGGGATATCCATTTTTCCTTTCCGGTCTTCTTTTCGAGTCCGTACAAATAGTGCCACCCCGCTTGTCGATCTGCATCGTCGCCTTCGTACGGTTCAGCGTGAACCAGAGTGTCGTCGACGATGAACGGCTCGAACTGTTTGTTAAAAGGGAACGCCTTCTCCGGCTTCAGAATTTCATTTTCCGAACGCCAACTTCGCTCCCAAACAAACTTTCCCTGCCAGTCGAGACAGACCAGCTTTCCTCCCGCATTGGTAAACCAAACGAATTCTCCATCGGTTATCGGCGAGGGCGAGGTCAGGTCGCTGAATCCACCCATGTATCCCGTTTCGACGGCGCTGTCGATTCCATACTCCCAAACGGTCTCTCCGCTTGACGCGTCAAGACAAAGGGCTCGGATACTTGACGTCCTGTTTTCCTTTGGGTCGTCAGACTCCGATTTGCAAGGCTCCAAGATCGTCAGGAATAACCGGTCGTTCCAAACGACGATTCCACTTTGCCCGCTTTCCTCCATCGTCCTGGTCCATAACACATTGTCGCCAGTTGCGACGTTGAACGATGAAGGGACCTCTGCCTCCGTACGAGTACTCCAGTCGCCGTGTGGCCCGGCTGCTTGAGGCCAATCCTGGGCGATCGCGACGTTGCAGCAGAAGCAATCCAAAACGACAAACAGAGACAATGTGATCGTATTCATTTGCATCATTGCTAGTGTGAACCAGTTTCCACGGGGCCCGTGAATCGTCCCCGCGAACGAATCAAACATCGGAAATGGTGCCGGTGCTGCCGGCAAACTAGGTGGGCAGTCCATTCTGAAGCATCTTGCTACCGAGCGTTTTCCACAAAGAACTGCACGGTACGCTCGACAATCGCTTCTCGCGATGGATTGATGTCTGCGTCAACCCTGCGCCAGTTATGACCGGCGTTCTTGATGATCATGATCTCAACGGGTGCCTGAACGTCGTCTGCTTTTTGCTTCATGTGGTAAGCGTGCTTGACCGGAATGGTCGTGTCCTTGTCACCCTGAATCATCAGCAACGGCGGACTGGCTTTACTCAAGTAGTTGATCGGACTGATTTCCCGATAACGTGCCAGTTTATCAGTCGCATCTGCATCGGATCCGAGAATGCGGTCGGCAAACCGATCCTTGAAACCAGGACGGTCATCGTGATTGAACAGTTCCGTCTTTTCGAAATCACACGGGCCATACCAGGACACACCGGCGACCATACGGTACGGAACGTCGGCAAACGCTGCGTCGCCCGGCAATTGTTCGGGCGATGCCAGCAGGAGCATCTGTGTAATATGCCCGCCTGCGGAATCTCCCATCACAAAAATTTGCATGGGATCAATGCCGAGCGATTCACTGTTCTTTGCCAAGTAGCGAACGGCGTCTTTGCAATCGATGACGCAATCGCGCATCGTCACGCCGCTGTCTTTTTTTGCCAGTCGGTACGTCACGGGCGCTACCGCAAAACCTTCCTTGATCAACTGATCAAAGACAATTGCGAAAGACCCACTGGCGGCCTTGTATCGATTGCCTGCGGCCCATCCGCCACCGTGAGTAAAGACAATCACCGGACATTTGTCGGGGCGTTTGGTCGTCGGGTAGTACAGGTCGAGCGAGAGGTCTTTTCCCGAAATCTTTTTGTAGACAACTTCCAGCTTGCGTTCGCCGCCGGTCTCAAGATACTTGGCTCCCTTGGGCGCACGGGAAGCGTTGCTCTGACGCTGTGTTTCTTGAGCTGTGATTCCGCTGGTTGCCGTAACAGCCAACAGGATGGCAACGATCGTCTGAATTTTCATTATCTTGTATCCGTTAGGGACTGGCACGAGCTGATGACCCGCAAGACCATCTGGTTGGTCGTGAATCTACAAACATTTGCGGATCTGCGACTCGCCACCGACAATTGGCAGCGTTAACTGTGTCGTATCAAGATCGATCGTCAGTTCGGTTCCCGGTTCTGGCTGTAACGTAAAGTTGCGATCACTCGAAAAGATCATCAGCCCAATTTGTTGCCCTTTGGCGATCACTTGGTCGTCCGGTTGAAAGTCAAAAGACAATTCATAGAACTGGCCAGGGACCAGCGGCTCGCCTTCGGTAAGCGATCGGTGATTCTGTGGATCGGCCCAACCGCGTGTGATGATGTTGTCGGTGATCTTGGCGTTCTTGCTCTCGTCCCACGGCAACGAGACAATCCACGCAGATAGATTCGCAGCCGGCTTGCTGGATGCCATTCGAATTTTCAGACTCGCTAGCCCTGACAGGTGAACGGAGTCTTTCAATTCGGGCGTCACGTACATCAACCGATGTTCCGTGGTCTCAGCTTGCGAGAGTGACTCTCCGCTGAACGAAAAATTATCAATGAGCTTCTCTTTGCCGCCGCCCGCCTTGCGATCGAGCGACAGGTTCCCTCGTTTTGGCGAATTGCCAGAGAGATACAGTGCTATCGGCGACGCTTCCGGGTTTGGGTAGTCGTCGTAGGCCGTCGGCTTGTCGGGCTTGTCACCCTCGCGAACGATCCAAGCCTTGGCATCTTTCTCGACTCCGTTGTCGATACCCAGTAGATAGTGCGTGAACCAACGATTGATCATCGTTAGCGGAGGCGGTCCGCCGTGGCCGTCTTGGTGATAATAAATCTGAGTCGGGACTCCATTCTTGTTGAGCGCGTCATAGATTCGATAACTGTGCTCGGGCATAACGTTCCAATCGTTGAATCCGTGAGACATCAACACGGCCGCTTTCACATCATCAAGCTGATTCAAATAGTCTCGTCCCGCCCAGAACTCATTGTAGTCTCCGGTGTCACGCGCCATTCCTTTCGCCATCTCTTCATCGCGCACCTTGCAGTCACAGAATTCATCGCGATCGGGGTTGCCGCTATGGATGTAGTCATAGAGCACATCGATGTCCTCGCCCTGGTATCCACCGGGCGCCCGGACCAATCCGTTGCTGCGATAATAGTGGTAATAGGACGTATTGGGTGCGACGGGTACGATTGCTTCGAGCCCATCGACTCCCGTGGTCGCAGCCGCCAAAGGGATCGTGCCGTTGTACGAGGTGCCTGTCATGCCAACTTTTCTGGTCGACCAAAATGCTTTGACTTCGTCATCACCATCGACGCTGGTAAAACCCTTCGCGCGTCCACACAACCAATCGATGACAGCTTTGGGAGCAAGCGATTCATTCTTGCCACCAATCGTGGGACAGCCGTCCGACAAACCGGTCCCCGGTGACGACGAGTGAACCACGGCAAAACCGCGCGGAACCCAATCGCTGGTATGTCTCTTGGAGATGACCAAGCGATTGCTCTCACGTTTGACTTCCGGCCCAACCGTTCGCTGCGTCGGTTTCTGACCTATCTCCTGTCGCGGGTTCCAGAAAAAATCGGTTCCCGGCGCCGTTCCCGCAAAGTAGGGACTCGACACATAAACGACCGCGACTTTCAGCCCCTCGTATTCCGTCTGATACGGACGCGTCACATCGACATGCATCCGGTCAAGTTTTTCGTCGCCATCGGAATCAAAATCCGTTTCCACCCACAAGTCATGACGAATCCAACGGTCGGAATCCTTGAATGCGTCTGCGATCTGCGCTTCACCGTCTTTGATGACAGGGCCAACGGGCTTCTCTTCATCGTGACCGTTTTGGGCGGCGGCGTCTTGTTGGCCTTGATCGAGCGGCTTCGCGTTCAATGAATCCGTTGCCAATAGCGACAAAAACATGAACGAGACGGCGACAAACGGATGCGAGCATTTCATGGGCATTTCCAAAGTATTGGGCGAGGCGACGCAGTGTAGGATCGCCTGGACGGCCTATCTTGCTGATGGTTGCTGGGTAGAAGCCATGCGAAATGGCACGCGATTCTTTAGCGCACTACGTCCCGACGACTTCAGCTTTGCCAGTAAAGATTGAAGCTCGATCCGTTTGGCTTCTTCCGTGAAATACAAGTTATCCGTTTCACCCGGATCGACTTCTAAGTTGTAAAGCTGGCCCGGTGCGTCAGGAGATTTCTCGGGGATGGCCCACTCTTGCATGTTCTTCACGTCGTAGTTGTTCCCACCGGAACCCTGGTGATCCAAGTACTTCCAAGGCCCCTGACGAATTTGGAACTCGCCTCGAAAGCTCTGCGTCAGCAAGTGCGGGCGAACGGACCGTGATTCATCCTGATGTCCCAACATCACGGGCAACATGTCGAAGCTGTCTGTCGCTGCATCATCCGGCAGCGAAACGCCGACGACCGAAGCCAGGGTGGCAAAGATGTCGGTCGTGTTTGTCATCTGGGCCGATACCTGATGCGGCGGGATGTGTCCTGGCCATCGAGCGATGAAAGGCACGCGGTGGCCACCTTCCCATCCATCTCGCTTCATGCCTCGCCATCCGCCCGACGGATCGTGCTCGTGATCATGCCGCATCCAATTGACGTGAAGCGTTTCCGGTCCGTTGTCAGAATTGAACAGCACCAGAGTTTCGTCATCGATCCCCAGTTCTTTGACTAGGTCCAGCACGCGTCCGACCAATACGTCTAGCTCCCAAACAAAGTCCGCACGCGGCCCAGCTTCCGTTGCCCCATTGAACTCTTCGGCGGGCAAGACCGGCGCGTGAGCGATTTGAGTTGAGAGTACGGCAAAGAAAGGCTTGTCAGGCGTGTGCTGGCGATGGTCTTTGATGAACGCTTTCGTTTTTTCGAAAAACAAGAGGTCAGCGTTGATGAAGTCATAACCCGGTGACATCCATCCGGCATCATTGTCCCATCGCCACTTGCCGCCCGGATTGGGCAGGCGTTTTGGATCGTGCCGCTCGCTCGCAGGCGCCGCGACCTTGCCATTTTCGATGTAAACGTAAAGTGGATCGGTGTTCGGGCAGTTGGGAGTTACAAACGACTCGTCGAAACCGCGCGCGTTGGGACCATCCATCAGCGGCGTGCTTTTCTCGTAGTCGATCAGCAGCGAATTCTCGAAACCGCCGCCGAGACGTTCGCCTTCTTTGTCGAACCAGCTAAGTCCGACGTGCCACTTCCCGAACACTCCAGTTCGGTAGCCCTGTTGCTGCAGCATTTGAGCAACGGTCCGTGTTCCCGGTTTCAGGTAACTCGGTCCACCGGGCCCCTCGAATGCGCCACCGCCTCGGCCAGTAGAACGAAAGATCTGTTGTCCCGAGAACAAACCGTATCGGGACGGTGAACAAACCGTGGACGGGCTATGCGCATCGGTAAATCGGATGCCTTCGGCCGCCATTTGATCAAGTCGCGGCGTTTCGTAAGCAGCTTCGCTGTTGTAGCAGGACAGATCACCAAAGCCCAAGTCGTCGGCATAAATGACGATGATGTTCGGATGGTCCTCAGCCTGACTGATGACTGTCATCAAAAGCAGCACGACGATCGCCAAGGCTTTTCTTATTACTCTCGTTTGATCAAACACTGTTTTCTCGTTTGTGAATGTATTGGTCGATTAGCCACTTCGCTACCGAGGTCCGGGAGGTAGATTCTCGATCAGATATCGCAAAATCAGCATTCGCACGTGGACAACGGTGCCCGGCCCTTCGCGAAGTCCATGATCGCGATTGGGATACACCATGTAATCGAACGGCTTACCCAGTTCGATCAACCGATCGACGAGCCCTTCGATGATTTGAATATGCGTATTCGTTTCGCCGGAACCGGTGACGATCAATAGTTTACCCTTGAGGCCCTCGGCAAAGTTGATCGGCGCAGATCGCTCGTATCCATCGGCGTTGACTTCGCGGGTTCGCATGTAAATTTCTTGGAACCAGGCGTTGTAGAGCCAGGGTTGTGGCTTGGGCACCACGGCGATGCCGACGTGGTAGACATCCGGTTTGCGGAACATGGCGTTGAGTGTGTTGGAACCGCCACCGCTCCAACCCCAAATGCCGACTCGGTCCAAGTCGATGAACGGTTTCATTTCCGCAAGCTTCTGGATGCCGGCCGCTTGTTCGTCGGTCGACAGCGGGCCAAGGCTGCCGAAGATCGAACGTCGCCATGCTGCGCCTTTGGGTGCCGCCGTGCCACGGTTGTCGATGGACACCGTGATATATCCGTTGTCCGCAACGACGCGAAGGAAATCAATCTGCGCGGCGCCCCATTCGTCGAGAACCGTTTGCAAGTACGGCTCGCCGTAGACATATACGAAGACGGGATATTTCTTCGACTCGTCAAAGTCGCGTGGCTTCGTCAGTGATGCGTCCATCACGACTCCATCACCGATGTCGATCTGAACAAACTCGGTGGGCTGCACCTTCCGCTGTTGAAACTTTTCGCGAACCTCGCTGTGATCGTCCAGCACACGAACCACCCTATGATCTGGTAACTCAACCAGATCCACCACGGGAGGATCGTTCAACGTTGAATAAGTATGGATCGCCCACTTCGCATCCGGCGAAAATGCGTAGTCGTGTGTGCCGGATTGGCCTTCCGGCGTGATCCGCTGCAAGGTTCCGTTGCCGTCAAGCGGGACGCGGTAGAGATACTTCTGTGTCGCGTTTTCCGGGGAAGCGTAGAAATAGTACCAGCCACTCGCTTCATCGACGTAAGCTCGATCGATCAGATCGAATTTACCTGGGGTGAGGTTCGTTTCAGTCTTTCCGTCGCGGGAGAGCAACCACGCATGGCGCCATCCATCTTTCTCGCTGATGAAGACGAACGCTTCGCCATCGCCAATCCAATGTGCGCCCGAGTTGATTCCGTGGCTGCCGACGGCCCAAGCGTCATTGACTTCGCTGTAGATGCGATTGAGGTTTCCATCGGCCCCTCCACCAATCGAAGCGATCCAAAATTCGCGTTTGTCACGAAATCGACTCATCGTTTCGACCAGCAAGTCGTCGGAATCGCTAATCCAATCGACCTGTCCCAGATAGAAACCATCGTCGGAAACTTCGATTGGCAGCCAGCGGACTTTTTCGGTTGCCAAGTCGGCCACGCCAACACGCAGGGAAGGCAGCGTTCCGCCGACTCTGGCAAACCGATGTTCCGCAACACCGGGGTAAGATGGATCACCCGGAACAAGAACAGACCGCTGTTTGACGTCGGTGTTATCTGCTTCTACAAATGAAACATACTTGCCACTCGGACTCCAACGCAGATCGTGTAACGAGATATCGCGATCGCCGGCTTCTTCGGTCAAGTGAATTCGCTTGCCGCCATCGACATCACGTACAGAAACTCTGCGATTACGTGCTTCCGCGATACGACTTCCGTCCGGCGACAGGAGCTTTTCTTTGTCAGTATTCTCGACAAAGCTGCGTGTTCCGGATTCGACATCGTAGAGAGCGACAATGGGCTTGTTTGTCTTCGAGTCTTTTTCGCGCAGCTTGTATCCAGAGCTATTGGGAAGCCACTCGGGATCAAGGTCGGGAACGCGGAACTCGTTGCGATCGTAAATCGCGCGAAGCCGCTCGGAGGCTTCCGCCTGCCAAGCCGTATCTTGAGCTCGCACTTCGGCGACCAACGTAATGGGTAACGCGACCGCAGCAAGGAGAATGACGGAAGTGAATGGCTGTTTCATTGTGACTGCATGAGGTGTGAATGATCGATCAGGCTATTTGTAGAATTCCGGCTTCCTTGGCTTTACGCCCAGTTTTTGGTAGTTGAAGCCACCGGCAAGCGGTTTGTAATCGCCAACGACTTCGACGGACCGAACCTCGCTGATTTCCCCTTCCATGCCAACGCCCCAGTAGACCGCGTTCACGGTAAGTCGCCGGACGCCTTCGTTGGCAAAGTCCTCCGCCGATCCCATCGTGAAGTGAAAGATTTTCGCCGAACGATCCTGGCTTCCTCTCCAGGTTTTTATCCAAGCGATCGGAAGCGGCTCTTTCTTGGTGTTTGCCGGTGCGTCCGGTTCCAAGTTGACGAGCGGTTGTCCAAGAACCAGTGCCGTGCAGTCTTCAGGAAACGGATGCTGATCCGTGTGGCAGCGGTAAACGTCGGACGTGCCCCAGATCTCGCCGACCCCGGTCAGGATTGGATGATTCTTCTGGTCGTCAACAACAATGCCTCGAGTGGATTCACGGTGCCAACCGCCATGATGTCCCGAAAACGCACCACCAAGCAGTTCACGCAGGCCGACCACGCGATCGTTGACCACGTAGTCTTTCCCAAACTGGAATCCATGGTTGGCGGTGCGCAGCGCGATGATTGGTTTTCCAGAATCAAAGTAGTCATGGAAATGTTTCATTTGATCGTCCGGCAAATGCATGAAGCGGGACATCCAAATCAAACAATCGGCGTTGGATAGTTTATCGAGACCAGGAATATGGTGGCGCATTTCCTTGTCCTTGAATGGGGCCGGAATCGTTGGGTCAACCTCGCCGTTCTCGTTGACAGAAAACAGAACCGTGCAATCGAACCCATGATGCTTGGCAAGCACCTTGGCCAACATCGGCATCGATTGTTCGCTGCGATATTCCTGTTCAGCGGCAATCAGAACGACGTGCTTTCCCTTGCCTGGGCCAACGCCGCCCTTGAAATGCAACCACGGTTTCGACTGGCTTGAATCTCCGGAAGGAACTTTCGGTGCTGAATCAGTGTTGGGAATTTCGTTCAGCGTGTAGTACGCATTCGCATGCAGCAATTTGTCATCATCGCTGGACCGCATGTCGGGCAAGAAGAAGTCATGCACATGCCCTTGAACCAGTCCATTCACTTTGATCACCACGCTCATGGCATCGTCGGCGACATTGACCGCAGACACTTGGGGCTCTGTCTGATCCACTTCCGGACTACCGTAGGCTTGCCGATACATGTGGGTGAATGTTTTCAGTTGATAAGTCTGCGGCTGCGCCGCGATGTCGCGATCGACAGGCTTTGTGAACGCAAGCTCGAAACCTTGCGGCGTCGCCTTGATCTCTTTGATCTCGAACGGCATCAACCCGGTCCAGTCCAGTCGCTGGATGGCGTACGCTTTGGGGCCTCGTACCGGCCAGCCGCGATTGGTTCCTCCGGCGATCAAGCTCCCGTCCGGTGTGAACTGAACAGCCAACAATCCAGTATCGAATCCTTCGCGAAACGGATAGCACGCACCTTGCCAGACGCCGTTGACTTTCTCGGTCGTCGCCCGCATGACGACTCCTAGGCTGAAGTCGCCGATGAAAATCTGATTGGCAAACGGTCCGAACTTTCCGCCGGTGCGATCGACTTGGAAACCGGAAATCGAACGGCCCATCCTGATGTATGGAAAGACGACTGCGTAAGGCACAAGCTGTTTGACTCTTTTTCGTTCGGTTTCCAATCGCGAGGGCGTGTTCGGCTCAACCGGCACCGGTCCCATTTCGGGTGCCAATTCGTACCAGTTGAAGCTGATCGGATGGCCCATGAAACCGCCCGGTTCCAACACTTTCAAGCTGCACGAACCATTCCACGGTCCCTGGCTTTCGGCATAGAACATCACCCCGTGTTCGTTGGGGCCGATCCCGCATGGGCTGCGAATGCCACTGCAAATGGGGATGCTTTTGCCTTCGGGAGTGATCTTCAAGCACCAACCGCGAAACGGTTCATCAGAGTGATAAGACTTCGTCAAGCAAAGTGCGACCCACACGTTCCCGTCCGCATCCGGCTTGGAACCAAACGCAAACTCGTGGTAGTTCCCAAATCCCCAAGCATCGCTGATCGTGTCGAACCGATCGGCTCGGCCATCGCCATCGACGTCGGTGATTCGGCTCACCTCGGCTTGTTGAGTCGCGATGAAAGAACCATCGCGATACGCGAGCCCAAAAATCTCGTCGAGACCTTCGGCGAACTTAAAAAATTTCGGTTCGGGGTGTTCGTCAAACACACCATCGGCAACGAAGATGTCACCGCGCCGAGTCGCGATCGCTAGCGACTTTTCATCAGGCATGACTTCAAAGCTGCCCGCTTCGATCGCAAGTTCCTTTGGCAGCGGAACATCGACCAGTTCGTAGTATGCCGATTCCGCTTCACCGGTTCCCCAGTACTCGCCCAGCGGTTCAGCCTGAGGTGTACACGCAATCGTGATCGCGGCAAGCGTTTTAAACAAAATCGAGAACATGTTCGTCTTGGGGGTAAGCAATCTGTCGTGAATGCAAATTTTCTGGAAGGCCGTTTCGCCGTCACTCCCAGAGGTACTCGATCACGATTTCTTGGGTCTGCTGTGGGACAAGCTTCAACGGCAGATAAAGCAAATCTCCGTCAGCGATTTTGGGCGTCTGCCCTGAAACAACCTTGATCGTGAGACCTTTGCCGATTCGATAACCATCGCCAGTTTCCTTTTCGACCCTGCCACTTTGGGCTAGACGAAACCGAAGCTGGGCGAGTTCTTCGGGCGACGTCAACGAGACTCGCCGTCGCAATTGAATCTGGCCCGTTGTGTCGTCTTTGAACTCACGGAAGTAGTCTTCAACATCAATCGATCCGAATGCATATCGCATCGTTGGTCGCCGCTGCTTGTCGAGAAAATAGCCCTTGAATTGATGTGTAGACGGTCGGCGATTGTCCGTTATTATCGGTTTCGTCGCATCGATCAATTCAGGCCCCTTGGCCAATTGGATGGCCGGCCCCATCGGGCGAACATCGCCGCTGCCTTGTCCATACCACGCCGCTGCTGGGTCGACGAATTCACCTTTCCAAATCGTGGCCAGTCGCATTTGCTGTGCGTCGTAAGCCAAGTTCACTCCGCCCGGATAGCCAACGCCAATACCACGCTTGCCAATTTCCGGATACTGTCGCCGCAGCACTCTAGCTTCATCGGCAACAACAATTTCCAACGGCTCTTTGATGACACCCGCCGGAGCCCTGGCTTGCCGGCCTTCCAACAGGTATTGCCAGATCGATTCGACTTGGTCTTCGGGATCGCCAGCAATATCCGACCGGAGCGCGACCCCACCGGGCCAGTACGAAGGCATGACAGTGTTGGGGCTGAACTTTTGCGGAGCCAACATGTATTGGTAGAACCAATCTTTCTTGAGCCGCTGGGCCATCTCCGTCAGATCGACCGCAGGCATCGTGTCCGACAATTTGTACTGGTACGTGTGGCAGGCAGCACAGTTAAGCCCCTGATCGCCAACCAAATTCAGCCCAGTTTTGCGGCTCTCATTCAGATCGTGGGCGGTAGCGAACTTCGTTTCGGAGAGTTGGTCGGCTGCTTGAAACAGTTCCACTAAATGCTCGATGTTCTTCTCACCATACTTCGGCATTCGAGTTTTCATGTACGGTCGTATTGATCGTCCATTCACCAGGACATCCCGCATCCATTTCGGATTCAACTTGGCGCCAACCCCGGTTAGCGGTGGCGGGATTCTTCCCTGTTCGCCAAGATTCAGGTTGGTGGTTTGAAAGTGTTCATGGCGTTCCTCACTGACTCCGCCAAGGTTGTCGCGACTATGACAGGCAGTGCATCGCAACGACGCCAATGTGAAGTCGATCGTTTGCTGAGAATCCAACACACCGATTCCGTTGCTGAGTGCTGCCCTGATGTTTTTTGTCTCAACTTCGGAAAGACCAAAGTCAGGCCAATTGCCTGGTTCATTCGACAGACAACCCTTGCTGTTGTGTACGTCTGATAGTTTCACGAAACGGTCTGACGCGCTGTTTGAGTCGACAATACCAGCGTGGCATTCTGCGCAATTGAGTTTCGCGAAGAGTTGCTGCCCTTTGTTGGCAAGCTTTGCGTCAACGGCCCACGGTTTACCCATGACGGCGGTTAACATTTCGTCATTTTGAAGCAAGTAGCTGGCAAGAACGCTCGCTTCGCGATGAGTCAACTGCATGTTCGGCATCCGACCCGAAGGCCGCGCTGAGTGCGGATCTTCCAGGAATGCGACGAGGGCTTGTGAACTGTATTTTGTTCGTAGTTCTCCCATCGGAACGGAATCCATTCGAACCGAATCACTGCGCGGTTGCTCAACAGCGTCTTCGTCACGCGGCGAATGGCAGGCAACACATCCGACGCTGTGGAAAAGGCTGCGACCACTTTCAATTGAATCGTGATCAACCTCTGCTGCTTCTTCAGGCACGCGCGCGCCCGAGATCGACAACAGGAAGTGAACGATGGCTTCGGCGGCCTCGGTTCGTCCCGCCTGATCGATCTGCCCCATCAGCGAGGGCATGTTGGTTCCCGGTTTGGTTTGATGGGGATCCGAAATGAACCGAGCCAAGTATTGTGGACTTAGTCGTTGTGCGGACCACTTGAGGTTGGGGCCTTGATGCGCGACCGGTAAGGATTCCATCAACGACGATTCATGGCATGCTGCGCAGTTGCGTGCTTGGATCAGCACCAGGCCCTTCATTTCAGATGTAAGTTCTCGCACCGGAGCGGCTTGAACTTGAGTTGTTGCTTTGGCCGACCCGCGTTCTTTGACGTCGATGACGTATCGCAACAGATCCAGAAATTGCTGCCGACCGGACAATTGATCCGCCAGTCCGCTGGGCATGACGGAGACTCTGCCAGGAATCGTCTGCTCGATGTTCGCTTGTGGGACCCTGTATAGCTTGTCGATATTCTGGGTGTCGCGCAGTACGACCATGTTGTCATCCTGACTGACGACAAGGCCACTGATCACACGACCGCCCGCCGTCAGCACGTTCAAAGTTTCAAAGCCCTTTGAAATCGATTTGGAAGGATCCAGAATCGATTCAACCAGAGAGGCGTCAGCGACGTCTTTTCCTAGTTTGCCAAGGATCGGGGCAAGGCGATCCTTCTCAGACGCCGACTGATGGCACTTGGCGCAGTTAATATTTCCCTGATGAAAGAGAATGGCGCCGCGAACGATGTTCCCCGACTCACGTGCTTCAACGACCAGTTGTTCGGGAGGTTCCTGTTGCAATTGCTGCGTCAGCGTCAGCGGATTTGTCTGTGCCTCGGCGCATCGCAGCACAGAACTGAACACGATCGCGACAATGACGAGTCGATAACAACACCCCAATTTACTTAGCATCGAGCGGGAAACGAATGTACGATGGGCACTCTTGCCCGTCGCTAACATCTTGGGCAAGAGTGCCCGAGTTGCGACAGTTGTTTTCCGCTCAATCCTTGTTCTCCAGTACGACATCTCTGAACATATCCCTTTCGGATCAATCCGCATTTTCATCATAGTATTTGATGAACTTACAAAGCCCGTCGCACACCCTGCCCGCTGTTTCCTCGGTGTTCACACTCGCCGAATGGATTGCGTCTTGATTGTTATCTGGTCGAAAAATCCGGTGCATCGAATTGTTGACGCAGCCTGACAAACTCTGCCTCAAGCTTTTCTCGTGCTTGGCGATACTCTGGATCTGCATGGACGCTCTTCATTTCCAACGGATCCCGCTGAAGATCGAACATGTTCCACTCGCCGGTCTGCGGAATGTAGAACAACTTGTGTGTCTGCGTCCGCACACCGAAGTGCTGCGGGACCGCGTGCTCTCCCAACTCGTAATACGCGTAATAGAGAGAGCGACGCCACTGAGTGGGCTGCCCACGAAGCAACGGGACAAGCGATCTTCCCTGCACATCGTCTGGAATGTCGAGCCCTGCGACTTCAAGAAACGTCGGTGCGTAGTCGATGTTTTGGATCAGATCGTGGGGTTTCGATTGCGGCTGGATTACACCGGGCCAACGAACCAGAAATGGCATGCGAAATGACTCTTCAAACATCCATCGCTTGTCGTACCATCCGTGTTCACCAAGAAAAAAGCCTTGGTCGGACGAATAGATCACGATCGTGTTCTTGGCGAGATCATTATCATCAAGGTAAGCCAGCATGCGTCCCACGCTTTCGTCAACCGCTTTGACGGTGCTCAAGTAGTTTCGCATGTAGCGACGATACTTCCAACGCACGACATCGCGTTGGCTGAGTTTGCCTGATTTGAAATCGGTTAAGAACTGCTGGTTCCTTGGCCCGAAGTGGGCGTCCCATTCCTTCTTTTGTGCGTCGGTCATTCGGTTGTACTCAGGCGTCCCGTACCGATCCGGTCCGGGCAATTCCACGTCACCACGTTCGTCCTTTCGGATTTTTGCGTCGTATGCCCAATCGAAGTGCCGATCAATCTCCATTTCATTCGTCGCCAACGTTGTACTTCGATTCGCGTAGTCATCGAACAGCGTCGGAGGTTCGGGAATTGCGACATCATCGAATGAACCCAGATGCCGAAGCGCGGGGGCAAAGGTACGGTGCGGCGCTTTGTGTTGGCACATTAAGAAAAAGGGTTTCGACGCGTCGCGTGCATCCAACCACGCCACTGCCTTATCCGTTGTCACGTCCGTCGCGTAACCCTCGGATCGTGTTTGCGTCCCATCCATGTGCATGAACATCGGGTTGTAGTAATTGCCTTGACCAGGCAGCACTTCCCAATGGTCGAAGCCAACCGGATCAGAATTCAAATGCCACTTGCCAATCACAGCCGTGTTGTAGCCGCCTTTATGCAGTTCCTTGGCAACGGTCCACTGACTGGAATCAAAGTTGTTCCCGTTGCGCATGAATCCATTTTTGTGGCTGTGCTTGCCCGTCAAAATGTTGGCTCTGGATGGACCGCAGATCGAATTCGCACAAAACGAACTCAGGAAAACGGCCCCCTCGTTGGCGATTCGATCGATGTTGGGTGTGGGTGCAACTTCAGCGAGCGGACCCCCGTAGGCAGAAATCGCATTGACCGCATGATCATCCGAGAACAAGAACAGAATGTTTGGCCGATCATCCGCTTCGGTCGACAAAGCCAGGGGGCCCAACGCGACGACCAGAAGTAGAAATATGCGAAGAGGCATCGAGGATTCTTGGTGAGAGGGTCGATTATGCTGTCGCCGACCGGGCTCGGCGACGACCCGTCCAATCGAGAAATGGTTGAGCGGGAATTTGATCGGTGGATTATAGCTTCGCACGACAGGCTAACGTAACTGAACAACCTTCGAGAAACGTCCCTGAGTCCCTGAGATAATCAAGGATTTGCCTTCGCACGCTCCTCGCATTCGGCTAGAGCATGTGAGGGAACCGACGTTTATCGATCGACGAAACCTTCAACATCATCCACGACCACCTTCGGGCGTTCGTCTGCGTCGCGAACCGTCATCTGGACATTCTTAAATTCAATATTCTTTGCATGACGGATGTAAGCACCCCAAGCCGGCAGCACACCAAAGAAGAACTGCTCCGGATAGCGATCGATGTCTTCGGGAACGGTTCGACGTGCATCTTCTTTCGTTCCGTTTCCTGGGTAAGAGATCTTAATGTTTTCCAAGACAACGTTCTCGACAAAGTGGCCGGGGATGCCCGTGATCATGATCGGCCCGGCTTTCGACTTCTCGTTATCCGTCACGCCTGGGGTAGTATCCACTTTGAGATTTTTATAGACCGCCTCAGCGGCTTTCGCTCGATCCTCGATGATGACCTCGGCCACCACATCGCTGACTCGGATGTTTTTCAGTGTCCCGACCGTAGCGCTGCCTTGTTCTTCGCCAAAGGTGCTGCCCCGATTTCCCAAACGCATGAAGAGGGGACAGCCCACGTCTTTCATTGTGATTCTTGAGATATCGACATTTTCTAGGCGTCCGCCGTCTACTGATTGCAGCTTGATAGCGCCCATAGGGCAGTCATGAAAATAGCAGTTGGTCACCGTTACATCGATGAACCCGCCGCGCGACGACGACCCAAGCTTCAACGCGGCCGTGTTGCTGTCCATCCGGCATCCACGCACGACAATGTTTCGGCAGGGGTTCTTTGAACTCTTCAAGCAGATCGCGTCGTCTCCGGTGCTGAGATCACAGTTCTCGATCAGCACATTCTCACATCCGTCCAGATCAAGTCCGTCATTGTTAAAGTTGTTATTACGGAATCGCACGGTAACGGCACTGAAGTGAACGTTCGTGCAATCGATCAAGTGCAGCCCCCAAAAGGCTGGGCGTGTGTAGGTGACCCCTGAAAAGGCGAGATCATCACAGCTTTCCAAACGCATCAGCCGTGGCCGGATGCCAGAGTTTTTACCGCCCTTCCGGTTCCGTGGAAAATGCTGGTGAGTGCCCCTGCCATCGATGACGCCAAGTCCTTCGATGGTGATGTTCTTTGCGTTTTCAGCGTAGATCAAGCAATGGGCATCGCCCTCTCGCGGCCTGCTGAGGCTCTCGGTTGGGTAGTCAGCCACATCGGTGCTACCAAGCAAACGAGCGCCGTAGTCGAGCGAGAGGGTGATATTGCTTTTCAAAACGATCGTGCCGATTTGAAAATCGCCAGCAGGCACCCGAACGACGCCGCCTCCGGCATCGTGACAGGCATCGATGGTCTTTTGCACCGCTGCCGTCTCAATGGCTACGCCGTCGCCGACCGCGCCAAAGCTCTTGATACTAAAGACCCTGTTGGCGGCCGATTCGTCGCGGTCTGCAAACGTGTTTTGGGTGCCAACAACACATGACAAAACGACCCCGACCAGAATCAAGTTACCGATTCGCATGGCAGGCGATTGATGATGGATCCGTGTTCCCAATGGATTCTGCTTTTGGATTGTCGGTTTCGGAACGAGGTTCAATACTCACACGATGAAGTGAAGCCGAAATGAACGGTATTCGGCAACGAAGCGTTTTCGTTTCGCTATGCATTATCGCAGTGCGTTACCGCTCCTGCGGATCCGCAAGGTTGATTTTTCGTTGATCCGTGCCGGTCGTGTGTACGTCACCGAGTTCCACTCGGATTGTTTCGGCTTGCTTTTGCAAGCGAGCGACGACCTCTGGATATCGATCCGCGACGTTGTGTTTCTCGCTAACGTCGTTGTCGATATCAAAAAGTCGTCGTTCTTTTAGCGTCACGAAACCTCTGCCCTTCAAGGGTTTCTTGGACCAAAAAGGTTGGTCCTTGGCGGTGCGAGGCAGATGCAGCTTCCAGTTGCCTTCGCGGACCGCCTGCAGATTCGTGCCGTTGTAGTAGTAAAGAAACTTGTGCGGCGTTGCGGTCTCTTTGCCTTGCAGAATGGGAAGGATGTTGTGTCCGTCGATCTTACGATCACTCGGTTTCTTCACGCGGGCCAGTTCGCAAAAAAGCGGCAGTAAATCCATGCTGGCCAGCGTGACGTCAGACACTTGATTGGGCGCAATCTTTCCCGGCCATCGAAAGATTGCGGGCACGCGATGTCCACCTTCCATTGTGCAGTACTTGCCACCGTTCAAACCGCCCGTTGAACCAGCCGTGGTCGGCCCATTGTCGGAAGTGAAGACCACCAGCGTGTTGTCGTCGAGGCCAGCATCGCGGATCGCTTGCATGATGCGCCCCGTACTGTGATCCAGTTCATTGATGAAGTCGCCATACTTTCCCTTTTTTGATGTGCCGACGAAGTCTTTACTGGGCAACAGTGGGGAATGCACGATGTGGTGCGAAACATAGATAAAGAACGGACTCTCTTTTTGTCGCTTGATAAAGCTGACGACTTCATCGGTATATCGCTTTGTCAATTCTTCGCACGGGACCTTCAACTGTTCGACCTGTTTGCCGCGATACAGCGTGTTGTAGTTTGGCCCGCGGGACTTTGCGTAGTTGCTGGGGATGCCGAGGTATTCATCGAAGCCGGCATCGATCGGATGGGAACCTTCGACCTCCATCCCCAAATGCCACTTGCCCACCATCAACGAGCGATAGCCGGCGGGCTTGAGCAGTTCGGGGATGGTGATCTCTTCGGATGTGAGTCCGTAGTGATTGTATTTCGGATCTGATTCGTGTCGCGCGACTGGCATTCCGCATCGCATCGGGTAGCGACCGGTCAGGAGCGAGGCTCGCGAGGGACTGCACACATTGGCGGGAACGAAAAAATCTGTGCTGCGAAATCCTTCCGCCGCCAGCGCATCAAGATGCGGAGTGTCGGCACCCGTCGGGCCGTAGCAACGAATGTCACCGAATCCGAGATCGTCGGCGAAGATAACGACGATGTTCGGCGGTCGCTCCGCGGCACTCACGAATGAGCATGCGAGGAATACTAGAACCAGGCTTTGTCCCCAAACAGACGGTCTTCGCGCGGGATGGGCTTCAACGGCCGCGGGAGGCCGGCGCACATGGTCACTGACCGAAGTCATGTGTTTCTTTTCATTTTGAAAGTGGTTTCGGATTTTCAACGAAAGCGGCCGGCCGGCTGTTGTCGGCAATGTCGTTAGCAAACGCTTGCAGGTGCGCGCTGAGTTTCTGCGTGACTTCCGGATTCGATTCGATGACATTTTTCTTCTCGCCGATATCATTTTTCAAGTCATAGAGCTGTGCGGGCTTTCCTTTGTTTACATGAAGTTTCCATTTCCCAGACCGCACCGCCTGCAACTTGTTTCCGCCGTGATAGAAGAACGCTTTGTGCGGTGTTTGGGCGTCGCCGATGAGCGTCGGCCAGATGTCTTTGCCATCAATGACCCGATCGGTGGGGATTGCTGCGCCGGCCAGCTTCGCGAAAGTCGGCAGCAAATCCATCGTCGTCATGAGTTCATCGTTCGGTTTGCCTGACGGAATCTTTCCCGGCCAACGGACGACGGTGGGCTCGCGCATTCCACCCTCGAAAGTGGTCCCCTTGTTGCCTCGCAGTGGGCCGGCGTTGGCAAAGAGGGACTTCTTCGGGGGGCCATTGTCGGACGTGAAAAGGACGAATGTGTTTTCGTCGAGTCCGCTGGCCTTGAGAGTGTCGAGGATCGTCCCGACGGACCAGTCGATTTCGGCAATGGCTTGACGGTAAATCTCGTCCCGCGTCTTGTAGTCGATATTGCCATCCTCTGCTTTGAGCGTCGCCACAATGTCGTCGGAGACGCCTTCCATGAATGGCGGCGAAACGTGAAGCGGCGCATGGGGAATGGGATGCGGGACGTAAAGAAAGAAAGGCTCGTCTTTGTGTCTCTCGATGAATGAGACCGCGTGCTCGGTAATTCGCTTTGTCAGATAATCGGCGTCGGGATCCATCTCGATGACCTGCTCATTTTCCAGCAGCGCCAGCGGCGGGAACTTGTAGTGATCCTGGCGTGGATGAAACGGATGAATGTCGTGACTGAACGGAATCCCAAAGAATTCATCGAACCCTTGTCGCGTCGGCAGAAACTCCGGCTGATCCCCGAGATGCCACTTACCGAACATCCCCGTTTTGTAACCCGCAGTCTTCAGAACTTCGGCGATCGTCACTTCATCCGGATTCAATCCCTTCCGGTCTCCGGCCAGCAGCACTCCGAAGTTAGACCCCATCGCCATGCCGATTCGCTTCGGATAGCAGCCGGTCATCAAAGCGGCGCGAGACGGAGTGCAGACCGGGGCGGCAACATAGAAACTGGTCAGCTTCATTCCTTCCGCCGCCATCTGATCAATGCGCGGTGTGCTAACGTGTTTGCCGCCGAAGCAACTGAGGTCTCCGTAGCCCTGATCGTCCGTGAAGATGACGACGAAATTTGGCGAGCGCGTCGGCGCATCGATGGCCTCGCCCCTGCTTGCCGAGTCTTTCTTCGGTGCCGGCTTACCCTTCCTGGGAACGCGTTTCGGTTTCGGCGGCGCGTAACGGGCAAGCAACTCGCTCATCTCCTTGACCACTTCGGGAAATTCGTTGTACAGGTTGCGAGTTTGGTTCACATCCGCTTCGAGATCGTACAACTGAGCGGGCGGCGCGTCCTTCTTGATCCGGCCGTCCTCGATATCGCTGTTCACGCTTCCGACGAACGATGCACAGACGGGTCCGCCGGCAGCATGCACCCCCGGTTTGCCATTGAATCCTCCCTCGCCTTGAGCACCGATATAGACCCACCTCCCGTTGCGAACGGTAAGGTGAGTGGGTTTATGGGGAGAAACAACCAGGGTGTCTCGCAACGGAGATTCTGGTTCACCCATCATTGCAGGCAGAACATTCACACTGTCGGCAATCTGCTCTTGGCTCAAGGTCTGCTCTGTTAGTGCGGCAAAGGTGGCCAACATATCCACGCTACTGATCAACTGCGTTGAAGTGGTGCCCGGCTGTATGTGCCCGGGCCAACGAGCGATGAACGGTACACGATGCCCACCTTCCCAAGCACCAAACTTAAACCCCAGCAAGTCACCGTTGCCCCGGTGGCCCAATCGGAAGGCTTCTTGGCCGCCGCGATTGAACATCCCGCCGTTATCACTGGTGAAAAGGACCAGCGTATTGTCCGCGACACCTTTCTCTTTCAGCGTCTCCATGACCTCGCCAACGATCCAATCTAACTCGTGGACGAAGTCACCATACAGGCCGCACTGACTGGTCCCCTGAAACCGCCGAGCCGGCGTGAACGGATGATGGATGTTGGTCGTGGAGAGGTAGAGAAAAAAAGGTTTGTCCGACTGCTCACGAATCCATTGAGTTGACCGCTCGGCCAACGTCGTCCCCAAGGTGAAGTCGTTGTAGAGCTTATGTGCCGCAGCGGCGCCGCTAAAGTAGTTGGGAACTCGCTGGCCGTGCTCGTCGGTCAGCGGGGTGATCGCAGTGGCCTTGTCGGTCGGCTTGCGGCCCAAATAGACAAGCGGGTCGTTCGAGTCGCGAGCAAAGACACGATCATTTTCCACAAAGACGTACGGCGGCGCGCTGTTGACCAGCGGCACGCCAAAGAAATAATCGAAACCGAGATCCAGGGGGCCTGGCCGCAACGGTTGCTTCCAGTCGTTCGTCTTCGTGCCGAATCCCAGATGCCATTTTCCGAAAGCCGCCGTGCTGTAACCGCTGTTCTTGAACACATCGGCGATGGTCAGTTTTTCGGCATCAACAAGCAGCGGCGACGTGATCGGCGCGGGACCCCAAATGTTCTTGCGCACCGGATACTCGCCCGTCAGCAGGCCGTAGCGTGACGGGGTGCAGACCGCCGACGCCGAATGCGCATCCGTGAACCGGCGACCTTCGGCCGCAAGCTGATCGATGTTGGGTGTTTGCAGCTTCGTCGCGCCATAGCAACCAAGGTCGCCGTAGCCGAGATCATCGGCAAAGATGAGCACGACATTGGGAGGACTCGGGTTTGCCGAGGCCGGCGGGGCCGGCGGGGCCGACCAAGCCAATCCTGATGAGCATCCCATCACATACGATGCCAGCGCGAATACAAAAACACAGGGTTGGAACTTCATTGTCATCGTGCTCTACGCGAGGTGAATGTTTTGGAGTGAGTGGAAGCTAAGTGCCCGAAAAAAACGAGCAACTGTTTACGGCTGAGCTTCATTTGACCAAGTTACTGACGTCTGGCGGGGACGTGGTCGGTCGGGTAGTCCCTTCGTTCCAAAAAACGAAACGATCGCCGCGTTGGGTTGATAATTCGAGCTGGCCTTCATGCTGGTGCGACGCGGTGGGGTTCGAAACCGCAAACCAGCGGAACTTATTCATCGGCAAGGCTACCGTGACGTCGCCGCCACGGGTCGAAACAATCGACACGCATTGGCACTGGCCGCCGTGGAGTTCCCCGCTGACCAGGAAACCGCCTTCGCCACGGAAGTTTGCAAAGCGTACGTCGGGCCACGCAGTTGGGACGGCCGGAAAAACGGCCAAGCGACCACCGTGACTTTGCAGAACCATTTCCTGCATGGCCGTCGCCCCATGTAGCGGCGTTTCCATCACCGGCAGACCGATCTCGGAATAAAATGTGTTGGGTTTTAAATACGGTCGCAATTGATTGAGATACTCAAGGGCCTGGTCGCCATCGCCAAGCAGCGATGCCATGCACGAACCGGCGGTGTGCGAGTAACCTGCGATGCCGCGCCCGAACGAACGCCAATGCTTCAAGCTCCGCTCGATCAAGTCGCGGTCCTGTTGCAAATCCGGCGTCAGGGTGCGAAGCGGATAAATCGCCATCAAGTGCGACCAATGTCGATGCCCGCCGGTCAACCAAACATCGCCACCAACGGCGCGTCCGGTGTCATTGCTCTGCACAGTGACAAGGTTGTCTCGCAAATCTCGCCAAACTGCCACCAGCGGTTTGTCGGATTCGTTCAAACCTTTCTCGTCGGCAAGTTCCAGCAAGCGACCGATTCCCCAGTGCAACAAATCCAAATCGTACGTACAGTCACTCGCGAGTCGGTACTCGG
Organism: Rubripirellula tenax; assembly: GCF_007860125.1. Lineage (NCBI taxonomy): Bacteria > Pseudomonadati > Planctomycetota > Planctomycetia > Pirellulales > Pirellulaceae > Rubripirellula > Rubripirellula tenax. The sequence goes on from NZ_SJPW01000004.1 coordinate 34,166, forward strand.
GACTGTACGTCTTGGGCAGATGCCAGCGATCATCGTGGCCGAGCTGGAGAAAATGTCGATAGTAGTTGACCGCACGCACCAGCAGCGGAAACAGAGTCTCGTCTCGAACGGTCGTATCGTTCCAGTAACGATATTCGAGATCGACGTTGTGCAGTGCCCACAACAGATTGCCGCATTCGGCACCAATCCGTGGGTCCATCCCGACGCGACCACCGGGCTCGCCCACATGAGCGATCAAGTCCCATCCCGACGACGAACGGCCGAGGGCTGACGAATCCATGCGATAGGCTTCCGCGACGTTAAGTCGAAGGTTGCCTTGGTTTCGGTTGAGTTGATAGCGGAGCGCCGACACCGCGCCGCGGCGATTCGCGGTCAGCCCGCCCAGATGCGATAGCTGCGCGTTGAGGTTCCACCATGTTGCGTTCCAAGCCGTCGGCTGAAGCCAGGGACCTTGGTTATCGATGATCCATCCTTCGTCACGCGTGGCGCATCCGAGCTTGTATTGCTGGATCCAATAGAAACGATCCCAAAACGGGTCGCCGGTTTCCAGGAAACTCTGTTGGTAGTAGCGATGCCACCAATGTTCATGCTGGGCGATCCAATCGACAAGGTCCGCCTCGCGAGCTCGGCGCACTGCGGCGATCGCATCTTTCGCCGCTGACCGATCGGGAAAGCTATGTTGCACGCTTAGCCACAGCCGCGTTCGTTGGCCTTTCGATTCGACGAACCAAGCCACCCCGGTTTGTCCGCCCGCAATCAAGTCCTGAACTGCGACATGAACACCATCGTCACGAACCAAAGTCTTGACCTCGGGATGTGGCGGCGTCCGAGGCGTCTTTGCACGGACGGCGCGAGGATTACGAGGGACTTCGGGAACGTATTCAAACCGCGCTTCCGATAGCTCGCCCGTCGTGTTCAGCTCACAAAAAATGACGGGTTCTTTGGCGTGAACGATTGCTTTCCAGGTTGCCTGTCCATGGGGCGAACGCAGAGTCCCAGACGCCTCGGCATTCCATAACGAGACACGTGTTTCCCCGCCAGTCAAATCCGCGGGCAAGTTCAACGTCAAGTGTCCAATGAAATGCCGACCTCGGTTGAGAACCTCGACATGCTTTTCCGACAGATCGTCCTGTTCCCATGGTCGATGGTCGTGCGCGGCCGAACAACCCACATCGAAACGAAGCGTACGGGGGCCCGTTTGATAGACCAGCGTGCCCTGTTCACCGTTTCCAGCGAAGGGTGCCGCGTCCCAACGATCCGGTATGGTTGCAGTTATTAAATCGTGCGAGGAAAGAAACGTTGGCCAGTCGACCGTCCGCCAATTCTGGTCCGCCAACGCGACGCGTGGCGTTGCCAAACCGACACAGCACGCATAGACGCTGAGCAGGCACAGCAACAATGCGAGTTTCTGTCTCATAGAGTCTTCATTTTAAACATGAGCAAACGATGGCGTTCGTCGGGATCGCTCGATGGCCGAAGTCGAACTTCGGATCGGTTGTGAATTTATCGAACGATGCGGCAATACAAGCACGACCCAGGAGTGATGCATTTTAATCCGACAACTCGGATCGTTTGCATCAAAGTCGCCGCGACACAGCGATGCCAATTCGTCTCCACCATAACCGAACCCGGTGCGCCTCATTTGGATTCTTCGACTGTCGATTCTTGCTTGCGGGAGACAGCAGCAAGCGGCCTGACGTGCAAATCGCAACGCCATGTTTGCGCAAATCGTTATCTGGGTGTCGCAAAAGCCGTCAGGCAATCGTGGTTTTTCACTGGGGTCTCGCAGATTGCCGCTCACTATGGAGCCCTCGGGGGATAGACTCGGACGCGGGTAAGAATGTAGCTGGGCGTCATCCACGATTTCTTTTTTGAAACTGAGTCTCGACCAAAGCAAGCTTGGTTACTTACCCACACCGGTTCGAGGTTCGAAATAAATTTTGTTTTCGCTTTCAGGAGCACCGAAATGAAGAACAGATTGAAGCGTGAGGGATTCACCCTCGTCGAACTTCTCGTCGTCATCGCGATCATCGGCGTGTTGGTAGGGCTGCTATTGCCCGCGGTCCAAGCGGCGCGTGAAGCCGCACGTCGGATGAGTTGCAGCAACAACTTCAAGCAACTTGGGCTGGCAATTCACAACTATCATTCTGCCTACAAGCGATTGCCAATGCACCAAGGTGGGACGCATGGGGTGGGATCGTGGCGTGCAGACAATGGTAATAACCAATTGGACCTGTCTAGCTTGGTGGGAATGACGCCGTTCATGGAGCAGCAGGCGCTTTGGGAGCAGATCAGCAATCCGTATTCGGTGACGGAAGGAACGGCTGGTTTGGGCAATATCTACAACCCGATGGGACCATGGCCAGGTCGACCTCTCAACTCAGGGGCCAATGCCAACGGCGGTTTCTATGGTCCGTGGATGGCCAACATCCCAACGCTTCGTTGCCCGAGTGACCCAGGCCAAGGCCTACCTGCCCAAGGACGTACAAACTATGGCCCGTGTCTAGGTGATTCGTTGGACACCACCTGGGGCGGTTATCGGATTCGAAACACGGGCGCTCAGCAGACTGGCGGTAACCCGTTGTACTACGTTCGCGTCAGGGCTTCTCAGCGAGGCTTCTTCAAGAATCAGCGATTCATCCGTTTTCGAGATGTACTTGATGGACTCTCCAACACCATTGCCATGGGAGAGATCGTCACTGACCTAGGTGACCGAGATGTTCGTACCCATTCGGCTGACGGTGCAAACAACCTGTTGGGCCTGAACGGCAATACCTCGTGTGAACAGTTTAGAGATCCTCTGCGTCCAAGGTTTTGGAGCACGACGGCTCCCCTGGTTGGAAACGCCGAGCAACGACGGGGATTCAAATGGGCTTACGGTGGTCCAATCAACCAGCAAGTTAACACCATTTTGCCACCCAATTCTGTCCTCTGCATCAACAACACGAACATCGTTTCCATTGCCATCGCAAGCGCGTCTAGCCGCCATCAAGGCGGAGCGCACATCTTGATGGGTGATGGTGCTGTGAAATTTATCACTGACTCCATCGAAGCCGGCGACCCAAATCGCGGACAAGTTGGTGCGCATCCGGCGCACAATGATCCGCTGTCCGTGCCCGGTGCGGCAAGTCCCTATGGGTTATGGGGTGCACTGGGCACCGCAGCCACCAGTGAAGTTATTGATGAGGAGATCTGATCAATGAAAACGTTCAACGGATTCAAAATAGTTGCCGGGCTCGCCTTGGCAGTTGGCCTGTGTTTCGTTTCCGGATGCGGAAGTTCTGAGCCTGAATTTTCGGCAAGCAGTTCTGAAGTAGAAGCTTTTTTACAAGCGAATCCCGAATCGGCAAATGCGGATATGGAGCCGCCGCCGGACCCAGAAATGTAGGGCCTCTTGCTCATAGCGAGCGAGGTCTCCTGAACTGCAAATCGCAGTTGACGAGGGCCACAACTTCTGTGCTCCTCGCAACTGCGTTATTGCGGGAATGAGTTTGATTGCGATGTTGGCAAACGCTACTTCTTCTGAAACGAATAGCGGACCGTGCCGTCAGGTGCGTGATGATTGAACGTGACTACGGGCTCACCTGTTTCTCGTGATACATTCACGGAAAGGAAGCCGCCAAGGATTTTCAGATACTTGTGGTATTCATTGCGAAACTCTTCGCTGTAGCCGCTTGCGTGCTTGTCTGAACTTGGACCGCAAGAGAACTCCGTGGCCCCTGTCGTTGGATCAACGGAGTGATACTGCCAATGGCGATCACCGCAAATGACAAAGGCGTTTTCCTGGCTACCAAGGAATTCACGTATCTGATTGCCTTCAAATGCAAACTCTTTGTTCGCGTGATTGTCATTCTTCCCTTTGCGATCAGGACCGACGACCGGAGTCGGACTGATGAGCACGCGAAAGGTTGCGTCTGATTCGGCGAAGCTCTTAAAGAACCACTCTTTCTGCTGGGCGCCCCAGATGGACGGCTCTTGATCCGGCCCCTCGGGATGGACGTCCCGGAAATCGCGGCCTTCCATCATCCACACTTGCAAGTCTTTGCCCCATCGAACCGTCTTGTAGGGTCGAGTGCGTGGAAACTGTTCTTCAAAAATGGCAATCCCTTCGTCCCAGGTCAGGGTTCCATAGACATCGTCGGGGTCACAGTCATCCATTAGAGTATCATGATCATCCTTGATGAAGTAGCTGCTAACGTTGTTGTGAAAGCTTCGAATGTACGGCATTGAAAACAGGCGATTCATTTTGTAACGGGCAAGTTCCTTGCTCAGGGCATAAGGATCATCTCGGTCGTAGTATTCAATGTCTCCCGTGTGAACAAAGAAGTGCGGATCGATCTTCTTGAGCATCGTTTCGTAAATGACATGACCATTCTCCGCGTCGTCACGGCGGGGATAGTCGCCGCAGGTTACGACAACGAAATCGATGTCCTGAACATCATCTGCCTTGGGCGCTGTTCGAAAGCCGCCGTCGACCGCGACGGTGCTGCTTGCGTCCTTTCCTTCCGCTTCCAAAACGTAATCCGTATTTGCCGATAGTCCCGTCAGCGAAAATTGACGTGTAAAATCCTTCTGCGAATCCACACGCATCCAGTCTGTGACGGTCTTGTTTCCACGCTGTCCCTTTGGCCAATATCGCAGACGCACCTCTCCGTCAGCCCCAGGCACGCTTCCTTCCATATCCGCGAGCGTCTTTCCGGGTGGAAACTGATGGCTTCCGTCTGCCCGCGCCGGCTCTTCTTTCGTGGGGTTTGTTGTTTTAAGAAACTTGGTGCCCGAGCGTGTTCGTTCGGGCTGTGCCGTCAATCGCGTCCAGACTTTCGCAGTATCGCTGGTCACATCCCCGATCTTCATTCCGTTCGCCATGAAGACGTCTGCGTGAAGAGGGTATGCAGCCGTGATCAAAGTACAAAAGGCAAGCAAGCGTTTGATGCTCATGAGACGGTATCCGCTGGACGAATGAAGGAAATGGTGAGACTTTCAAGATCGCAATGCTTACTTTTTCTTCCGCGGAACTTTGTCGATGGCTTTCTCAACAAGCCAGATGTTCCGGAACTTTACTGGCGATCCATGCTCTTGCAATACGATGGGCGAGAGCGGTTCTTCCGGATAGGCCGCGTACTTGTTTCTGCGTAGCGACAGTTTGAAGTTGTCGTGGATCAGTTTGCCGTTGAGCCGCACGGTGACACGGGCCGCGTCGCTCTCGTTTGCAAAGCCAGCCGCGCCAATTCGAGCGGCTTGAAAATCCAAATCGATCGTCTGCCATTCGCCCGGTGCCAGAGCTGCGTTCACGCTGGGAGCACGGATTTGATAGATAGCGCCACAGTCGGTCAGCCCGGCCCGGTCCTTCGGTGTGGGGTTGAGAATTTGCAGTTCATATAACGGCCCAAAGAAGACGCCACTATTGCCTTGGCCGCCATCACGCGGCAACTGGAACTCCAAATGAAGGTGGTAGTCGCCGAATTTTTCCTTCGTGCAAATGAACTGCTTCCGTTTCTTGCCTCGGAATTCAAAAACGATCTCCATCGCGTTCTCGTCGACCAGTTTCCATTGAACCTCTTTTTGGTCGGCTTTGGGATTGATCGCCTGGAACGAAAACGGTTCCCAGGCATCGAAGTTCGATCCATCGAACAGCACCACCGCCCCAGCGGGCGCGGCGAGACCGAGTGTCGATGCGCCCGACGACTCTTGCGCATTCGTCGGAACGGCAAAGAACAGGACACTCGTTATGCAAACCCAAACGGAATGTAAAAAATCGCGGCGAGGAAGCAGATAGCATCGAAGTTTGTTTAGTTGGTTCATGCGTTTCTCGATTCAATCATGGGGCGTTCTTGGAGCGCTGAGCCACTCATCAAGCTGCGCCGCTAACGAAGCGACCAGTTCTGTGTGGTCATCCAACACATTTCGGTTTTCGTTCGGGTCGGATTCAACATCGAACAACTCCACCGGCTTTCCGCTTAAAGCGAGCATCTTCCATTTGCCTCGCATGACGACTTCGGTCGCATATGGCTTTGGCTTTGGGTAGTGCCGTTGAATGTTTCTATACAAATCGAGTTGCCAAAACACGGTCCCCCTTGTTTCGACAGTCGGTGGACGTTCGCCCTTCATGTGAGGCAACAAGCTCAGTCCATCGATTGGCAAGTCGCTCGGCAGTTCGATTCCGGCCGCATCGCAGACCGTGGGCAACAGATCATTGGTGTGCCCAAAAGTATCTGATGCCTGACCGGCCGGGATCGCTGCTGGCCAACGCACCAAAAACGGAACGCGAAGTCCGCCGTCATGCAAGTCGGTCTTACCGCCCTTTAGATCGCCAATGAATCCTTCAAAGGCGGCTCCATTGTCGCTGGTGAATAGGACAAGTGTATTGTCCGCGATTTCCAGGTCATCGAGCTTGCCCAGGATCTGGCCGACTTTGGCGTCCATGTGCTGCACCATCGATCGAAAGCGATGCTGATCTTCACTGATGCCGTCCACCGCGGTGCCCGACCAATGGGGCTCGGGCGCGGGTTCGTAGGGCTTGTGCGGCACGAGCCACCACATATTGATAAAGAACGGTTGGGGGTCCGCCGAGAACTTTTCGATCAACTCGATCGCAAAATCGCCATTGGCATCGGTCAAGTGCTTTGAATAGTACGGATCACCTTCGCCAACATGCTGGTCGTTGCGAAGCAGCACCGTTCCGCCTTGGCGAAAGAGAGTTTGCTCACGACCCATGCGGCCGCGAATCGGCTGTTGTTCGATCTGAGTTTGATAAAACTCGAAGCCGTGCTGGCGGGGGCCGGGCTGGTCTTCCAGTCGCTTGCCGTCGGCGTCGACATGCAAACCGCCTAAGTGCCATTTGCCGACGTGGCCGGTGTGGTAGCCGGCACCCTTCAGGATTTCGGCAACCGTCGTCGCCGATTCCGGGAGCCATCGATTCACGTCGTTGAAGTGCTTTGTGATTCCGAATCGCAGTGGATATCGACCGGTCAATATCGATGCCCGCGTGGGCGTGCACACCGCCGAACCAGCGTAGAACCGCGTAAACTTCTGTCCTTCCTTGGCAAGCCGATCAAGGTTCGGTGTATTGACGGCAGGACTGCCGAAGCATGAAAGGTCTCGATAACCCAGGTCGTCGGCCAACAACAAAATGATATTGGGACTCTCCCCTGCGTTTACCAAGCCCGTCGTGCCGTTGAACACGAAAACGAAGACCAGAAACTTCGTGATTGAGTGTATCGTCGAGCCCATCGTAGACTGCCTTTCTAGTTTGTCTTTCGTTTCACATATTGCGTAAGGACCTGCAACAATCGCACGATCCTAACTTTTGGTTTTTCCAAACAACGAGTCAATGCGAACGCTTGTACTCGGTTTTTCCGAAACGATTGGAGTTCAGCGGCGCCGCGTTACGAAAGCAAATCGGGGAAATTCCCGGTGGCTCCAGCAAAGCTGTTGGTTTCCATTCCCAATTGTTGCAACATTGTGACGAAGACGCGCGTGAGTGGTTGGTCTTCTTGTTCAATCTTTTTCGTGTACGGTTCGGGGCCCCCACTCCAGGCTCCGCTGATCGGATTGGATCCCGCATAGTTCAGATACTTGCCATGCTTGATTTCCATGTTGCGTCCACCCGCAAGGACGAGCGGATAATTGCGAGAAAGATGAAACGCGCTTGATGCGGAACCGAACAGCAGTAGCGTGTTATCCAGCATGGAGCCGGTGCCGGCTGGTTCCGGAGTTTCCTTTAGCCGGGTCGTGAATCGGGCGAATTCTTCATTAAGAAATCGGCAATATTTCCCAAGGTTTTCCCAGCCACCGGGATTCTTCGTGTCGTGCGTCAACTGATGTGCGAGATTGAACCCGACGGCGCGGGCGAGACGATCGCTGACGCCGGCGCCGTTTTCTCGCCCGATCTGATAAGTCGCAACACGAGTCGAATCGGTTTTAAACGCGAGATAGATCATGTCTAACATGGTCTGCACATACAGCCGTGGCGACTCGGGCGAGATGTCCGCTTCCATTTTGGCCCGGTCGACGGTTGGCAGTGGCCGGTTGACCCACTCTCTTGCTTTCTGGACGCGGATCTCGGCTTCGCGAACGGAGTCCAGGTACTCATCGAACCGCAGCCGGTCATCGGACGACAGGATGCTGCGAAGATCGTTTGCGTCTTCTAACATTTCATCCAAAGCACTCTCGTTGTTCGCCAATCGGCGAGCGGCATCGACGTTGCTCTTGACGAAAAGCATGTCGAAAATACGCTTCGGGCTTTGTTCCGCAGGGATCGCCCGGCCCGCGCGATTGAATGAAAGCGTTTGGGCAGCGCGCGGAGTTCCGATACCACCGTCGGTCGACATCACCAGCGATGAAAACCGCGTTTGATCACCGACGTGCTCGGCGTAAACCTGATCCAGAGAGACCGCGTTCTTGTACGGTCCATCGCGACGAATTTCGGCCGCCGTCAGAAACTGGTCGGCGTTGCGGTGGCCGTGTACTTTGCGAGCACCCGGGTGCGAAAATCCCGACAACACGGTTAAATCGTCACGCAGTGGCTCGAAGGCATCGGTACACTTCGTAAACGTAAATTCCGTTCCCCCACCATGCGGAAACCATGACCAATCCTGGTACGCAGGATCTTCGCGCAGCGGCATCGGGACGCCGTCGGGGAAGTAGATACAGGCCATCCGTTTCGGATTTTCCCGGCCGGCCGAGTTCGACGCCGAAAGAGGCAGATTGGAACTCAGCAGCGGAAGTGCCAGCGCCGCACCAGATCCTCGCAGAAACCGACGACGATCAAGTCGATTGAAGTTGAATGCCATTTGTCTTGTCGTTGTCCGTCGCGAAATTGAATGTTTCTCAGTAGTGGATCAGTTATTGTACATCTTCACTATCTCGTTTGGAAAAGCTCACTGGTCACAAGGCACATCACCAAGGTTTTGATGCCGTCGCCCGAATCTCGAACTCGCCCGGTAATATCCCTGATTCCCGCGCGGTCTGCGAACTCCAGTCGTCGACCCAACGCATACGTTGCCATTTTTTCAACGGTCGCCTTCACAAACTGTTCGTGGCGCTGCTGAATCAGGTGTTCTTTGAGTCCCTTCATTCCGTCCAGGCGGGCGCCGTTGGGCAGGACGCTTGTTGCGTCTACGACCTTCCCGTCGATCTGATCACGCCAGCATCCCATTGCATCGTAGTTCTCGAATGCGATCCCCCACGGATCAATCTTCTGATGGCACGACATGCACGCGGCATGATTGCGATGGTCCTCGATGCGTTCTTTCAAAGTCATCTTTGCGATCGCTGGATCGGTGAGGTCGATCTCGGGGACGGCCGGAGGAGGCGGTGGTGGGGGATCGTTGAGAAGGTTCGTCAACAACCACACGCCTCGCTTGACCGGGTGTGAGTCTTTGCCATCGGAGGTCATCGTTAGCAAACCAGCCTGAGTCAACAGACCGCCACGATCCGGCTCACTTGGCGAGGGAACGCGGCGAAAATGATTCCCCTGAACTCCAGAGATTCCATAGTGCTGGGCAAGTCGCTCGTTGACGACCAAGTAGTCACAGTCGATGAAATCCAGAACGCTCGAATCACGCCGAAGCATATCAGCAAACAGAGCGATGGGTTCTCGCTTCATCGATTCCAAAAGTGCTTCATCAAAACCGTCGTCACCTTGGGTGGGGCTCAAGAATTCAAGCGGCTGCATTTTCAGCCACTGCATGACGAAGTGTTCGGTAAAACGAGTTGCTCGTGGATCGGCCAACATGCGGTCGACTTGCTGACGCAGAATTCCGTGATCGCCGAGACGACCTTCGGAAGCGAGCTTGAGTAGCGTGTCGTCGGGCAAACTAGACCAAAGAAACAACGACAACCGGGTCGCCAACTCATTTTGCGACAGTTGATCTTTCTGTTTGCCTTGCTGTTCATCCTGATCGCCGGGTAACACATAAAGGAACTTTGGCGAAGTCAGAATGGTTGCGAGCACTTCGACGATCGTTTCCTGAAAATTCGTGTTGTTGCGTCGCAAATGCTGGAACAGGCGCAGTTTTCGATCGATGTCACGGGTCGTCGGAGAACGACGCCAGGCGCGCGACATGAAGGCGGCGACAATCTCTCGCGCGTACGCGATTTCGTCATGCGAGTTCTCGCTTTCCATGAAGACATTGCGGTGGGAACGCGGTGGCCAGTCGTCGTAGATCGGCGCGGCAACTTCCACGTAGTCGATCAGAATCGCCGGACTTTCTGTGGCGGTATCGGAACCGTCGTTCCCGATCGTGCTGTTTGTAAAACGAATGTACTCCGACGGGCTCGGTTGATCGCCAAGTTCAAACTCGCCACGATAGGTATTGCGGTGCTCAATCTCGCTAAGCGGGATATCCCATTGGTAAATTTCCGGCTGACCGTAGGGAGCCAGAATGGGAACGTCGTGCCGACTAACACGTTCGATCGATCGCCCTTGATCGGTTGCCTGAAAGCCAAAGTGCAGCTGTAGACTCGGAGCACGCTTTCCAACATTCTCAGCACGCGACGCTCGAACGCGCACGCGCATCGTGCCTTCGTCTGGCAACCTGTCGCCGAGTTCAACGGTCAGTGCTTGCCGCTGGCCCGGTTGCACGACGGCGAAATGGGAACCAGGTTTGGGAATCGACTTGAATGTATCTCTGTGACGGAACGCATAGCCTGCTTTGCGATAATCCCAATCGGTCTCTACTCGCAGCCCTGTTGAAAGTTCTAGGTAATGCGACCTATCGGCAGATGCCTGAAAACGTTGTTTCAGACGTTCGATTTCCGCGACTTGCTTATCCGGCATCTCGGCAAACTTCTTTCTGGCCGCTTCGACGTCACGATCAAGTCGCACCTTTTCGCGTTCGAACGCGGCCTTCATCGGAATCGCCCAGTGCACCACAACCGGCCGGTCACCGCGAACCGTGATTCGGCGCAATGCCTTCAGTGCAAGCTGGTGATAAGTCTCGACTTGCTTCACGGACATGTGCAACGAATCGGCATTGTTCTCGAAGGCGTCGTCCTCGCTAGCTTCCGCCGGAAGATCACCTGCGAATGTCCACGGCACACCAAGCATGTCCTGCAGAGCGTAGTTGTATTCGTAGCGAGTCAGCCGCCGGAACGAAGAGCGATTGCCACTGGCCTTGCTCAGTCTCTCTGCTGCTTGAATCTCAATGGAGAGCCAATCAACGATGCGGATTCGATCATCGTCGGCCAGTTCGCTTGACTCCGGTGGCGGCATCTCGCCTTTGCTGACAACCGAGAACACCTCCAACCACCAAGCGATGTCTTTGCCGCCGACGAGGTCGGGATCCAGTTGGTCCGCGCGAAAGTTCCCTTCGACGTTATCCTCGCTGTGACAATCGAAACATGCTTTCTTCAGAAGTGGCTTGATCGATTTTTCGTAACGCTGCGGATCACGGTTGCGGCTCGCGCTGATGGAATCCAAAACCCGCTCCGTGGCAACGACTGCGTTTGCACCGCTTGTCTTCTCGTTAGACTGGATCTGCGCATCGACAGAACTCTGTGCAACAAGACACAGAGCCACTAGGACCATGGCCCGTAGACAGGGGGATCTTGCCTGGTGCTGAGGCGTGAATCGAGGTAGGAGCATTGCCGCGGAGGAGGGAAGGGGAAGTGGCGACATCAGGGACCCCGATTGTACCACTGGAATCACCCAACATCAGTAATTCCTTCGATCAAAAACCCTATTTCACCAAGAGTTCGATCTTGTCGACGATGCCAACCATGTGCGACCGCAAATCCTTTTCTTGAAGCTTGGCTCCTGGCGCCTTCTTAAGGTATTGATCCAGGAACAGTAGCGTTGCGGCACGCGATACAGCCTGAACATCGTCTTGACGATTGTTTGCGAAATTGAGTCGCCGCTCTTTGCTTCCCGTGGAATCTGAAAAATGCAGGTGCGCCGCGTTGTTGATCCACAGCAGATAGCGATCGCCGCTGGGCCAATATTGAAAGCTGTGTTTGCGATGGATCGGGACAAAGCCTTGCTGTTTGTCCAGGCTTCCAGAAATGCCGAGCAGGGGTACAGCAATGGAACGATAGCTACTTTCCAAAAAGAACGGTTCGCCCGGTCCCTGCGGCGACAATGCGACTCCGCACAGCACTCGCTTGTCTGAAAGATCAGGCCCCAAACCCTGTCCGCTTCCAACTTTCGGATCCAGCCAATCCAGCGCAGGACGGGCACCACAGACGGCGAGCGTGGTATAGGCTCCGAACGAATGCCCCATCATACCAATGCGGTTAACGTCGGACTTGCCCTGCAGACTCGGATGCGTCGTGTCCAATCGCGTCAACTGATCGATGGCGAAGCTAACGTCTTTGGGGCGACCGAGAACTTCACCGGCATTGCGAGTCATTGCGGCGATGGTCTTGCCAACTCGCAGCCCACCAGCAGCGGCCTGTTCCGTATTGCTGCCGAGATGCTCCAAACAAACAGCGAGGTAACCGTGGGTTGCCAGGTGATGCGCCTGAGCAAAATTGGAATTTAGATTTCCGCCGGCACCATGCGAGACGATCACGACCGGAAACGGCCCCGCCCCAACAGGCACGTGCAACTTCATGGGAACGATGCGCCCCGAACGTGCCACATCGGCGAGTTCCAACAACTCGATTTCGGTCGTGTCGTACTCGCCGGGCGCAGGCTGCGCATGCGAGACGCCGGGAAATGCTGCGATGGCAATGAAAGCGACCAGCGAGATTGCGATAGGCTTCATGATGCTTCCTGGTGTGAGATTCGAGGCAATCCGTCACCCGCGATCGGGTTCGCCGTCCTTGTGGATTGTAGTGCGTCCAGCCGAGCGTGAACTTTTCGGGCAACCTGTGTTCCAGCGTTCCGCGAGAGAGACACAAGACGCATGCAAAATCCGCAACGCTCCTTCTTTTCAGTTGCGTCTTCGCGAATGCACTTTGGAAAGTACTGTGTGGCCGACCGTTTGCGCCGCGCGGCGATGACACCATGCCCATTCTAAACTCGAGGCGAGCGAAGCCTTCGCTGTCGATCACATGGTGCAACCAGAATCGTTCACATTGCTTGTTGTTCAAAGCATCAGGTGTATTCAAGGAAATTTCACCACCACGCACCTTCGGCCTCAACCAGAACTCCGACGTGCCCGATCGTCTTGCGGTTGCGGTCCAGGGGTTTCTCCTTGATCATTGGGGGGATCGCTTCACGGCTGCAAAAAATCGTACGCAAATGATGCTTTTGCGTAGTGAACGTGGTGAGCGTGAAGATAGAATCCAGCGCGTATCCGACTTGCTTATCGTTCTCTTGTCAAAACCCTTCTTTCTCAAATCCGTGACACAGACTCTTGAATACTGAGCAAACCGATCAGCAAATCAATCACGAAGCACCGAACAGATTTCCGGGTTCGAAACGCAACTTCACCGTCGGCCGATGGGCCGCCTGCGTTGTCGTTGTCGGATTGGCGATGTCATTTGCCGCTGGCAAGTGGGCAAAGTCGACCGATCTGATTGACAAGATTGCGATCGAACAAACGGTCGAAGACGGCAAATCATGGGTCGTCATCGATATGGAAAAGATCGATACCGAAACCCTGCCGGTTTGGAACGAGACGGATGCCGAAGGCTTGACGGCAGACGAATTGGCCACCAAGGTTTTTCGCGATGCTGATGGTCGGCCGATACGCGTCGTTCGATCGAGCCACTTTCGATGGTGGTCGTTTTTACCCGCGATCATGGCCGTGGCGATGTGTTTGCTCACGAAAGAACCGATGATTTCGCTGCTCGCGGGTGTGGTATCGGGCGGATTGCTGCTCGGGCAATACAACATCGTCGATGAAGTGCTGATGCCGTCGATGGCCAGCGTCAGTGGTGCGGGCATCCTGCTGCTCTATCTTTGGTTGTTGGGCGCGTTGATGGGGATCTGGTCTCGCAACGGCGCCGCAGAAGCGTTCGCAAACTGGGCGACTCGCCATTTCGTTCGCGGCCCCCGTTCGGCAAAATTGGTCGCCTGGGGATTGGGAGTTCTGTTTTTCCAAGGCGGAACGATCAGCACCGTCTTGGTGGGCACGACGGTCCGGCCGGTCGCCGATCGCCAACGAATCAGCCACGAGGAACTGTCGTACATCGTCGACTCGACGGCATCACCGATTGCGATCTTGTTGGCGTTCAACGCCTGGCCCTTGTACGTGCAAACATTGATCTTCGTACCGGGCGTCACGTTTCTGGCGACCGAGTCCGATCGGCTGAGTTTCTTCTTCGGATCGCTACCGCTTAGTTTTTACGCCTGGTTCGCAGTGCTCGGCACGCTGCTGTTGTCCGTTGAAAAGGCTCCGTTCCTTGGAAAACGAATGCGTGCCGCCATCGAACGATCCAGGACGACGGGCCAGCTCGATCGCCCCGGCAGCGACCCCATGCTGTCGACCGAACTGCAAGCCAGCCAGACACCCGAAGGCTACGTCCCATCGCTGCTGGAATTTGTCTTGCCATTAGGAATGTTGACCGGGATCGCGGTCGGCACTTTTTGGTTTTCCGGATCACCGCAAGTCCGCGTTGCGTTTGCCGTCGCTGTTGTGGTGGCCGCGATCACGTCACTGATTCGCGGGATGTCGCTGACCGATTTGATGCTTGGCATCAACAACGGCTTGAAGGGCGTGGTGGTCGCTTCGGTGATCCTGCTGCTTGCCGTCACGCTGGGAAGCATCACACGTGACACAGGCGCGGCGTACTACTTGACCAGCGGACTCGGGGATACCGTCCCCTACATGCTGTTGCCGGGATTGTTGTTCGTTTTGACGGTTGCGATTGCGTTTTCGACAGGCACGAGTTGGGGAACTTACGCGGTCGCGTTTCCGTTAGCGATGCCGCTGGCGATCTCCGTTGCCGCGTCAGCCGACTTAAGCAACCCACAACTGTTTGTCGCAATCTGTTTCGCATCGGTGCTCAACGGCAGCGTCATGGGCGACCAGTGTTCGCCGATATCGGACACGACAGTCTTGAGTTCGATGACAACAGGCGCCGATTTGATGGACCACGTACTCACCCAAATGATCCCCGCCACCGCTGCAGCTGGCATTGCACTGGTCCTGTGGACCGCGCTCGCGTTGACGTGCTAATTGAGTTTTGCACGACACACGCTACTGCAACTGCACACCCACTTGCAGGAACTGTGCATCTGCCTAGCGGAAACGGGTCGAACGAAGATAAAGTTTCAGTCATCTGCAAATGATTAAAATGCAGGAGGAGTGGCCGTTGTCGACCATCGCCTACGATGGCACAACTACTCGGTGCACTCGATCTGAAACAGGTCGGGAAACTTGAGCATCCGAAATGCATCGATTGCGGCTACCGCATGATTCAATTGCATCGGAGTGCGGGTCGACCGAAACTGCTGCGGTGCTTTGGATTGCCAACCCGGCTCCGCTGTCGGCCACGAATGGCACGTAGATAACTTCTAAGCACGACTTTTTCCGTTCGGGCAGCCTGCCTGAACGGATGTCAGTTTGCGCCCAAACAGTACCAGTGATTGGCGCCTCAAACGGTACCAGTTGATCCCACACCCCGGCCCCTTGTCCGATGGTGGGTTTTCATATCCGAAAACCCACCGACGAGGGCCTCATGGCGGATCAACTGGCGATGGACAAGTCCCTTGCAATCAGCAACTTACGCGACGCCGGTTACTCTCAGCGGCGAATCGCAAAGACCCTTGGCGTCTCTCGTGGGGCCGTTCGGCGGCACTTGGCTGGCGAGAGTTCAAACAGGACCATAGCGCCAACGGCTCCCATCGCTCTGGCGCCAACCGGGTCGGCGGATTCAAACAGTACCACAGCGCCAACCGGGTCTGACCAGTCTCAGGCGACCGATTCAGCGGCGGTCGGCAACAGTCAGTGCGAGCCGTTTCGCGACATCGTCATCCAGAAATGCCAAGCCGGTTTGTCCGCCCGCCGCATCCATCAAGACCTCGTCGCTGATCACGGGGCCGATGTCAGTTATTGGTCGGTCAATCGGTTCGTTCAAGCACTCGGCAGAACCACCGAGTTGCCGTTTCGGAGGATGGAAGTCCGGCCCGGCGAAGAGTTGCAAGTCGACTTTGGAACCGGTGCGAAGATCCGAAACCCCGATGGAACTTACCGGCGAACGCACGTCTTTCGAGCTGTCCTGAGTCACTCACGAAAGGGCTACAGCGAAGCGGTCTTTCGACAAGACACAGAGAGCTTCATTCGGGCCTTGGAGAACTGCTTCTGGGCGATCGGCGGAGTGCCCCAGCGAGTCGTCTTTGACAATGCCAAGTGCGCCGTCAAAACGCCCGACTGGCATGACCCCGAATTGAATCCCAAGCTGGTCGATTTCTGCAAGCACTATGGGTGCGCATTCCTGCCAACACGAGTACGAACACCACGCCACAAAGGCAAGGTCGAACGCGGTGTCGACTATGTGCAAGAGAACGCGTTGCGTGGCCGGGAGTTTGAAACACTCGCGGCGCAAAACGATCACCTGCATCATTGGGAGAGCAGGGTCGCCGATACTCGCATTCACGGCACCACGCGGAAGCAAGTTTTGGCCTGTTTTATAGATGTCGAAAAGCCATCGCTTGCCAATCTTCCCTCGACCCGTTTCGAGTTCTATCACGAGGCCAAGCGAAAGGTTTCTCGCGGCGGACACATCTCGATCAACCGTTCCTTTTACAGTGTCCCGCCGGAGTATCTGGGCCGCGACATATGGGTTCGCCATGACAGTCACCTGGTGAGGATCTTCGATGAGAACCTTCGTCACATCGCCACGCACACAATCATCGAGCCAGGTCGTTTTCAAACCGACGCCGGTCACATCGCTTCGCAAAAGATCAGTCCGATCGAACGCGGGATCGCCCATTTACACAACAAAATGCGACTCATTGGACCCTCGGCGAACCAGTGGGCCGATGCCGTCGTGGCGGGTCGCGGTGTCGAGGCCGCCCGGGTGTTGCAAGGCGTTTTGGCAATGAGCCGCATGCACAGTGGCGATGCGATCGACGCCGCCTGCGGCATCGCGGTTCGCAGTGGCGCGATCAACTGCCGGATCATTCGCACGCTACTGAGGCGTCAGCCCGAGACGACGCAAACGACCATGGAGTTCATGGAAGATCACCCGATCATCCGTCCGATCGTTGAGTACGCAAAGTTCATTCACACCAAAGTCCAAGAAGGAATCTATCAATCAATAAGATCATCACCCCCATGCTGACGAAGCTACGACTGAGCGGCATGAACGAATCGCTCGAGGTTCGTCTTCACGAAGCGTCCGCAACTGGCCTGACGCATCTCGAGTTCTTTGAGTTGATGCTGCAGGATGAGATCCACATTCGTGACGATCGTCAGATCACTCGGCGAATCAAAAAGGCGGGCTTCCGAGACGTTCGCAAGCTGGAAGATTTTGACTTCAGTTTCAACCCGACGATCAAGAAAAGCATGGTGTTTGAGCTGGCCACGGGGCGGTTCGTCCGTGAACGTCGTGACGTGCTCTGGCTAGGGCCACCGGGAACCGGAAAAAGCCACTTGGCTCAAGCGATCGGGCTGTCGCTGATCCGTGCCGGGATGACGGTGTATTACCGCAGCATCTTTGATGTCGTTCGTGACTTCCTTCACGACGAAGCGCTCGATGGTCACGAGAGGATCTTGAAGCGTTATCTCGAACCGGACTTGTTGATCATCGACGACATGGGCATGAAGCAACTTCCCAAGCGAAGCGGCGAGTACTTGTTCGAGGTAATCATGCGTCGGCACGACGTCCGCAGCACGATGATGACGAGCAACCGCCCGCTGGAGGAATGGGGCAAGTTGATCGGGGACGTGCCCAGTGCGACGGCGATTCTGGACCGTTTCCTGCACCACAGCGACGTGATGCAAATCACCGGCCGGAGCTACCGTATGGGAAATCAGCCAAAAACTTCAAACAGTACCAAAGCGCCAACCGGGTCGGCGACCGAAGAAGCTTAAGTCAAACAGTACCACCAGGTCGCTTCGCGGCCCGGCCTCACCAACTGGTACCGTTTGAATCGCCAATGAGTGGTACTGTTTCAGGCGCAAATTGACACCACGCCGTAGACTCCACATCCGATGCTGATGAAGGCGGAGCCCAGCCAAGCCACGATAGGCAAAAATGAACGCCGCCGAAAATCGTGTTTCTGTTGGATCACATGGCGGCCCATGATCACGGACGCGACAAGCCAGGTCATCAGTGTCAACAGAATGACGAAGAGAAACCTGATGCTGTTGATCAGGTGCGTCGTCTCATCCGGGCTCAAGGCACGTTGGATTCCCGCGAACGAAATCGGAGCAGCGATGGCCCAAAGGCTCGACACGCACGCGGTTGCAGAGACCGCCAAAGCAGATAGATAAAAAAACAGCCCCGACTTTCGGTGCCAAGCACCGCCCTTGCGAGTGAGTGCCGCAACCCAGAATAGAGTCAGCCCGACACACCCCGTGACGATGTGGGCGGTTCGAAGCAAACCGTGAGCGGAGGTGAATTCCATCATCGTTTTTCCTTTCGCAGACGGTCACTTAGGACATCCAAAGCCCAATTGCACCACTTGATCCGAGTTTCAGTCGTCATCGTGGCCAACCGAAGGCCCAAAGCACCGTGCAGGTCATCAGACGAACGACGTGACAACGGTCGCGCCGACTCACCTTGGTCGATCATCTGAAACGTCAGCAGCGATGCTTCAAAACGTTCCTTGAGCTTTTCAATGAAGCGAAACGTCGTCGCTATATCGGCCGCTTCATGAAGAGAGACCAATTGGGCGATCCAAGCTGATCGCTCGATCGAGAACTCGGGGTCACTCTGAAGCCACCGAATCAATTCACGCTTCCCCTTCGCGGTTCGCGTGAAGGTCTTCTGCGACGGCCCAAGATGCGGCTCCCATTCATCCCGCTTGACCAGTCCGTCGGACTCGAGACTCTTGAGCGTTCGATACAACTGTGCCTGATCGGCCGCCCAGAAATGGCGAATCGTTTGCTCGATAACGCGATTCAAGTCGTAGCCAGAAACGGGCTCGCGGGTTAACGCGAGCAATATGTAGCGAAGACTCATAAGCCTACTACAGGACCTGTCCCATAGTAATGCAAGTCAGATTGCACGACGAATACGAGAGTCCTTCCAATTGACGCAAAAACACGCCGAATTGGCGATGCTGGGCAGCACTCTCACGCCAAAAGGTGAGGCGTGTTGATCACGTTGGCGGTGGCAACGCCTAACATGCTGGCTTTCGACGGTGTGCCGTCGGCGTCCAGCGCGAACAGCATCCACGTCCCAGGGATCATGATGTTGGCATTCAGTGTTGTAACTTGGATCGTGCTATCGTCGATCACGGTGAAGCTGAGATTCACGAAACGCGTGTCGTTGTTGACCGCGTGAGTGGATGCTCCGCTTCGGACCGCAGTGATTCGCTGGATGACACTAGCGTCTTCGACCGTGATCGTGAACGTGTCGCTATTGTCGACGTTCGATGGCGCAGCGGTGATCACTGGACGAACCGCCAACGTGCCGTCAGCGGCGTAAAGATAGTCGGGCGCGTAGAACTCAGCATTCAGATTCTTCAGCGGGCCTGGAGCCCCACCGCCGGCTACCCAGACGGTTCCGTCGGGCAACAGAATATGGGACGAGTGATACAGGCGAGCCAGTTCGACGTCCTCGACCACTTCGACTTGGTTGGTCGTCGGATCCCAGATCTCGGTTGCATAAACGGCAGTGCCAAGAACATTGAACTGGCTGCTGCCACCGGTGATCAAGACACGGCCGTCCGGCAACATGCTCATGCCACCGTCGCGTCGGGCGGAAAGAACATTCGCGACTGCGGTAAACGTTGGGTTCGTCGCGCTGAGGTCCCCGACATAGATCTTTGCATTGGTACCAACGAACGCAATCTTGTCGACGTCGTACATGACGCCGGGGGACCCATTGTGGTGAGGGACACCGGCGGTACCGATCTGTTGCGAGCTGCCGGCCCCGGCAGTGTTGATCCTGTACATGGCGCCGCTGTTGGACATCGTCACCACACTGCTGTCGCTGGTCACCCAAGTCTTGGGATAGTAGTAGTTGATGTTCATGTTGACGCCGGTCAGTGTTCGCCATCCCGTCGTCGCGTTGAACACTTCGGGAATATCTTTTCCGCCACCGGTTCCGCCTAGAACCAGGATCTCGCCGTTGGGAAGCGTGACACTGCTGCCGTACCAGCGATCGTACGCCATTTCGCCTTGGGTCGCGTCGCGTAGGGTTCGATTCGCATAGTCGAACACAAGCACATCGTTGACGGCCGTGTTGACCGTTCCACCTTCGCCTCGTGCGTCACCGCCAAAAATCATAACGTTGCCCGATACCGGATCGATCGACATGTTCGAGCAAAAGATGTCCGTGTCGGTCGTGTTGGGAAGAATCTCTTCAACACCGGTTTCGGGGTCGTAAATGCTGTACACGAACTGAGCACTTTGCATACCCAGTTCGGTCGTACCAAAGCTAAACACTTTTCCATCGGGCAAGACGATGGAGTGAATAGGGACCAATCCGAGCGGCTCAACGTCGCTCCATTCTCCATTGCCTTCCGAATCGGTATCGATCAAGTAGCTCGCGTTGGCGAATTGGAGGAAGCCGGCGCTATGAAGCGTTTCGGACTCACGAAATCCAGGAATGATCCCATCGGCGGCAGTCCATGTTCCGGTTGAGTAAACGGCTGGGCTCTCGGTTTGATAGGCCTTTCCGTCGACCGAGATGTAGTCGACATCCAAATTCTCGTCGATTCCCAAAACCGGATTCCACTCGTCGCTAATGAATTGAACTCGGATATCCGCAGCATCAACGGTGGTGGAATGTATATAAGCGAACGTTTGGAAATCGCTTGTTGACGATGCGGTGAATGTGCGGACAACCTGCCCATCAACCACCAGATTGAAACGCTCTGTGCCCTCGTGTCCACGCGCGTGGACCAGAATCCGGGATCCATCATTTGTGTTGCTGGCGAATTGAAAGTAGCCTGCGCCGTGCAATTCTTCGCCCCGCCCAAATCCTGGCACGATCCCATCGGCGGCGGTCCAGGTTCCGGTCGAGTAAACCGAAGGATCCTCGGTCTGGAAGCTCTCGCCATCAATCGTGATGTAGTCGACGGTCAGATTTTCATCGATTCCATTGGCGGGATCCCATCGGTCGCTTGGGAACTGGATTCGCACATCATCAGCGATGACGTTTTCAGTGTGGGTGTAGGTAAAGGACCGAAGCTGAGTCGTCGCCGTGAAGGATGCGACGTTTCGACCATCGATCCGCAAGTTGAACTGTTCCGTGCCCTCGTCACCTCGCGCGAATATTTCGATCTCGGATCCGGAACCGATTCCGATGATTGGAAATTGGAAGTACCCGTCGGAGTGCAGGAATTCACTTTCCCGAAAACCGGGAACGATACCGTCTTCGGGTTTCCAAGTGCCGGTCGAGAAGACGTCAGGAGATTCCGTCTGCAGCGTCACTCCCTCGATCGTAACGCTGTCGACACGCAGATTGCGGTCGGCTTCGGTCACTTCATCGTACTGGTCGTTGGTGAAGTCAACGCGAATCTGACTGGACCGCGCATTGGTGGTTGTTTGATAGGTGAAATCTTGAAGCTGGGTGCCGATACTCTCGAACGTCGCCACGGTGATCCCGTCAATTTGCAACGACATATTTTCCTCGCCGGTTGATCCTTGGGCGCGGATCGTGATCGGCATCACGCCGGCGTAGCTCTGTCGCGTCAGAGCGTCGAAGGCCAATCCGGATTCGATCGCGCCAACGCTGCGTTCCAGGATCCAGTCACCGTCCAAAGACTGAGCGCCTGTTTTGTCGGTCGATGCCGCTACATCGGCGCCCGTCAACTTGGCGATCTCGTTGATCAAATTCAGTCCGCTTTCGTCTGCACCGGTTTCACATCCGTAGATCAGGATGTCGGCCGTTTCGGTCAGTGAGTTCGACCAACTCCGTAGGCTTGCCTGTCGCTGCTGAAGCACTTCTGCGTCGACCAACTGATTGCCCAATTGAATCTGCCCTGCTCGGCCATGGGCAACGATGTGAACGCTGGCGACATTGTTTCGCTGAGAAAGCAATTTGGTAATTTGGCCCAGGCCGTCTTGATTGGGTTGCAGCAACACCAACTCGTGATCCGCCGACAAACCGTTCAATAATGGGCTGATGTCGTCGATGCTGGGATCGACGAAAACAATGTGATTCGATTGTGTTTGGGCAACGCTCGACTGAGAGACTTCGCAAGCGGGTGCAACTTCAGCAGCTTGGCTGATCGCGGCTCCGCAATCGGCGGCCAGCATCAATCGTTTTTCAAACGTGTCGGCGCTCCAATTTGGCGATCGACGGGCGACTGCGTGGTGACTTTTGGACAAGGTGCGAAGGGAACGTTTCATAGGTCGTCAGACTCATCGAAGAACATTTGGCGGGACACACGCGGCAATCACCTGAAGGGGACTTGATAGGTTGTCTCACCCTTCATGATCCGCGTTGGAGCGGCGATCCATCGCCCAGCCGCACGAAGCGGCGCTAGAAATGATAACTAGATCCACGCGAGACGCCCGACTTTGCACGCAAAAAGTCCGATATCCGTTATTAAAACTTCTTCGTTTTGCATGAGCGCCATCAAAAAGCAGACGAATTTCAAGCACACCTTCTCATATGGCCCTGAGAATCCTTCACTCGACTGAAGGGCGACCGAAACATTGTTTGCGTTGCATGCCAATAGTCGTCCCAGGAATATTGCCCGCTTCTATTCTTCTTGTTAGATCGTTCCCCATTCGCCCAACCGAATGAATGCGGCCAACAGATGGCACTGTGATCTGCCAATGGAGAAGGAGATCGAGGCACCCCATCGCTATGCGAGGAAGAGGCGGCGGAACGCAACGACGCCCCCTAAAGCCAGAAGGACAAGCGACGACGGCTCCGGGACCGCGGTGGCGTTGAGCCGCACGTTGTCGAAGTCCACTTCCAGATGCGCACCCGGATACATTAAATCAATCTGATTCAAATTCACCAAGCGAATGCCCAAGGCCTGGCCAAGCAGCGAGTGAGTGTCGCCCGTTGTGAACGACAGACTGCTGGTACCGAAATCGCCCTCAGCAATCGAACCGCTTAGCGAATTGTCGTCCTGATCTAAAACCGCGCCACCGGCGAGCAGGTCGACGCGATACCCAGGAAAACCATTGAGATTAAAATCGTCGCCGTTCTGGGCGATACCCGATGCGATGTTGCCGATCTCGACGTCTAGCTGGTAGTGAGTGTTCGCCTGCAACGTCGCGCTTAACGTCTGCTGCATGCCGTATTCGCCTTGGCCGCCGCTTCCCGCGAAATTGAACGCGATGCCGACGCGCTGACCCTCAGCGGCACCTGCGGTGAAGTTCGTCGGCGCGTTGGGGGTCAACGTTCCGATGTAGTACGTCGCACCCGCGCCGCCGCCGGCGGCGATGCCGTCGGGATCATACAAGTCCCAGCCATTGAGCGGTCCAAACGTAAACTCGTTGAACGGCGACTCGCCACTGATATCCTCGAAGCCTGAATTGATCACCGTCACCAATTCAGCGGAAGCATCCGGTGCATGAACGTTCAGATGAGCGAGGAAAGCGACGATCACGATGTGAATTCGGTACATGCGGGGGCTCTTCAAAGAAAAGAGGAGGCCTATTCAGAAATAGGGAGCGACACTTGTTACTCGCTATCCTTGTCCAAACCGCGACAAAATTTGCAGACATTTCTGTGGAATGGCCGAAAACACGTAGACGAGAAGGAATTGCGGAGCACTTCGCCTCCGCATCGTCGAACTATCGGTGCATAATGCCGACAACATATTGCTGCTCCCCGGAACTCGAGATTCATGCCGTTAGCCACGTGATTGAAGATAAGCCTCCCATCGAAACCACCTTTCCGGATTGGCATTCACGGCTGCGCGCGGGCGACTCAGTCATCACATCACGACTTTGGGAGCTGTACTTTCAACGGATGGTCTTACTTGCCCGCAAGCGACTTCGCGATACACGAACGGCCGCCCGTGATGAAGAAGACGTCGCACTCAGCGCGTTCAAAAGCTTCTGTCTCGGTATCCGAGCCGGCCGCATCGAACTGGATCGTGACGACGTCAACCTGTGGCCGCTGTTGGTCACCATCACGATCAACAAGGCGGTTGACCATGTCCGACACGAGAACCGCCAAAAACGAGGCGGTACTGCCAACGAACCGGCGGAATCGCTGCTCGAAAACGCGATCGGGCCCGAACCGTCACCAGAACTTGTCGCCGCAGCATCCGAATCACTCGAATCATTGTTGGCCTGCTTGGACCGAACCAACGATCCGATGCTGCGTGAAATCGCGATCGTTAGCATGGAAGGTAACTCCGCGACGGAGATCGCTATCGCACTGAAGTGTTCGCCCCGAACGGTGCAGCGAAAACTCAAAACGATCCGGCAACTTTGGCAGTCCGAGGCTCAATCGTGAACCCAGACGATCGAATCGATTTTGAGGACTTGCCCTCCGATCAAATGCTGTTCGTGAATCGTTGTTGTGACCAGTTCGAGGAAACTTGGCAACGCGATGGGGCCGCTTCTCTGTCCATGTTCCTTGATTCGCTGGAGTGTTCCGACGCTCGAACTCACTTAATACTTCAGCGGGAACTGTCAGTTTTGGACGCCCAGTACCGTAAGAGTTTGGGCGTGGAAGTCTCCATCAAGGACTACTCTGCGTGGTGCAAGTCGTTGACGAAAGCGGATCTCGACGAAATCACGCGTGCAGTATCGCAAACGACAAACGTTGCCGATCGGTTACACGAAGGCCAACGTGTCGGTGACTACGTGATCGAAATGTGCATTGGCCGCGGTGGCATGGGCCAAGTCTATCGCGCTCGTCACGAATTGATGGGTCGCAAAGTCGCCATCAAGGTCTTGCTGCAACAAACAAGCCAAGACCCGCAAGCGCGACGTCGGTTCGAACGCGAAGTCCAATCCGTGGCCGCGATGTCGCACCCCAACGTCTTGACCGCGTTTGACGCTCGAGACGCCGACGGCATGTTGTGCCTGGTGACCGAATGGATCGACGGACAAACGCTCGCCGATCGAGTGCGAGAAACGGGAAGCCTTTCGGTGACGGAGGCCATCGACCTTTGTGATCAAGCCGCAAGCGGACTGCAGTATGCTCACGAATCCGGTTTCATCCACCGCGATGTCAAGCCGAGTAACCTGTTGGTGGACGCGGCGGGAAATCTTAAGGTTCTTGACCTTGGGCTAGCCAAGCTTCGGCAAAACCTAGACGGTGCTGTGCCCAGCGATCGTCCACACGATGATGTCCTTACCAAGTCGCACCACATCATGGGAACCGCCGAGTTCCTATCGCCCGAACAAGCGAGGTTTCCGGATCAAGTCGACGTCCAAAGCGACATCTATAGCCTCGGCTGCACGCTGTTCTTCCTGATCACCGGCAATCCGCCTTACTGTGGCGACTCGCCGCTCGACACCGTGCTGTCGCACATCGAGTCCGAAACACCCAGCCTAGCCAGATCGAACGAAGACGCGCCAGTTCCCGCGGCGCTGGTCGATCTTGTCCAATCGATGATGGCGAAGGATCCCGCGGATCGCCCACGTTCGATGACGGAAGTGCGTTTGCGATTCGCCGAATTGCAAAACCATTCGCCGTCGCCGCTTGCGATGCCGCCCACACCGGTGTCAAGAAAACGTGTGCGTCAAGGGATTGCGATCGCGACGTGTATCGCCGGCATACTCCTGGTCGTTGCGGCCTCGATATCTTCGTCGAAGCCCACACAGCCAACCGCGACGTCCAACGGATTGATCTTCAACGGACAAACCAGCTACGCGATGGTCCCCGATTTTGAAGTGCCGATTCCGGGTCAATCGATGATCGAAGTGGTGGTGACTCCGCGAGCCGGCCGTTTGCCATGCAACGTCGTGACATGGACGGGTGACACAAGCCTGGTACTGTTCATCATGCAAGGCCGAAAATGGGGAATTGCGACCCTGGGCAATGGCAAGTCGGCGCTTGAAGTGACCGTGGATGAGATGGCGATGGATGAAACGTGTTTGGTAGCGGCGCGTTGGATTGGAGACGACCTGGAACTGTGGATCAATGGTAAGAAGGCTGAAACGCAACCGATCGCCTATCCGCTTTTTCCAAACGATCCGATGCTGTGCTTTGGCGGAACTCCCGCCGGCATGCTGCCTGATGAACAGGGCACACGATTCTTTCGCGGAACCATTCACTCGCTTCGCCTGTCCAAGCATCCACTGCCCGATCCCGCAGTTTACCGCTCGGGACTGGACTCACAACCTTCCACGTTGGCGTTGTTTGAAATGCGTGCCGGTCAAGACAACACCACCACCGATGCAACAGATCATCGCTGGACCGCATCGCTGTTCGATACTCGCTGGGCCGACTGACGAAGCGACTGTAAGTGACGGTATTTCGTTCGCCGTGGTGTTTTGCCGGTGACGATTCGGAACGTTTTTCGGTTCTATCAGTAGTCAACGCGTGGCGAACAACAATTGGAAGATCCCGTGGTCACACAACTCACCGGCAAACGAATCGTAATCGCTGGAGGCAGCGGATTCCTGGGCCGATCGATGGCGGACGCATTCGCTGCCAAAGGCGCGGAGGTCACGATTCTGTCGCGATCAGTGCCGAAGACTGCTGGATCGTGGACGCATCGCATTTGGGATGGGCGAACATTGAACGGTGGGGCGGCGGGAGACTGGTCGTCCGCGATCAACGGCTGTGACGCGATCGTGAACTTGGCGGGCCGTACGGTGAACTGTATCAAGACGCCGGATCACAAGGATGAAATTTTGCGGTCGCGTGTCGAGTCGACTCGGGTGCTTGGCCAAGCGATGCGTGTTGTCGAATCGCCGCCGCCGGTTTGGGTGCAAATGAGTACGGCGCACATTTACGGCGATCCACCGTCGGCCGTTTGTACCGAACAGTCCGCCGAAGGAATCGGGCTAGCACCGACGGTCGCGCGGGCTTGGGAATCTGCGTTTGCGGAAAGCAAGTTGCCCCAGCAACGCGGCACGATCATGCGGACCAGTTTCGTTGTCGGCCGTGATCGCGGCAGTGGCGGCGGGGCCCTTGGCACGCTGGGTTTGATCACCAAGTTAGGGCTCGGCGGAACAGTGGCCCGCGGCACGCAAGGGATGTCATGGATCCACGAGGACGACTGCAATTCGATCTTCGCGAGGGCGATCGCTGATGAAACGATGGAGGGGACTTACATCGTTTCTTCACCCCACCCAGAGTCACAGGCGACCTTCATGCGAACGCTTCGCAAGGTCATCGGAATACCAATCGGACTGCCAGCCTTTGAATGGATGGTCCGTATCGGAGCTCCGATCTTCATGCGTACTGATCCGGAACTGGTTCTCTATGGTCGCTACGTGATTCCGAAACGATTGATGGACGACGGTTTCGAGTTCGAGTTTGCGAACCTTGAACCGGCGTTGAGGAACTTGTATGACAAGAAACGTTGATCGCAAAGACTCAGATCGCACATGGCCGCTGCCGAATCATCCGTGGGTCATGCGAATGACGTGGTCGGACTTGCTGTTCGCCCATTGGCGTGTCGCGGCGGCGAAGGTTGCTGCGTTGCTTCCCACGGGAGTGACTTTGGACACCTGGGAAGGCCAAGCCTGGATCGGAGTCGTTCCGTTTCTGATGTCGAACGTAGCTCCGCGACTGTGTCCGCCCATCCCGAGTGTGAGTCGCTTTTTGGAATTGAACGTGCGAACCTACGTCACCGTTGGCGGAAAACCGGGCGTCTGGTTCTTTTCGCTCGACGCGGCAAGCCTCGCTGCGGTTCGGGTGGCCAGAGCAACGTTCAATCTGCCGTACATGGATGCGACGATGTCGATCGCTCAGAGCGAAATGGGCGAGACGAGTTTCAAAAGTCATCGCACGCATCGTGGCGAACGTTCGGCGGACTACGACGCAAGCTATGCCGCGGCGGGTGGCTTCGTCCACGCCGAACCGGGATCACTCGAATACTGGCTGACCGCTCGATACTGTCTTTACAGTGCCAATCGCAAAGGCAGAATTTTTCGCGGTGAAATCGATCATCCGCCCTGGTCCCTTGCGTCAGCCGTTTACGCCGAGCGAATCAACACAATGGGCGAACCGTTTGGACTTACGTTCCAAAACCCGCCGCATGTGTTGATTGCCAAGCCTGTCGACGTGCACGCGTGGATTGTGACAGAATGCAACAATGAATAGTCGCTTCCCCGCCGTCGTCATTTTCGTCACCGCCGCTGCTTGGGCTGGATTTGCCGTCTGGCTGGGCACCAGTCCCGGCGCGTTGCTACTCGCGTTTGGCGTCAACGTATCCACCCCGCAAATGTTGACGGAAGTGCGTGCGTTCTATGGGGGTGTTGAAATGGCGATCGCGGTAGCGATGATCATCCTTTGGCGACGCGGCGATGTGTTCGCTGCATTGCTGATTGGCGGCCTGCCGATGGCCGGTTCGGCGACGGGTCGATGCGTTGGAATGATATTGGATGGTTTTTCAGAAATGCATGCTGGGTTCGCGGGCTTAGAAATCATGGGTGCGGTGTTTTGCGGGGTTGGATGCGCGATGGCGTCTCGGGAGGCGAAGCATGGACCAGCCAACTCTTGATCGCGATGGGTTTTGTCTTTTGAAGCAAGCGGTGACGGCCGAAACTGTCGAACAATTGTTGGTCGTGTGTCGTGACACGTTTGATGACGACGCCGATGGCGATACCGTGCGGGCGAGATCCAGTCGAGGGCACGTGTACGCAGCCAGAAACTTGATCAAGTCGATTCCCGAAGTCTCAACCGTTTGGCAATGCGATTCGCTCGTCGGTTTTCTTCGCGAGCAACTCGGCGACCAATTCGGATTGGTTCGGGCGTTGTTCTTCGACAAACCGCCAGACCGAACGTGGGCTTTGGCTTGGCACAAAGACACATCCATCGCCGTGAGAAACCATTCGATCGCGTCACCTTCCGTTTCGCGACCAACCATCAAAGCCGGTGTGCCGCACGTGATCGCTTGCGACGAAATCTTGAACCGAATGCTAACGCTTCGGATTCACCTGGACGAAGTGACCGACGAAAACGGGCCGCTGCGAGTGATCCCAGGCTCGCACGTTTCATCGACCAGTGACGGCGATGGTTTAGATGCTGCTGTCGATGTTCACGCAAAGGTCGGTGACGTGTTGGCAATGCGGCCCTTGATCAGCCATTCAAGTGGCGCATCAGTACCAGGAACACGACGTCATCGACGCATCCTGCACCTAGAATTCGCAGCGTCTGCAAGCTTACCCGACGCGATACAGTGGCACGACTTCGTCGCGTATGCGCCGACACGATAGTCAACCTCGCCGACACTCGAGTGCACACTTTCCCGTTCGATCACTTTCCGAGTGAAACGCCCGCGGCGGTTGCAACAAGGGAACACGTGTGGAATCGAACTTTGTGTTTCTGGCCCAAGCTTTCGGTCTATTCAACGGAATCGAAGAGATCCGCGTGGGCGAACATTCCTGCTTACTCTAGATTACTTTCGCAATTCAATCAGGAAGCGAAAGCTCAAAACCTTCGCTTTCACCTTGAACCAACAACCACTGTTGGTCGACGCCCAGGGATGGAAACGATTCAACATGCCCACCAGGCCAGTGGACGGTCACTTGGCAGGCTTCCGATGACCTGCCCAAACCGACTCGGATGGCACGTTCGTCGCTGGCAAGAAAACCGTCACCAGAAGTTTGGTGGCACGTCCACCGCTGATCGCCTGACTGAACTTCAACGACGGCGCCGATGGCGTCACGCGCGCACGTGGTACCCGACAGCCGCAGGTCAATCCAGCGATTCGAATCACGAGCGTGATTGATCATCAGTGCCACGGGTTCGGTTTGGTGAGTCACCATGAAATCGGTCAACCCATCGCGATTCGCATCGATGGTCCACAGCGCACGCCCAACGTGCTTGCGGGCGACGTACTCGCTTTCGGTTTCCGCCGTGCGATCGAAATACCGACCCCCTTTGTCACGCTGGAAAATCTGCATCGGCTGTGCGTAGGGGACCGCATCATCGCCTTCTGGAAAACTGTCCACGTGTCCATTTGTCAGTACGATCTCCAGCATTCCATCATTGTCAAGATCGATCGCCGCAGTTCCGAAGCCGACAAGCGATAGTGTTGGAAGCTCGAGCTTGGCCGAGTAAGTCTGGTCTCGCCACAAGCCCGTTTCCGATCGTTGGTGAAGTGTATTGCATTCATACGCAAAGTTCGTGACGTAAAAATCGACTTCGCCGTCACGGTCGAGGTCACCTGTAGCAATCCCCATTGAACCCTGTGCGAGCGAGCGATCTCCCGACGCAAGTCCGTTCATCAAGCCAGATTCCAAGAGCTTGAATTCGGGTTGCAAAGATCGCGTCCAAAAATGATTGCTGGTCATGTCGTTGGTAATGAACACATCAACGCCCGCGACGTCATCAAAGCAGCCGACGGTGACTCCCAAGCCGCGACCTGCGATCGAAGGAACAGCATTCCAGTCCGAAGTCTTGTCCTCAAAAAACCCCACCGATGTGCCCTGCATGAACTGATCTTGCAACGCCGGAAACCTGAGCGGTGTGCAGGCGCGGGCGATATCCAAACCAGGACTCGGACACTTGTACAATACGGCGTCAAGGCCGACGGTGTAGTGCAAGATGACCAAGTCCGATATCCCGTCATCATTCAGGTCAGCAATCGCGCCGCTGGTGGACCATGCGGTTTTTGAATTGCCTGGCCCCAGTCGATCGCTAACATCTTTGAACGTTCCATCTCCGTTGTTGACCAGCAAAACATCGGGGCCATAGTTCATCACCAGGATGTCCGGAAACCCGTCCTCATTGATATCACCGATGGCAACTCCTTGGCCAAATCTCTTGTCATCTCCTCCCGAAAACGACGTGACGTTCCGGAACGACCCGGATTCGTTTCGGAATAGCGAGTTCTCGGCAGAATCGACAAGCGGTGGTTGGCCACCCGCGGCTGACAAATAGACGTCACTCCAACCATCAAGATCGAAATCAATGGTTCCACCTCCACAGCCATTGAACTGATAGAGCATGATTCCTGGACGGTCGAGATCATCGCCTGTTCGCCCAAAAAATCGCAACCCTCGTTGCTGCGACTCATCGGTCAACACATAGCGATTCGTCGCTTGCTCGCCATCATTGGAAGGTTGAGCTGAATCACGTCCGCCACCCGTGGCGATGCGATTTCGAGTGGCTAGGTCTGGTGCAGGAAAAGTCGAAAGTGAAACGGTCAGTTCGGGGTGGCCCTCGGTGAGTTGCCAGGGCGTCTTGCGGCGGAGTTTCGCAACGATCGTTTGACGCGTTTGGGTCAAGCCTGGTCTGTCGCCGCTGGCAAAGGTGGTTGCGATGGCAGTCCAAGCTTCTGCTTCCCAAATGCGTCCCAGATCGACTAGCGTTTGCGAAATGTCAATCGCCAAAGAAACGGATTCTTTGCCAGTTATTTTGAATTCAGACACCAATTGATTGAGACGATTCAATTGCGTGCTGCGACTGGCAACCGCCTTAGCAGTCACATCGTCCATTGTCTCTGGATGGGCAATGAGATTCCATACGCCGCGGAGTTTCAGCCATGCATCGGTTGAATCCGCGTCGCGTCGGGTTGCCTCCCAGTAAGCCTTGGCCGCTTCTTCGGTGAGATTTTCGGATTGGCACCAATCACCTAGGGCGATCCAATACTCCGGATAGTCGTCAAGGTTTCTATCCATCCTCGCGGTGGCCACAGCGAACTCATCGAAATTGCTTTCAGCTATTTGCAGCTTCCCTAGCAAAACGTTCGCAGGCACATGCTGTGGATGATTCAAAAGCACTTTTTCCAATGTCGCTCTTGCTTCACCTAATCGACCTCGATCAAGTTCTGTCTTTGCCCGCGCGGTCAACGGACGCAGATCCTCGGGATATCGAGCCACGAGATCCATCAGCGGTTTTTCGACCTTCGTTCTAGTCGACGACTCGACCAGTGCGATCAGCAGCTCAATATCGAATTGTCGACTCTGCACGAGAAAGCGTGCGTGCGGACGGGCACGAGGGCGGTCTTCCGTGCCCCAGTGCAATTCGAATAGTTTTCGCCTGATTGAGTGGTGGTTCGGTTGACTTGCAAGAGACTCTTCAAGGACGTCCATGCACTCATAGAGCTGCCCAACGGATAGCATCGCAGCAAACATCTGTTCGACCCTTGCTGAATCCTGAAAGGACTCAGCTCGACAGGCTTGCACCAACAATTCCGCGGCCACATCTGCTTTCCCAAGCTCGTGGGCCACCCTCGCAATTGCGGCGGCGATCTCGGGGTCGTCAGGATACTGACTCAAAATGGCCGGCGAGAGCTCCCATGCTTCCTGCCAATTCCTCGTTCCGGTTGCTGCTTCCCATGCGTGCAACAAATCTTGTGATTGTTCCTGCTGCTGTGGCACAATCGCGGTGGAACCAGACTTACCGCAGCCCACGGCTCCCATGACGCAGACGATCATTCCAAAAAACAATCCTCGCATCACGTACCATCCAACGGAAGAGAAATGACCGAATGTGGTCGCTTCGTCGAACGAGTAGCGTACCTCATTGTGAACTTCCATTGCGTCATCCAAGCAAACGTTTCCGTATAGAACCATCGCACCAAATGTTCGCGGATGGTCACACGAAAACCTTTCTGACTTGCTGCTCCTGCGATGCGAGGTCCGTCATTCTCTGGATTCATTCGCGGCATTGCGTTTGCCTTCGATTTCACGGATACAGTTGCCGATATAGGTTGCGTGGTCAGGCCATCGGCTTGCCGCGTCCTTGTACGCGACGATCGCCTCGTCCCAGTCGCCACGGCTATCGAGACGCGAAGCGGCATCGATCGCGTCTTCGATGTTGTCGGGGGTCGTCGAAACAGATTCGGCTTCTTCGAAATCAAAGTCTTCGGGCCAATCGATTTCACCTACGTCGATGAAAGCATGGCACTTTGGACAGGTCTGCGTCGTCCCATCCTGGTTTGCGGGAAATTCGCTGGTCGCCCCACAGTCTTCACACTCTGCCTTGATTGGCGGAGCATCGGCAAGGTCTTTGTGGCGAAGGTCTCGCTGCTGTTCAAACTGAAGAATCAGCGCGCCGGCCCGATCTGCATCTGACGTATCGACAAAGACTTGTGGCTTGTGGAATTGGCTAACCGTTCCAAAGAGACTCGATCCAACACTGGAATTGTCTTCAACCGCGTAGGCTTGAACATCATTGGATTCTAACCACGTCACGACCGAATGTGCTTCCAAGTTTCCACTCGCCGTATAGGCAAGCACTGGTGTGGCAATCGCTTGGTCGTCAGATTCAGATCCCACGGAAGAATCATCTTCGGGTTTCTCACCAGGCGGTTCGTAAGGGTTTTGGTTCATAGCGATGAAGAGGCTTTGAGAGTGAAGTGCCGTGGACCCGCAGATAAGCACGCCGGATCACGGAGAGATTAGGCCTACGATATACTCGCCCTATGTTACAGGAAACTGCGAACGCTCATTCAACCAGCCAACTCGCAAGTCGCGGCAAAATTCATGCCTTGTGTTTTGCGTCCAACAGAACTAGCAGCGATGCATCCGTCACATAGTCGCGAGGCGTCTTACCCGACTTGTTCGCGATCGTTGTGTCGGCGCCGGCGGAGATCAGAATGCGGATAATTTCACGGACGGCGTCGGTTCGCCCAGCGGTGCCAGGAGCACCGGTGTTGCAAACCGCGCGGTGCAACGGTGTCGAACCGCTTCTTCGGCAACACCGATTGACGCCTGTGCCGTGTCGAATCAGAGCCTGAACCGCCATGGGATTCCGAAACCGGACTGCATGATGCAACGCCGTCACGCCGTTCTTGTCGGATTGGTGAACGTCGACGCCGTTTGTGACCGCAGCATCGATGCGTTTTAGTTGGTCCGCATGGTCCGGATCGCGCTCACAGCAGATGCAGAAAAGTTCATTGACCATGGTGGAATCCTAGACGAAGTAACATCACAGACTATCCATCACATTTTTTCGCAGCAACCATGTATCGCATCGTCCGGGTGGACGGAAGCGTATTGGTGACTTCCATGAAGCCGGCAAAGGTCACTCGAAAACCGCATTGCTCCATCAAATAGGGAACCGTCGCCATTGTCCGGCACGCCGAAAGCGGAAGTGTGTCCACCACGCCATCCCAAATGCCGGACCAGGCGGACCGATCAAACAAGCCATCCATCACAACGACCGTGCCCAACGGTTGTAGCCATGCGTGCCAGTTTCGAAACGCCGCCAATGGGTCGTAGAGGCAATTGGTGAGCTGGCGAGAAGCAATGACGTCGAATTGCCCATCCTCGAAAAGATCTCGGTCAGACGGATGGTCGCAGAAACCGGCAACAGTTTCGATGTGCGACAGGTCCGGCTTGGCGTTCAGTATCGAACGCATCGCGGGGCAAGGCTCCAAGGCGGTAACCCGCAGGCCAGGCACGAGCGTTAGTGCGTGGCACAACGCGCCCGTTCCCGCACCAGCATCAAGGACGTTGGTATCGGCTACCAGCGATACACAATTGCTTAGATCAGCCAGACACGCTTCGTGATCTTGCCGTGTGAGCACGGCAACCCAAGCGTCGTATTCAGACGCCTCTTTCGGGCCAAACGCGGCAAGGCAACGTTCTCTCGATTCGAGGTAGTTCTCTCGATACACCACAAGGCATCTCTTGTCGGATGGGAACGGTACGCATCGACCGGCGGGCGAAGCACTGTTACCCGATCACGGCCGATCGCTACCAGTATCCGGCCCGCTGCAAAACAGTATTCGTCTCGCTGTCGAAGTAGTAGTCAGCTCCGCCCCCGTCCGATTGCACGGGACTACAAAAGTGTAAGGCTTTTTCGGGTATCGGCCAATCGCGTCCGTCGAACGAGTAATCAAAGCTCTCGCCGCTCACCGAGGCACCATCATCGAGTTGGTCTCGCGGAACTGCGGAACGGCCACCTGCTCTGCTCCAGAGGCCGTCGAGGTAACCGGTCAACTCATCAAGCGTGATCGTGTACTTGGCACGATGACCCATCGCATACTTTTCCAGCGTAATGTCGCGTGCTTGCGGAGGCAGGTAGCGTTCGACGCGATGGTCTTGAACCTCGGCATAGGCGGCATAGTGAAAGACACCGAATCGCTGGGAATCGAGTATCGAACCAACGCCGGCGCAAACGGGCAGGAAGGCAAGTATCGCGACGAACATCGAAACCAGTAGCGTCTTACCGCGGCGCCATCCTAACAGCGGCGAAATCAGCACCGCGACGGCTACCAATCCGAACAGCACCGCGAGGCTGATCTTAAACGGAAGTACAATCGGCCAAAGCATGATTCAGTGAGATGACCTCGAAGACCCAAAAAGCGAACAACAGAAAACTCACGCCATGCGTAACAATCGCAAACACTTCGGATCACTTGCGAAACTTCCGTCGCGTGCAGTTCTCCAAACCTTACCGCTATCGTATCGACATCGACTATCACGATGCAGGTAACCATCAACAAATCATCTGCTTCGTAATCGTTCAGGTACAACGCCGTTTCATTCTAGGACCTGCAGTCATCAGGATGGTGGTTCGTATGGATTGGTCGACCCACGACGAGACCGGTTGGCGGACGCCGATTTTTTCGGAACATGGTTTGCCAGACGAATCCAGCCATGAACGTTTCCAAGGAACAGCCCGCCGATGATGCCGAAAGCTGCACACCCTGCCGAAGGTGGATACGGAACGTTCGGCTCTGGACCAAAGTAGAGCAAAGCCGAAGCCCCGAACGAAACGACGGTGGCGGCGATCCATTCCGGAATCCTTTGACCATGCACCCGTTTTCTCGCGTCATTTCGACCGATCACGACATGCAGGGCTCGGCCAATCGCCCAGGCGATCGACGCAATCGCGAGTACCCCGCAGAGTTCGCCCAGGTAGTACATCAAAGTATCTGCTCAGAAGGGAGGTGCCTGCTGGACACGTACTTCGCAAGCCGCAGTCTTGTGGAAGAACGCTTTTCCAACAACAAAGACTCGGTCGCCGCGGATCATAAAAACGGCGGAGTCAACGATGCTGCCATTATGATCGAAACCACGATTACCCCGGATCAACCGGTTTCGCACTCTCCGCCAACCGTGCCGTAACAATCTCTTGGTTGAAGGAGGAAACGAATTCGTCAAAATGACTGCCGTTTGAGCCCTGGAAAATGTACACCGTTCGCGTGGGTATCTCGGTGTCGAACGTCGCCCAGCGAATCGGACCGTGAATCCAGGGAGCAAATTGTAATGCTAGATAAAGAAAACAGACGATTGCGGAACCGGCGGCTGTGTAAACCGATCTCTCGAATCCAAGCAATACGTAGCCAACGGCAATCGGACCGGCGACCAAAATGAGGATGCCTTTTAGGTAACGCCCGCGGTCAACGGACTGCAGGGGATACGGATAAAAGGTCTTCACGGGCATTTCATGAGACCATTCATCAAATCCGTTTCGGTATCGCCATCGGGCCACGCCTTCATCGACGGACAAGTGAACGGACATGGTTTGCTTACCTGCGTTGTAGGAGAGCATGGGTAACTCCGTACGTTAGAATCGATTGAGTTGCGCAAGAGACCGACAACCAACACCGAGCAAGGCGGTCTCCACTCGGGTTACAAACGCCTGTTTCTACAATTCGCATACGGCCGTACTTCAACGCCGCCTTGGATTTCCAGAACAACCGATTCAATGCTGTGTTTCATCAGTTTCGAATCGTATAAAAGCAACGACAGTCGCTGCGCCGCGCACGTTCATCATTCGGATCGCTCCAATATCGAAACGACACGGGCCGCAATGGCGACGCCCAGCAAACGGTGTTGATCAACATCAAGATGCACACCATCGACGTTGCTGGTCGTGACGACAACGCCGGCGTCTAGGAAGTCACAGTCCAAGTGATTCGCCACGTCGCTTATCGCATCAGCTAGTCCGACAGACTTGAGCTCAGCGGCCTCGAACTTGGAAGCAATATCGCCTTTCGCTTGCTTAATCGGCGGCGGAGCGACAAGCATGATTTCGGGCATCGGCATTCCACATTCGATGGGAGCACGGCGAATCGCAGCAACTAACGCGGCAACGCCCTGCGCGGACTGCCGTGCAGTGGTTCGATGCACAGACTGGAAATCGTTCGCACCCAAAAACAGAATGACGAGCGACAACGGCGAATTCACTTCGATCCGCTGCTCGATCCCAACGAGTCCATTGCGACCAGGCTTGAGCGGATCTTCCCAGACGGTTCGCCGACCATTGAGACAATCTTCGATCACGCGGACAGACCACTCCTTCCTAAGAAGTTCGCCTTCCATCACTCCTGGCCAACGCTCGTGAAACGGAAGTCGGTTGCGAGTTCCCGGTATGATCCCCCAACTAAGTGAGTCGGCATAAACAAGGATTTGGTTCACTCAACCATCCCTCCAAGGCATAGCGTCTGGGTTCAACGATCGGCGTGATCAAAACACTCGGGCAGCAATCTCAACGGGTCGTCCCTTTGCCGGCATCATCTCGGAGTCGTCGCAAATGGCGCTGCAACCAATTGAAAATCATCTTCGTAGATGACGTAGCCCGGTGTTGCTGTCGTCAACTGTCGAACCGGTATTCCGCATTCCGCAACAAGGTAGGCGAGGTATCGAACGCGAGCGACACAATCCACCGACTCCATCTTAAACCAGCAAATTCCATCGTCGCTACGATGGGGACGCCGTGAAAGGGCAAAGCGGTCTGGTATTGGCAGGTTGGTGACGAACCAATCCAAGGTACTGCGAAGCTCATCGTGGAGATATTTGGGGCCAGTCTCATGTTCCAAAATATCGTATGCCGCACCGAAAACGCCTTCGGGTCGGCCGGGCTCACGATTCGGGTCGCAGGCGACGAAGCGGATGAACACAATTGGGGTCGATTGAAAGATGTCGCGAAAATCGGCTCGATCAAATCGACGTTTTTTTCTTTGCGTCAAGCAAGCCGTTTGTTGAAACAGTCGGTCGAGTCGATTCAGGGGACGTGCAAAGTTGTCGAGCCATCGTAGAGTTGCAAAGGACCAGACGAAGCAAGTCGGCAAGGTTACGGCAGACGGCCACAATCTTGCGATGAAAGTGCCCTCGTCCGCAGGACCGATCAGTCCGCGACGCAGTACAACGCCTGATTGCTGCGCAGATAGATTTTGCCATCCGATACCGCGGGGGACGCGTTGAAATCGGTTTCGTCGTTGGCAAACACGTTCTGAGCAATCGGTTCGAACTTATCGCCGGGCGAGTAAACAAACGTGCCGCTCTTGCGAGTCACGACGTAGATATTGCCGCCGACCAGCACGGGTGATGCGTAGACCGGGCGTCCGCTTTGTAGGTTGCCGACGCGTTCCTTATAGACGACTTCGCCGTCTTTGGCAGAAGTGCAGTACGCGATGCCGCGGTCATCGATCCAATAAAAGCGTCCGTCATGAAGAAGCGGTGTTGCAACATAGGAACTGGACTGATTTTCCCAAAGGACGTGCGTGTCGGTTACGTCCTGGTCGCCGCCCGCCTTGACGGCGATGCTTCCCGACGCACGGTATCCGCCAAAACTGTAAACGGTTTCGCCATCGACAATCACCGATGGCGAAACGTTTCCCGTCATCGGCGACTTGGCGTACCATTTTAATTTTCCGGTGCTCGGGTGCAGCGACCAGAGTTCGCCGGGAACGCTGATGACAAGTTCTTGGTCGCCACCGCTACGGGTAACGATTCGGGGCGTCCCGTAGGTCAGTTCCAGCATCCCCGCTTCCTGGCGCCATCGCTCTTTACCAGTCGTTTTGTCGATCGAGATGATTGCCTTGGCTTCTTCGGCCGCGTTGACGATCACGGTGTCCTCGAACAGCACCAAACTTGCCGCGGATCCCCATTGGCGATTGCTGGACTCTTTTCCGACATCGACACTCCAGTTCTTTTTCCCGTCCAAAGTGATACTGTGAACGCCACCTTTGCCTAAGAATACGTAGACGTCTTGGCCATCGGTGACCGGCGTGTTGCTGGCGTAACCGTGTTCGGTGATGTACCCCTGGTAACCGTCTTCGCGATAGTCGATCGGGAAATCGACCGACCACTCTTCCTTGCCCGTGTTTTTGTCGAAACATAGAACCTGTCGTTTTCCGTCACCATTGCCGCTGACATAGCAAGTCACGATGACACGATCGCCTACGATGATTGGACTAGACGACCCCGAACCGGGCAAATCGACCTTCCAAGCCAAGTTCTCGGTATCGGTCCAGGTTGTCGGCACGGAATCGCCGGAACGCGCCGCGCCGTCAGGCCCTAAGAATGCCGGCCAATCGTCCGCGTTTGAAACAAAGATTGAAAGGCAGACAAAGAGTGAAGCGATTAGAGATCGAAGCATGTTGGGATTCCGTGGGTGCGGTGGTCGGTCGGCCCGATGCAATCAGGGCAATTGCGACGACGGCCTAGGTTAGCGTACCGAAGAGTTTGTGTTTTCGTCGAGCGGCGATTGCGGCACCGGTCAGAATCGCGATCGCTGGATACGCTACGGCTGGCAATCGGAACGCGACATGGGTGCCAATCGGTTGGGATTCTGAATCTTTCATTTGCCCGATCGATGCCATGATCACGTCGAGGACTTCGTCGGACATCATCGGCGCACTTCCGCTGGCGATCAGTTCCAGAGAACGATGCAGCATGACGGTGGATTCCAATTGCACGTTCATCCATCGACCGTCGGCAATGGCTTCGACGCTCGGCAAGTCGATGCGGTCGATCGCGATCATCCCACCGGAACCGCCGAACCAGGAATGAATGATCGCGTCGGCAATTCGACTCTGTCGCGTCGACGCACGCCCGATTACGGAATTGATCGTTGAAATTGCGTCGAGATCCAGTTGCCACGGTGCTCGTGAAGCGTCAGCGGATTCGCTCTCGCGGCCGTTTAGATTCCAAGGTGCGAGTTCGATAAGCTCGTTGTCTGGATCATCATCGGTTGATGTGTCAGGGGTCGAAAAATCACTAGCTTGAGATCTAGAAATCACCGACGCGATTGCCAACTTTGATTCCGAATCATCGTCGAGACGCGTCTGAACTGCCTCGTCGACGCGAGTTGCTGTGTCGGTCGACTCAACCACGTCCGTGGCAACGATACCTGCCAGCGCCGCGTCGACTGCGACGGCACGAACTGCCAACAAAGACTGTGACGCCGAGGCAGGTTGTGGTGTCGAAGCGGACGGTGCCGCCGAAGCAGAAGGTGATATCGAAACGGATTTCGAGGCGGTAACGGGCTGTGCGGCTTGTGTCGGCGGCGATGTTGCAAAGACGACCGAAACACCTGCCGCCGTGGGGGGTTGCGCAGTGACAGTTTCGACGCGAATTTTCTGTGGCGTGTCAAAGCGATTATCTGAATGCCGCCCCCTATTTGAATTGCCGATACGATCAAATCCTGGCCTTAGCGAGCTCACCTCATTCGGTCGCGTGGCGTCTTGGTTGCGAAGACGGTCGCGTGAACCGAAATGGTCTTGGTGGACGTCATTGTCGAAGACGTCAGCGGCGAAGGGGTTCCCCGCCAACAATGATCGACTCTCCAGTGCTTCGATACAGAGCAACCGGCTTTCCGTTCTATCGTTCACGACTCACCTCGCAACTGTTGCAGGTTATACTGCTGGGTCTTCAACGCGGCATGGTACTGGTGCATTTGCGGTGCCAATGAGATCGCGATTCGCTGGTGTTCGATTGCGTCTTCATAGATGCGTCTGGCCGTCTCGGGATCACCAATACGTTGTGTCAAAAAAGCCAGATTGTTAAGCACTCCGCCAAGCATGTTTTGGACTTCGGCATCGTCAACGAATACCAGCTTCAGCATTCGACCGTGGTCGGCGGCCTGCCGAAGTGCATCGCTTGCTTGCGACAATTGATGGGTCGCCGCCAACGAAAGCCCTAGTTGATTCAGGCTGATGATAAGATCACGACGGTAGGTCGGTTGATCGGGCCATCGGGAGATGAGTTGCTGTCCGATCTTGACCGATTGCTGCAGTGACTCAACGGCGCTGGCGTGGTCTCTCATTTGGGATTGCGAAGTCGCCAGCGTGTTGAGTGTCAGCATGACTTGGGTTGCCAATTTCGGATCGGCCGGATCGGTTTCTAACAAGGCGACTTGATAACGAAGTGATTGACTTGCCAATTCGGCCGATCGCTCGGGCGCTCGCTTCGCCAACAAACCCGCCAAATTCGAGCGGACGGTGGATTGAAGCATCTCTTGACCGTCGGCCGATTCCAGCAGTTCGATCGCATGCTCGAAAGTCTGCTGTGACTCGTCGATTTTTTGAGCATCGGCCAACATGCTGCCGAGATTGTTCAGCGTTTTTGCTAGTTCGATTTCGCAGTGCAGACGACTCTGCGTATCGATGGCTTTGGCGAACCAGACGCCGGCTGCTTGCAGGTCGCCGGCCTGCGTAAAACGCTGTGCCAAATTGTTTTGGCTGATCGACCATTGCAATTGCAGGGTCTTGTCATCGGACCGTTGGGCCAGTTCGCTGTAAAGCTCTTCCGATGCTCGAAGTGAATCGATCGCTTCGGTCACGTTCCCCAACTCGCTTTGCAAGACACCCATCTTGCCCAGCGTGATTGCCAGGTCACGGCGTTGTTGTTCACCGTCTCGGTTGACGTCGTTGACGGCAACCGCCGCCATCTGTTGATAGTATCCGAGCGTTTCAGATAGCAATCGGTGACGGACCGAGTTGGCAGCGGGAATGTCAGCCAACAACTCAGTGATCTGCGTCCCCAACCGATCCACCGCTTCGCGAGCGATGGCTTGGTTACGGTTCGATTGAATCGCCAATGCATCAGAGACGTTTTTCGCGGCGGCCAGCTTTGTTGTGCCGACGGCGAATCCGGCCAACGCCAGACACCCGACCAACGCCGTCGCGATCACGGCCGTGCGATGATTCGAAGCAAATCGAACGACCTTGTCGGTCAACGTTGGTGGTCGGGCGATTGTGGATTCTCCCGCGAGTACCCGTCGCAGATCCGCAGCAAACTCGCTTGCCGATTCGTAACGATCGTCTCGCTTACTCGCCATCGCTTTGGCGATCACGGTTGCTAAATCGCAAGGAATGTCGGTTCGGATTCGACGCAGCGGGCTGATCACGTCCTCGTCGACTTGACGCAAGATCGTCGCGGCGTCGTCACCGGCA
Source organism: Rubripirellula tenax (assembly GCF_007860125.1). Lineage (NCBI taxonomy): Bacteria > Pseudomonadati > Planctomycetota > Planctomycetia > Pirellulales > Pirellulaceae > Rubripirellula > Rubripirellula tenax. The sequence goes on from NZ_SJPW01000004.1 coordinate 76,353, forward strand.
TGTGCCGGGCGCTTCGCCAACATCTCGTAAAGCGTCGCGGCAAGCGAGTAGATATCCGTTCGACCGTCGACGACCGCCGAGTCGCCGCGTGCCTGTTCGGGGCTCATGTAACGAATGGTGCCGACCACGTCTTTCGATCCCGTGATGGACACATCGCTTTGGATACGAGCCAACCCAAAGTCGGCGATCCAAACCTTGCCACGCCCATCCAATAACAGGTTCGATGGTTTGATGTCACGGTGAATGATGCCAAACTCGTGGGCCGCCTGCAGACCGCTTGCAACTTGGACGGTGAAATCAACGGCGGTGCGCCAATCGGTTTTCACACCGTCTTGTTTCGCATAGGTCGCAATCCAGTCTTCGATCGATGCACCGTCGATGTACCGCATCGCATAGAAATGGACGCCGCGTTCAAAACCAACCGCAAAGACAGGAACGATATTGGGATGCTGCAGACTTGCGGCAGCTTCGGCTTCGTGTTGGAAACGTGTCAGTTGGCGAGGATCCAGCACCGCGGCCATCGGCAGCAACTTGACCGCAACGGTTCGGCGTAGCGATACTTGGGTCGCTCGATAGACAACCCCCATTCCGCCTCGCCCGATCGTTTCGTGCAGCAGAAAGTCACCGAGACAGTTTGATGAGTCGCACGGCTGTGTCGGCTGTGGTGTTCCGGCCGCCATTCGATGCAGACTCTCCAGTCCGCTTACGCATTCGCGCAGCGCCTCGCGAAGTTCGGGCGTGGAAGCAGTGATTTGTTCGACCGACGGTGGCAGACCGGTTTCCATTGCGTGAAGGTAAGTTTCAAGCAGCTCGCCCAGAGTTTCTTTTTGCTCGTCGGTCAAACCTTGAATGCAGCCTGACTCATCGTCGAGCTCATCATCCATCGATTGATGGTGGTTGCCAAGCGAAATCATGCCAGCTCTCCCGTCACATCGAGCTGGCAAGTATCTTTGAATTTCGCGATCGCGCGGACCCACAGCATGCGCGCAGACCCCGCTTTGATCTGCATGCGGTCAGCGATTTCGTCGAACGACAAACCTTGAAGATTTCGATAGATGATTACGTCGCGGTAGCTGTCTTTCAGTTTCGCGAGCTGACTAGAAAGCTCGTCCGCTAATTCGTGTTGCGACATGACTTCGCTAGGCGTTGCGGCTTTGTCGGCAACAATGTGCGAAAGTCGAGCCATGCTGTCGTCAATGTTCCTGGCCATCGTATCCAACGCGACTTCGCGACGAATGTCTCGCTTCTTTGCGTAGACATTCTTTTCGATCGCGTGGCTTAAACAGTTGCTAAGAATTTGGCGCAACCATGCGACCCACTCGCCTTCGCTACCACCGCGGAACTGATGGAAGTCGCGGTGCGCTGCTAACAACGTTTCCTGAACCAGATCCGACGTGCTCATCCGACGTCGCAACCTGCCGTCGATCTGCGTCGCCGCCAACACGGACAAATAGCTTTGATAGAGCTGCAACAGATCGCCGAGCGACTGGACGTTCCCGTGGCGTACTTCGGCGATCATCGTCAACACGTTGGTATCGGCGACGAAGGGTTCGGTCGATTCGATGGGCATGGGACGCTCGCTAGATAAAGAGAAGAGTTTCGTTCGCCTGGGGACACCTCGGGACGCTGCGGTACCATGAAGTAAAGCGACATTTCCCGACCCAAGGGGACAAACTTCGTGAAAAATAAATCCGCGAAACTCGCCCTCCCTAGCCCCTAAGGGCAAATTCTAGCCCGAAGCGTGACATTTTGCGATGAATCCCGCACCTATGAGGTAGGCCGCCGAGACTTTCGGGTTGGGGACGGCTTTCCTTGTCTGCTTCTCAAAAAACGAATAGGTGGCGTCATGGCGACTTTCTGGAATCGTTGGATCGGCCGTCCGAACTCATCTCGATCGACTGGTCGCAAGCGAAAAAATCTGCGCCGCCGGATGAGGCCCGAGAATCTGGAATCGCGGCAACTGCTTGCTGCGAACCTCTTTCACAACGAGCTGATGCCAGAAGATGTCAACGAAGACGGAATCGTATCGGCGTTGGACGCTTTGACGATCATCAATGAAATGAGCCGTCAGACCGCCGAGGGACGAACGGCCGGCGCCGGTGATGCCCAGACGGGCGGCAATCAGCCTGGAAGCGGACGCATGACCGACGTCAACAATGACGGCCGTCACACCGCGCTGGACGCATTGATGGTGATCAATCGCATCAGCCGCGATCGCGGTCGCGTCGATCCGCCGACCAATCCGACTGATCCGCAGTCACCAACCGATGATGTTCCGACGGACGATACGCCAACCGACGAAACGTTGACAGAAACGGAAGTTCGTTCCATCGATGGAACAGGAAACAACATCGACAATCCGGAACTCGGATCCACCGACACCGAACTGTTGCGAGTGGCCGAGAACGATTACGCCGACGGAATCTCGCTACCGGCAGGCGAAGATCGTCCGAGTGCTCGAGAAATCAGCAATACGCTTTCCGCAGCGGACCCCAATGGGACGACAAGTGAACGGAACCTGACGTCGTTCGTTTTTGCTTGGGGTCAATTCTTGGACCACGATATCGATTTGTCGCTGGAGCCTTCCAGCGAAGAAGACGCAATTTCGTTCGACATCGACGTTCCGACCGGCGATGCGTTGTTCGACCCGTTTTCGACGGGCGAAGAAACGATTCATTTGACGCGTTCGGCGGTCGCCGACGGTAGCGGCACATCGACGGACAATCCGGCTGAACAAGTGAACTCGATTTCGGCTTGGATCGACGGATCACAGGTCTATGGGAGCGACCAAGAAACGTCAGACTCGCTTCGTGAATTCGTGGGCGGTCGCTTGTTGATTACCGAGGACGGGTTGCTGCCAACGGACGAGAACGGCGGAGTCTTGGCCGGTGACATTCGCGCAGCCGAGAACGTCGTGCTGACCTCCATGCATGCCCTGTTCGTTCGCGAACACAATCGTTTGGCCGATGAAATCGAAGCCGCAAATCCAGACCTCACCGACGAAGAGATCTTCCAAGAGGCTCGCGCAACCGTCATCGCTGAACTGCAGTCGATCACGATCAACGAATACTTGCCCGCACTCTTGGGCGAAGGTGCGTTGTCAGATTACGAGGGTTACGATTCATCGGTTGATCCGTCGATCGCAAACGAGTTCTCCACCGCTGCGTTCCGATTCGGTCACACCACGTTGAACGATGAATTCCGCTTCGTCGGCAACAATGGCGAGGACCTTGCCGAACCGATCGCACTTGCCGACGCGTTCTTCCAGCCCGAACTTTTAGAAGCGACCGGCATTGATTCGCTGCTGAAGTACGCCTCGTCGACGCTGTCGCAGGAGATCGATCTCGAAGTTGTCGACGGCCTGAGGAATTTCTTGTTCGGGCCTCCCGGAGCGGGCGGATTGGACTTGGTGTCGCTAAACATCCAACGCGGGCGTGACCACGGACTGGCCGACTACAACGCTACGCGTGAAGCCTATGGACTCACACCCGTCGAATCGTTTGACCAAATCTCGAGTGATCCCGCCATCCAGGCGAATTTGGAGTCGCTATATGGTGACGTCAACAACATCGACTTGTGGATCGGACTGCTTGCCGAAGATCACACCGACAACGGATCACTGGGCGAGACGGCAACCGCCATCATCGCTGATCAATTCGAGCGACTGCGTGATGGCGACCGTTTCTGGTACGAGAACGTGTTCACCGAAAGTGAAGTTCGCGACATCGAAAGCACTTCACTTGCCGACATCATCGAGCGCAATACGAACGTCGACTCGCTGCAAGAGAACGTATTCTTCTTCTCGCCGAGGGTCACCGGTTCGGTCGCCTCGGACGGCTCGACAACTCAATCACGAAGTGGCGAACAAATCTCAAGTGCCCGTAACGATCTTGGAACCATCGACGAAGTCGATTTGGAACTCCTTGCGATCGATCAAGCTCGCAACGTGCCCGGAAACACGGTCGATGTTGCCGGTCGCGGTGATCGTTCGCCCGGCCCCGCCGACAATCAGGTTGGGCCGATTCGCCAGCCCGTGGATCAGATTCGAGCGATCGAAGGCGTGACGGTCGAGTTACTGGATTTGGACGGAAACGTCGTCGACACAGCCATCACCGATGCCAGGGGGAGCTATGCCTTTGACAGTTTCGATCAGTCGGGTGCCTACACGATTCGCATCGCTGAAACCGAAGGAATGACAACGGTTGGATCCGATACATTCGACGTGGCGATTGCCACTGGCAGCGAGCGGATCAGCGGTTTGAACTTCCGAGTGGTCGTTTGATCGATCGCTATGGGCTGATCAGCCTTGTTGCTTCTGCGTGCAACACTCGCAATTCGACGGCGTCAAACCAGGGCCCCGGTGGCCTTGGTTCATTGCCACGATCAGTGACGGGCGGTTTCTCAATCGTCGACTGGGATCTTTCCAGCGCCGACTCGGCTTCACTCTGGTTGCCGAGTCGGTGGTATGCGATGGCAAGTAACGGATCGACAAGCCCATCGGATGGCCACCTGCCATGCTCAGAAGCTTGGATCAACCGATCAATCGCACGCTGATCATTGCCGGCACGCACATGACAAAAACCGGTAATGAAATGACACACTTCCCATGGCATGTTGGGGCGATTGGAGTGATCACGGTGTGGCATGGGCGGCGGACGAAACGAACGTGAATCCTGTTCCGCCAGCCAAGTTTCGGCCAATTCGGCGAGCTCTTTCCAAGAGATCAAAAACTCGTATTCACCCGATGCCGCGCACTCACGCAACAGTTCCCAGTTCGGCTCATCGAGCGGCAATGCCAGCCGTCGATCGAGATCGCCGCAAATCGCCAGATACTCAGGCACATGATTCGTCAGCAAAAACAGTGATGCCGTGCCCCACCACGAAGGCGTTTCTGTCGGCGCGCCCAGCGAAAGTGCTTCGGCATAGTCGTCCGCCGCTTCGTCCCATGACTGCAGCCCCGTAAAGAACTGTGCTCTGGCGACCCAGGGTTGGTAGTAGCTGGGAAGCTGCGTCAACGCCATGTCATAGTCTTGCCTTGCCGAATCGATGCGGCCAGCGTTGACGTGAGTTTGGGCGCTGGCAACCAGAGAATTCGCACGCGTGATATTCGCCGCGAACTGTTCGATCTTCAGCTTGGCATCGGTGGCCTCGCTGAGTGCTTGTTCTTTTTGATCACGTTCCAAGATCGCAACATTCATCTGCCAAAGGCTAACTGCCGTTGCCGAAAGAAGCGTTACCGCGATCAGGGAAAACGTCGCGATCACTGTGCGATGCCGGCGAGCGAATTTTGAAAACTGGTACGCCCAAGTCGGCGGTCTTGCGACGATCGGCTGTTGGGACAAATAGCGTTTGATGTCGTCACCCATCGCAGCCGCCGATTCGTACCGACGCACTCGATCTTTCTCGAGCGCCTTCATCACGATCCAATCCAAGTCGCCCTTGAGCATCGACGATAATCTCGCCGGTTCGATGCGGCGTGCCGCCGATACCGTTGTCATTTCGTCGCCCAACGTGGTCAACCGTCGACTCGGACGAGGCGGTTGTTCTTCTCGGATGATTTGCCGAAGCTCGTCCAGTCCGACGGAGTCCAACCGTTCGCGGTCAAACGGTGTCGCGCCGACCAGCAACTCGTACATCAACACGCCAAGCGAGAAGATGTCGCTGCGAGTGTCGACGTCCAGACCGCTCATCTCGGCCTGCTCGGGACTCATGTACAACGGCGTTCCGATCATCGAAAAGAAACGCGTATAGATTGTCTTGTCCGTAAGCGTTTGCCCGATCGCTTTGGCGACGCCGAAGTCGATCACCTTGGCAACGGGTTTCGCATCGTGCAACGTCACCATTACGTTGGACGGCTTGATGTCGCGATGAATGACGCCCTTTTGGTGAGCGTGGTGAACGGCCGCGCAAACATCGGCCAACAAATTCAGCCGGTCGCGAACGTCCAGTTGGTGATTGTCACAGAATTCGGTAATCGGAAAACCGCGAACCAATTCCATCACAAAATAAGGACGGTGGTCGTCGGTCACTCCCGCGTCAAACACCTGGGCGATGTTCGGATGATTCATCATCGCAACGGCTTGCCGTTCGGCTTCGAAGCGTGCGATCACTTCCTTCGATCCTGCGCCCGGCTTGACGATCTTTAACGCCACTTTCCGTTTGACGGGATGCTCTTGTTGGGCGACGAACACCAACCCGAAACCACCCTCGCCGACTTGTTCCATTAAACGATAAGGACCGATTCGCATCCCAATGTGCTGGATCGGCGGCAGGGCCGGCGCCGGCTGGGTGGAAACGATCCCTTGACCACCACCAATCGGTCGGTCGAGCAGATTCGCCGGACGGTCATGGGCGTCAAGCAACGCCTCGACCGAGGCGCGCAGTGCAACGTCGTCCCCACATGCGGAGTTCAAATAGGCAACGCGATCGTCAAGAGATTCCTCGTCGATCGCTTGCAAGAAAATCGCTCGTTCTGTTGCGTTCGTCATCTCGCTTCAGTGTAGTTCGCACGAAATCAAATTTCAGTTCGCGATCACTGTGGTCGCTGGTTGCGAGGCGTGCCCTGACTCGGACGTCCACCGCGCTCACCGCCGGGACCGGGACCGCTTTGGCCACCAGGCCCACGGCCACCACCGGGCGGCCCGAAACCGTGAGGCTCGTCGAGCTTCCTGCGTTGTTCGTCGGTAAGGATTTTGGCGAGTTCTTCGTCAACGTCCTTCTGTAACGCCGCGAGTTCATCTTTCTGATCGTCAGTCATCCGAAGGGAGTCTTGGACAAAGTCGGGAAGCAATTGGCCGGGTCGCGGCGGTCCGCCACGCTGACTTTGCCCGCCCCAGCCACCTGCCATTTGGCCACCACCGCCTGGCCCACCGCCCCCCGGTCCGTGGCGAAAATCGTCGGAGGGTGTTCCTCGATACATTCGTGGAACGACCGGCCAGTTTTCGGTCATGAAGTAAGCGTACGTCCCATCGGGATACTCGGGCGTGATGGTGAAGCGACCGTTGCACGGGTCCAGATCGCCGGCGCCTTCGACATACTCATAGTCACGTACGAATGTTCCATCGTACTTTCCGTCGGGTGCATTCCCACCAGGTCGATCGCCAGTTTTCAATTGGTAGCTGGACGTTAATTTTTGAATTGGCGATGCCGCGTTCTTGGGATCGCTGTAACCGTAAACGGCGTACATCGGAAACCCGTCCGCAGCCCATCCCACCAGCGGCGAGTGCGCGCCGGCTTCGACGTTCACCGAATCGATCAACCCCGTCGGCAATCCGTGATAGTGATATTTTCCGGTCGGCTGCACGTGTGCGTGCGAGACGTCGATTCCCAAATCGATCGCACCCGATAGCGGTTCGTATTGCCATCCCGGTTCACCGGCATAGAACTCGCCCGCACCGGGATCAAACGGAATGCCATTGATTGCGACGCCAAATTCACCGTGCATCGGCGTTGCTTCCGCCGCGACTTTGGGATTGGCGGGAACACGGTACTGGTGTGATTGTGCGGTAATCGGGTTGGGATTGCCTGAGTTTGGGAAGGCACCCGTCTTGTGATTGGGGATTCCGTTGGAAGTGATCACGCGATCGTCACCGACAATCTCGATCTTCACTTCGTTTGCAATGGCCGGTGTTTCGGTTGCCGGACGGATCTGCAGCACGCCCTTTTTCGTGATGCTGTGCATGCGGGGCGGCGGCTGTGCGATCACGACCGTGATCGCGCCAATCGCGATGGCGGTTACCGAGAGAATAAGAAACTGCTTCTTCATCATTTGTCCTAGTTTGGATCATCCGCACGCTTGGCAAGTGGGAAACTTGCCAAGCGATCCATCAGCATGGGGAGACAGCAGTTGTACTACTGAGGTCGTTGAGGACGGCCGTTTTCTTGGTCTTGTCCGCCTTGACCGGGTGGTCCGTGCATGGGCGGATTTTGCAACTGCTGCTGTTGTTCATCCGTCAAAAGCGCGGCGAGTCGCTTGTCGACGTCGGCTTGCAGAGCAGCCAACTGTTTTGTTTGCTTCTCATTCAAATTTAGCGTCTGGATCATGAAATCGGGCAGCACTTGACCAGGGCGTGGAGGCGCACCGGCATGCTGACCACCGTGCTGACCACCGTGCTCGCCACCATGTTGGCGCCCCATTTGTTCGCCGTCTTGAGGCGGTGGACCGCCGGGGCGTTGCTGGTTGCCACCACGTTGGAACCCACCACGCTGATTTCCGGCTTCCGACTCCATCGCCGATTGCAGTTCGGCTTTGGTCAGACTGCCGTCCCGGTTCGCGTCAGCCTGATCGAATAGCTGACTCATCATTTCCAACGGAGAACCGCCTCGTCCGCCAGGCCCGCCCTGTCCCGGAGGTCCACCGCGGCCAGGTGGTTGTGCGGTTGCCACGCACGGCAACACGGCAAGTGTAAAGAGCGCAAGACATTGGCGAGCATGGTTCATAGCAAGTGATCCGGTCGAGGAGTGGATGAGTTTGTTCTACCCAACCAATGCGTCGTGCGCGTGCTCCTGGGGACAAAATTTGTTTCGAGGTATTTTTTCGCAGTGAACTACACGGGTCAAAGTCAACGAAATCGACACCTCGGCACTTGACGAAAACCCACAGGGTGTTGAAATCTAAGGCATGAACCGCGATGTCACTCGAATCCTTTCCGCAATCCAGAGCGGCGACCGAAATGCGGCAAGCGAATTGCTGCCACTGGTCTACGAAGAACTTCGGCGTCTTGCCCAAAGCAAGATGCACCACGAAAAATCGGGGCATACCCTTCAACCGACGGCGCTGGTGCACGAAGCGTTCTTGCGGTTGGTCGGTGGCGAAGACCAAAGTGAATGGGACGGACGCGGACACTTTTTTGCGGCCGCTGCGGAAGCCATGCGGCGGATACTGATCGACAACGCGCGCCGACGAGGGCGCCAAAAACATGGCGGTGATTTCGTTCGACGGGAACTTAGCGAAGTCAATGCGTTTGTCGACACCGACAACGTCGATGAACTGCTGGCGCTCGACGACGCACTGACCAAGCTGGCCGCCGAGGACGCCGAACTCGCCAAGATGGTCGAACTGCGTTACTTCACAGGCTTGACGACCGAAGAGACCGCCAAAGTACTCGGCGTGTCCTCGCGGACGGTCAAACGCAATTGGGCGTACGCGAGGGCTTGGCTGCAACGAGAAATGTCGCTCTAAAATCTTGCGCCGCGAATCGAACTATTGGACAATCGCCGCGCCGAAAGCGTCGACCAACGGTGGCTCGGTGACTCCATCCATCGTTTCGTCGATCACGCGTTTCAACTTCTGAATTGCTTCGCGGTCTTGATCTGTTGCCGAATCCGGATGGACAGCCAATTCTTCCAACGGGCGATCCGTCAACTTGAACAAACGTCCGTCGCGGAAATATTTGTAGTCGTGATCCAATGCAAACACTTCTCGCGAGAATCGTTCCTTGTCATGCCCCGGTCGCGGGTCGTACCAGCAAAAAACCGATTCTCGTTTCGCCGCAGATCGGCCGAACAACTCAGCCGCGAAACTGATTCCGTCGCGACGGTCTTGTGATGGCAATGGGGCACCGGCGAGCTCCAAAACCGTCGGATAAAAATCCGATGCGTCGACAAGCGAATCGCTGATCGCCGGCGCGATATGACCGGGCCATGATACGATCAACGGTACGTGAACGCCCGTTTGTCGGGTCGTGGCCTTACCGCCATGGATCGTTCGACCATCGGACAACTCGGACGATACGTCCAGATGGGTGCCGTTGTCGCTGTAGAAAATTACGATCGTATCGTCTCTAAGTCCCTTTGCTTCCAAACCGTTTATCAAGTTGCCAACGGCCGTGTCCATATATTCGACCATGTCGACGGCGTAATCCAGCGACTCGACCACCGGCTTGCCGGGATCCCAATCGGGGCTGTTGGGCGTGGGCACGAACGGCCAGTGCGGCAAAGCCATCGGGTAGTACACGAACGCAGGTGTATCACGATGTCGGTCAAGAAAATCGATCGTCTTGTCGCCCCAGATGTCTTCGCCAAACTTGCCCGCGTAGGTCTTCAGCGTTCCTGGTTCACCCGCCTTGCCTTCCAGCATCGTGGGATTGGCGTAGCGTGATCCTTTGTCTTCAGTGTGCAGGGCGTGGAACAACGCGAACTCATCGAAACCCGCGTCCTTGGGATGCATGCCGGTGCCTCGACGATTGTCTGCACCGGGAAAGTCCGGCGGATCATAGGACTGCAATTGCCACTTGCCAAAAATCGCGGTGGCATAGCCTGCCTGTTGCAATCGATGCCCAAACGTTGATTCGGATGGATCGAGAATCCCGAACGCTTTCCAATTTCGATGGTTGTATTTCCCCGTCATCAACTGCACTCGCGTGGGCGTGCAAAGCGGCTGCGAATACGCGTGCGTGAAACGAATCCCGCCGCTCGCCAATGCGTCAATCGCCGGCGTTCGATACGAAACTCCGCCGTAACAACCCAGGCCTTCGATTCCAATATCATCGGCCAGGATCAACACAATGTTCGGCGACGATGCCGATGCCGTGACCGAAGGGACAAGGCTTGGCAAAAGAAATAGCAACGTCAATAAGTATCGCATCAGAGTCTTTCGTTTCCATCCATCGTATTCGCAACGTCGATCTCTTCGGCATCCGTGTCCGCCAAAGGCAGTTCGTAACACGCGGCTTCCCGTCCGTTCCGCAGGTAAACGCGGTTGCCGATCAACACCGGATGGTTCCACGTTTTGCCTTCCAAAGCGGGAAACTTTGCCTGTTCAACCAACTCGTCGGCGGACGCCTGGGCCAACACCAATTCGCCCGATTCCGAAAGGATCAGCAACTGGCCGGTGTCACCAAGCAGCACAACTTGGCCGTTGCCATACCGGCCACGCTTCCATTTCCGCTCGCCCGTTTCCAAGTCGACGCATGCAAAAATGTTGGCGTCAAATCCATACAGATGACCCTGGTACGCAACGTAGTCATTGAAGTCCGGTTTCATGCCTCGGGTTGTCCACAGCGGCTCGACGGTCCATTGGCCGTCGTTCCGAGTTACCGAAAGACAACGAACTCCCAAACCCATGCTGGTCGCCAACAACACGCGATCATTCAAAACCAACGGCTGGATCGCTCGGTAATTTTCGCCTGGCCAGGCGTGATTCCAAATCAGCGAACCGTCGACGGGGCTAAGAAACTGCAGCCCGTCGTTCGTCATCATCAAACAGCCCTCGACTCCGTCGAACGTGGCCGCATGCGGTGAACTGTAACTGTGGTTTCCCGAAGCCGCTGACCAAGTCGGTTCACCCGTTTCGATATTGTATGCAAGAACGCCTTTGTCGCCCTCGCCGCCCGCATGAACGATCACTTGTTCACCGATAACCAACGGCGACGACGACCATCCCCACGGCGGTGGTTCCCGACCGGCGTCGGCTCGCAAACTGCGATTCCAAAGCATGCGTCCATCGACGGGATCAATCGCCGTCAATTGACCGTCCGCGCCGAGTGCGAATAAAACCCCATCCCCGATCGTTGGCGTTGCTCGAGGCCCCGCGCCGCCGATGGATTCGTAGAATCTTACTGTATCGGTGTGAGACCAAATCGACTTTCCCGTGTTGGCGTTCAGACAAACGATCGCTTCGTCTTCGCCACGCTGTTCCTGTGTAAACAAGCGATCGCCGGCAACGACAAAGGACGACCACCCCGGCCCGATCAATTCTTTCCACACCAATTTTGGCGGCGACGCTTTCCAATCGTCCGACAAGGCCACGCCATGAACGACACCGTCACGATCTGGGCCGCGAAAGTCGGACCAGGCCGCCGTGCTTCGATTGATCACGACATCGGTTTCAATCGCTGCATCAGATTCGGGATCGGTAGCACGCGATTTTGCCGCAAGACTTTCTAGATAAAGCTCTTCGGGTGTTGCATTCCATCGCCAATCAAACTCGGCCACGAATCGCCCCGTTACACCGAGCGATTGAACCGAATCCCAAAACCCGAATCCAACCGCCGCAGCGAGCAGCGCGATGAGAATCCGTCGATTCGGTTTCGCCGCCAACGCAACCAATGCGATCGCAAACGCAGCCAACCCCACCGGCAGCTGAAAAATAAAGGTCGGCATCCCATTCATTGACGGATGCAGAAATGCGATTGCGATCGCAGCGACGATCACCAATCCCAGCAACCCGGCCAACTTCTCTTTCACGCTTGCTCGGCTGGCGAACAACCACCACCCGATCAAGAATAAACCGATCACGGCCGGCCCCATGAAGCTGGCAATCATCAACGGCAGCGGCGGTGACTCCATCAATTGACCGGTCACCTTGACCAACAACATCAACACCAACAAAACGGCTGCCGGCCACCACCGTAGCGTCGGCGCAACCGGGTGCTCGATACCTGCCGATTCGGTTGCGTCAGCTTCATCCATGACAGTCGTCTCAAGTGTTGGAAGTTTAAGTTGGAGAGCAAGACTACGCTCGAATCGCCAGCCCGTCGATGCTGGTAGCGGTACTGCTGCCGAAGCTTTCGATCGGTTGATTCATTTGCTGGGCGACTTGCACGAAGAGATTGCTAAACGGAGCGTTGTTGGTGCGGTCAAGCTTCAGATGCTGGCCGTGACGAAACCGTCCGCCGGCAAGCAGAATCGGAAGGTTCGTCGTGTCGTGAGCATTGGCGTTGCCCAGGTTGCTGCCGAAGACCAAAGATGTGTTATCGAGCAACCGTTGACCATCCTCAGTTTTGCGTTTCATATCGGCGAGCAGTTTCTCAAGCGATCGAAACTGAGCTTCCTCGACCAAACGCAGTTGGCGAATCTTGTCTTCGTCTTGTCCGTGATGCGATAGATTGTGGTGATCGATCGACACACCCGGAACCGGCGGAACGTCGTTGCGCCCTTGGATCATGACCGTGATCAATCGTGTCGAGTCGGTTTGCAACGCCAAGGGAATCAGTTCAAACAGCAACTCCATTTGCCCAATCAAGTCGTTGCGATCCGTGACGTCTTGTGGCGACTGGGCGTCGACATGTGGCTTGGGTTTGTGAATCCATGCTTCGGCAGCGTTTAACCGCTGTTCCATTTCACGGACGGAATGAAAGTACTCGGCGAGTTTTTCGCGATCGTCTTTGCCAACGCGCCGGCCGAACTGTTTCGCTTCCTCGCGCACCGTATCCATGATGCTGCGCCCCTCGCGAAGCCGCTGAACTTGCGTCTCGCGTTCTTCGGCCGAACCATCCAGGAACAACTTGGCAAACATCTTCGACGGCGACTGTTCGCCAGGAATCATGATCCCGCTGCGCGTGTACGACTGGCTCGATCCGTCGGTGCTCAATTGCAATGACGGAAAACGCGTTTCCAGTCCGATGCGATCGGCGATCCATTGATCAATCGAAATCGAATTGCGAAAACCGGCCAGCCCCGGGTGACGCGCCGCAGTCAACCAAGTCATGCCCGATGAATGCCCGTCCGCCCCGGATTGGTCGGGGTGCGACAGACCGCTAAACAGGGTGAAGTCCTTTCGGTGTTCTTCAAGCAATTTCAAATACGGCGTTAGTTCGTAGTCGCTGCCCGCTTGATCCGGAAACAAGAACGGAGCGTGCAATCCCAACGAAGTACAGATACAAACCATCCGCTGCGGAATCGCAACCGGTGCTGCCCATGCACGCCTGGGCAGAAATGCATCGAGCAGCGGCAACGCCAGCCCCACACCCGACGCTCTCAGGAATGTTCGTCGATTCGCGGTGTGACGATGGATCATAATTTCTTTCGCTCAGCCGAAACGGCGATTACTTCGTTAAGAACAGATCGCTAGTTGCGATTTCATGTACCAGTGTACGCAAGCCGCCGTCGCTGGCTGAAACCTTCTCGACAATCTGTTCGATTTCATCTCGATCCGCAAAGCTGATCCCAGCACCGGTAGCATACGTTGTCATCTTTTCGGCCAGGCTGCGAACAATCTGACGTTGATCCGCCAACATTAACTTCCTGAACTCGTTGATATCGGCGAAGGCCCGACCATCGGATGTTTGACCACTGCAATCAACGGGTTGCCCCAACTTGTATTCCCAAATGTTCCGTCCATGCAGCCTCTTCGTTTCAGAATCGCCCTCACCAATGGAACGATAACGCGTGCGAAAGCCACCGATCACATCGAAACTCTCGAGTGCGAATCCCGGCGGATCGATCTCGCGGTGACATCGATTGCAAGTATCCGAATCGCGATGCTTGGCCAATTGCTCGCGAATAGTCGTTGCGCCGCGCGTGTCGGGTTCGATCGCATTGACCGGCGGCGGCGGCGAAGGCGGCTTACCAACGATCCGTCGCAGTATCCATGAACCGCGGACAACAGGCGAGGTGACGGTGCCGTTCGCGGTCACTTTCAAGACGGCCGCTTGAGTCATCACACCGCCACGCACGCTATCGCCGGGCAACGCGACGCGTCGAAACTGCTCGCCGAACAGATCATCACCTGACTTCGCGAACGGTTCGGTCAGTTCGTAGTGCTCGGCAAGTCGTCGATCGAGCATTGCAAAATCACAGTCGATCAGACTGGCGATCGGCAGGTTGTTGGAAAGCAATTCGTTGAAGAACAATTCAGTTTCGGCCACCATCGATCGTCGCAGCAGATCGTCGTACTCGGGGTACAGACGCGTATCGGGAATCGTGGCATCGATTTGATTGAGTTCCAGCCATTGCCCGACGAAGCTAGTAACAAACCGCTGGCCGCGTTCCGATCCCAACAGCCGCTCAACCTGCTGGCCAACGACGACCTTGTCGGACAACTTTCCCGCCTGCGCAAGGCCCAGCAATTCTTCATCGGGCGGGCTGCTCCAGAAACAATACGACAACCTCGAAGCGACGGCAAAACCGTCCAGCTTCCCCGGTGATTCATCCAGCATCAAAAACCGCGGCGAAACCAGAATCGCACGCAGGGCAACTCGCATTGCCTGCTCATACGTTCGCCCTCGTTCCAGTTCCGCATTTGCCAAATCAATGAATGCGTCCGCTTCACCGACTTTCAACGGACGCCGAAAAGCACGCGTCGCAAATCGCGTGATCGCTTGGCGAACCGCCGACGCTGGATCCTGGGGCGTCACTTCGTACGCGATGTGTCCTTGGTCGGTCCAGCGACCGCGTTGCTCTAGTTCGCGAACGTGATCGGCGCCGAACACGTCCGTCACACTTTCCGGTGGCCAATCCTCCAGCAAAGGCCCCTCGATCTCGATCCACTGGACGGCCATGCCGGGCACCTTCCAGTCTTTTACGCTGTCCATATTCCAAACGTTCTTGCCGTCATCATCGATGCCGATTCCATAGCCGCTGAATCGCAAGTGATCGCGATGCGAAAGCGATGCGGTAAACTCCAACGTTCGGGGCTCCGGCCCAAGCTCGAAATACTGAAGCAACTGGTGATTCTTCCAATCGCTTGAGAACACTTTCAACGCGATCGGATCGCCCCGACTGTCGACCGCATAGGCGGACACTCGCACGCGATACTCGCCGTCGGATGGCGGCGCGAACTGCTTCAAGTCGTCGGGAGAATAGCCGTGACTGATATACACCAACGCATCGTCAGTTTCCCGAAACAAGCGACGATGCCGCTCACCCGATACCGGATCGACATGATCCTCGGCGGTATCCAAATTTTTGCGAACGGCTTCTTCGTCCTGCATCCGCAATCGCTTGCTGAACCCTTCGGGTCGTGCCGTCAAACGCACAGCCGAATCCAACGCAAGCTCGATCACTTCAAGATACTTTTCGATCTGAACCGCCGAAATGCGCAGCCCTTCTGCCACCGTATCAAAACCTTGACTGCGCCCGTCTTCGGGAAGCAAATGCTCAATCGGCAAATCGATTCGCAGCAAGTCGTGCAGACTGTTTTCAAACTCGCGTCGGTTCAGTCGCCGCAGAATCGTTCGTCCCTGCTCGTGCTTCTTTATGTCGAGCACGTTCACGATTGCCGTTCCGATCGGTTGCGTAAGACCCGATCGCTGCCGTGATGTGAGCGTCGACTCGGGCGGCATCTCACCTGCCTGAACGCGATCGTGGATCCTGGTCCAGCGACTTCGATTCGCTTCGGTTTCGAATGACCAACTCAACTGATCCAGATCCAATCCACCCGCCTTCTCACTCGCATCGTGGCAGTCCAAGCAGTTGCTTTCGATGAATTCCTTCACTTGCGACGGTTGCTCGGCCGCCGTCAAACGATTGCCCGCCAAAAACGATCCGGCGACAAAAACCGAATATCCAAGGCGACGCACGATCATGACGAGAGTTTTGTTCGAGCGATTTTCTTTGGGCATGGGCGATCGCTTTGTGGGTAACGTGAACGTCTGGCAGGCCGAATGGAGGAGCCTATTCTAGGCTGTACCAGCGATTGTTGTCGTTGTTTCAAAACGCATGCGGTTTGCGACGGTTTCACGCGTCGGATGCTTTCCTTAGAATGCGTGCGAGAAATAAGTGTCCACCCCCTTTTGCCGGGCACCTGCCCTTCGGGTGCTTCGCACGAAAGGGGTCGGACACTTATTTCCGATCATTCCTTACAAACACTGTCGCATACCCAGCAACCCGACCGATGGCAAACACACCCGAACGACGCGACTTGCAATTCAACTCATTGGACGAGGCCGTCGCCGATGCGACGAACCTTGCCGGCGGCGCGACACGCACCACGGGAAAGCACAGCTTCGGGCAGATTCTTGAGCACCTGGCGCTGACCCACGACATGGCCACCGGCAAGATCACGCCTCCCCGTCCGCCGCTCATCATGCGGTTGGTGATGCCCGTGATGAAGCACATCATTTTAAACGGGCCAGTCAAACCGGGATTCAAATTACCCCAAGACGCCGAATCTTTCTTCTGGCCCGCTGGTGACGTCGACGTTCAACAGGCATTGACGCATCTACGCGAGTCCGTCGAAAACTACAAATCGAACGGTCCGCTGGCAAAGCACCCGATCTTTGGAACGCTCTCGCGAGAAAAGGTCGACTTCTTGAATTGCAGCCATTGCGCGATGCACCTCAGCTTTGTACACCCTACCTAGCGGTTGCACACAACCGTCCACGGGTCGGTTGATCGATTCAAAATTGCCCAGAACGCGGGACGCAGTTTTCCACCCAAGTATCAGCGCCTTTGCTTCGCTGTTTTTCCAGAAAGCATTCACTCTCCACTATTTTTCGCTCCCTTGAATTGGATGACTTGTTGATGTCTGAACGCATTATTCTTCGAACGGGTGAAGCTCTCGTAGCTGGCGGCCCTCCTTTTACGGCTGCGGAACCGGAAGTCGTGATTGGCGAATTGGACGGCCCCGTGGGTATCGCGCTGGCAACGCTCACCGGCGATCAATCGAAGGGCCACTCGAAGGTCTTCGCGATCTTGAACACGGACATCCAAGTCCGACCCGTCACGCTTTGCGTTAGCAAAGTCACTGTCAACAACAGTCGCTACACCAATATCCTGATGGGCACCGTCCAAGCTGCGATCGCCAATGGCGTGTTGGATGCAGTCCGCGCGGGTGACTTACCCAAAGATCGAGTGAACGAACTGGGAATCATCTGTAGTGTTTGGTTGAACCCAGGCGTGATCGACGACGACAAGTTGGACCACAAAGCGTTGTTCGACATCCACCGCAAAGCGATGGCACAAGCGATTCACAAAGCAATGAACCATCAACCGTCGATCGATTGGCTACTAGAAAACCAAGACAAGATCACCCACAAGTACTACCAAATGGGCCTGGACGGAAAAATTTAATTGAGGAAACCGCTCGTGACAGCCAAATTGCGGGCGTGACCGAAGTGGACCGTAACCGAAGTGGAATCGCGGTAGGGACTGCCGTCGCCGGCAGCCCCCCGCACAGATCCGTACGTGAAGTTTTCCCTCATACGGCTCCTGCTCTGAGTCGGGCGTGATGCCGAACATTGGGGTAAAGATGGAGGA